>NZ_VFIV01000002.1 GCF_019425495.1 Coxiella endosymbiont of Ornithodoros amblus
GAACAATCGTTCAAAAACAAAAATAATTTAAAATGGATGCTCGTTACTTTGAGCACTCACCAGTTGGCCATTTCCCTCTTGATCAACAGAAGCTAATGATCGATCTTTTTCTACTTAAAAAAGCGGAAGGGGAGGCTAAATTTTTGAGGAAAGATGGTTTAGCGCTTGATAGAATGGTAAGCTACTTCTCCAAATTTAAAAGCATGAAATTTAACCAGATCATTTTGTAGAGCTGGTAGTTCAAGTCGGTTAATTATAATGATCGAGTAAAAAATGAAAAAATTATACAAAATTATTTTTAGCAGTATTTTTGCAGGACTTCCATTACTCTTGCCTGTAAGTAGTTATGCTCACTTGCCCCCTGCTGTCAAAGGAAAAGCTATGCCCAGCCTTGCGCCGATCTTAAATAAGACTACGCCGAGCGTCGTCAACATTTCCGTGGAAAAGCTAATCCCTCAAACACCAAACCCTCTACAACCTGAAACGGATCAAAATTCAATACCAACAAAAGTTCTCGCTGTAGGCTCAGGTGTAATTATCAACGCCAAAAAAGGCTATATTGTAACAAATGCTCACGTCGTCAAAGACCAAAAAATCATGGTGGTCACCCTTAAAGATGGGAACCATTATCGAGCGAAAGTTATCGGGAAAGATGCAGGGTTTGATCTGGCTGTGATTCAAATTCACGCTAACCATCTGACCGCACTTCTCATCGGAAATTCAGATCAATTAAAAGTGGGTGATTTCGTCGTCGCTGTGGGAAGTCCCTTTGGTTTAACTCAAACAGTCACTTCCGGCGTCATTAGTGCCTTGAATCGCCAGGAACCGCGTATCGATAATTTTCAAAGCTTTATTCAAACCGACGCGCCAATTAATCCCGGTAATTCCGGCGGGGCTTTAATCGATTTAGAGGGTAAATTAATTGGTATTAATACAGCGATTGTCACTCCGTCTACGGGAAATATCGGCATCGGCTTTGCCATTCCCAGCGATATGGTCAAAAGAGTAACCGAACAATTAATTAAATATGGAAAAGTCGAACGCGGCATGCTCGGCGTAACGGCTCAAAATATTACCCCGGAATTAGCGAATGCCCTAAATTTAAAACATAACAAAGGAGCGCTAGTAACTAAAGTGGTTGCTGAAAGTCCGGCGGCTAAAGCCGGGATTGAGGTTCAGGATATTATTAAATCTGTCAATGCTATTCGGATTCATAGTTCAGCGCAACTACACAACATGCTCGGACTGGCGCGTCCAGGAACTAAGATTCAATTAACCATATTGCGCAACCATAAGGTTCTATCTATAAAAACGGAAGTAGCCGATCCTAAAAAAGTGTTATTGCAACGCGAACTGCCTTTTCTCGGCGGCATGCGCATGCAGAAATTCAACGATCTGGAGCCCGATGGTACTATCTTGCAGGGCGTGTTAGTTACCGGCGTGGACGATAGCAGCAATGGCGCGCTCGGCGGACTAGAGCCCGGCGATATTATTATCAGTGCTAATGGCCAATTAACACCTACGGTCGATCAACTAATGAAAATTGCTGAAGGTAAGCCAAAGGAGTTGTTACTGAAAGTAGCGCGTGGACCGGAACAATTATTTTTAGTTATCCAACAATCACAATAATGAAAAAACATACAAAAATTATTATCACTTTATGGCTGGTAGGCTGCTTTATTGCGGCTGGCCTTATTTTTTCACATAAAAAGTACCGGTAACCCCAACACGCCTCCCCTGTTAGTAAAAGAAAGTCCTGTTGAGGTAGCGGATTTACCCATTATCGCTACGACAATAGGGATGCTAGTCGCTAAAACCAAACAAATATCAGCCACAAAATAGCGGGCTATGTAACAAAAATAGCCTTTTCACCTGGAGATTTTGTGACGGCTGGCTCGCTGCTTATTCAACTTGACGATGCTTATTCAACTTGACGATCAGAAACAAAAAATGACTTAGCGGCCGCGAAAGCCGATGTCGAATTAAGTGAATTACAATACAAACGGGACGCTTTAGCTTTAAAAAGGGACTTAATTTTACAAATGACCATGCATAGCGATAAAGTCAGTCTCGATAAAGACAAGGACAAGGCCCTTACTCAAACGGATCAAACGGCGTTACAGGACATGACATTGAGAGCGCCTTTCAGCGGCTATCTCGGCGCCAAGCAATTCAGCCTTAGCGATTATGTCACGCCGGGACAAAAACTGGTGATCCTCGTGAATCAACTAAAATTAAAAGTAATTTACGATTTACCGAACCATTTCGCGCCACAATAAATAATTACAAATAGGCCAGCCGGTTACTGTCACTGCTGATTTTCTGCCGGGTCAACGCTTCAACGGTAAAGTTAATTATATTGCGCACCTTATGTAAATTATTCTGATTCGCAAGCCATTGAAATACACGCTCTATTAAATAATAAAAATGGTGCATTAAAACCCGGCCAGTTTGTCACCGTTTCTCAAACGTTAGAAACCTTAAAAAAACTATTTTGATGTCTGAAAATAGTTTATTTGCAAACATGAATAGTCATTACGTGTTTAAAGTTAAAAACGGAAAAGCCATTTCAATACCGGTTAAAGTCGGAGAACGCCTTTATGGAAAAGTAGAAATTACCAATGGTTTGAAACCAGGTGATCAAATTATTACGACTGGAGAAGATAAAATTTATAAAAGTGGAGCAAATGTAAAAGTGGTTCATTAAGTCTACTCACACACGCTGCTGCTTAATATTTATATCAAATAAAACACATAAATATTTCTAAAATCTCTATCAAACGTCCTGTTTTGGCGCTCGTCTTAAACCTGGTTCTTGTCATCGTTGGCATCATGGGGTTTAATGACTTAAACACGCGTTTTTCTCCCCAAGTTTGAGAAAAACGTTATAAATATTTCGACGGCCTATCTATCCTGGCGTTAGCGCAAAATTAGTGGAATCTAGCATTACAACGCCGTTGGAAGAAGGGATCAGCGGAGTGCAAGGGATTGATGCTATCATCTCTCAAAGTTTCGAGGGAGAAAGCGCCATTAAATTGACTTTAGATTACGGAGTAAACGTTTACGAAGTCGCGAATCAAATACGCGATAAAGTCGAATGAGTCCGCGTTCAACTGCCCACTAATATTAATGCATCTGTGGTACAAGTCGGTTGGGGTGATATGGAATTAATGGATGTTGGTTTTACGGCACACCCAATAAAAACCCCAAAGCCATTCAGGATTATTTAGAACGAAATGTTATCGACCAAATTGAAGAAATTCCCGGAATTGCTGATGTTGAAGTAGCGGGCGCCAATCAATACGCCATGCGAATTTGGCTAGATCCACAAAAAATGGTGGCTCGCGGTCTAAGCATTAACAACGTTCAAACGGCCATCCAAAACAGTAACGTCGAACTGCCTGCCGGTGAAATTAAAGGCTCCTCAATTAATTATCCTAACTACAGCGGAAACCGAACTTAACGCCACCGATCAGTTTAATAATATTATTTTATTATAAAAAATGATAATAGTCAAGTAATTCGTATTAAAGACATCGGCCAAGCACAACTCGGTGATGATGGCGCCGATCAAAGCATAGTGACCTTGGACGGCCAGCCAGGGGCATTACTGAGCATCAATAACGCTACCGATGCTAACCCATTGGATGATGCAGAAAAAACATCAATCACTTTTTAAATCAAATCCGACCGCATTTGCCCAATGGGATAAAAATCGTTCCTTCTTTTAATATTTCCGCTTATATGCATGGATCAATTCATAAAGTATACCTCTACTATTGGCATTGCAATTTTATGCGTTATTTTTATCATTTTTTATTTTTAGGCCGGTTGCGCACGGTTGCTATTCCCATTGCGACTATTCCCGTCTGTTTGATCACTTCTTTTGGTGTCATGTATTTATTGGGCTTTAGCATTAATGTCATTACCTTACTCGCTTTAGTTCTTTCGATCGGCTTGGTTGTCGACGATGCGTTGTGATGCTCGAAAATATTTATCGACATATTGAAAACGGCGAAAAGCCTTTAATAGCAGCTTTAAAGGAAGGAAAGAAATCACCTTCCCTGTGATTGCGATGACGATTACCCTCGGCTGCGGTGTACGCGCCGATCGGTTTAATACAAAATCAAGCGGCTAATATTTTTCGTTACTTTGCATTTACACTCGCGGGTACGGTGTTAATTTCCGGGTTCGTTGCATTAACTTTATCTCCAATGATGTGTTCCTGTTTTTTAAAAGCTGGCGGCGAGCCTAAAGGTTATAACCGCATAATCGAAACTATCTATGAAGGGATGGCGCGAGCTTATCAAAAAATATTAGCTGTCATTTTAAATAAACGAATTCTTGTCGTCTTTGTTGTGATACTGATCGCTGTCGGCGACTTTTTCCTTGCTAAAAATATTCCGATGGCGTTCGTCCCTCAAGAAGATATGGGTTTTGTGATCGCTGCTGTTTCTACGTCCAGTGGTTCCAGCATTAATACAATCAATCGAGGATTAGAACAAGTAGCCATTATTTTAAACAAGCGCCCGCCGCTGCTTCAGTGATTACCGTCGCGGATACCAACGCTAAAGTGTTTAACTCCGTTTTGCCATGCTTAAACCGTTTAAAGATCGAAAGCAAAGCGCTTCACAAGTTGCGAATGTAGTCAATTAAAAAATAAAGCAAATTATCGGATTAAATGCCGCTGCTTTTGCGCCTTCTTTCGGCGGCTCAATGCAGCACCAGCTCGAATTTTATATCATGAGAGATACGTATTCGGACCTTTACGCTGTTTCTCAAAAACTAATAAATCAATTAGGAAATTACCCTGGGCTTCGTGTGATTCAAAGCAACATGTGGTTTGATAGTCAACAATATAATATGACGGTCAATTGCAAGTAAACATTAAAGACATCGATAATACGATGGCGGCATTGTATGGCGGGAGTAGAATTTCCACATTCGACGCCAACGGCAAAACTTATAACGTTTATCTCCAAGCGCAGAAAAACGATTTGCACAGCTTAGCAAGCATCAACAAACTTTATGTCAATAACAAACAAATAAATTAATCCCTCTTAGCAATTTAATTTCAATTAAACCTATTCTTTCGCAAGTGGTATTGCCTCACTATAATCGCTTGCGCGCGGCACAAATGTCTGCCCAACTGGCCCCTGGTTATAATTTAGGAACCGTGGTAAATTATTTACAAACTGAATTACCTTAACTATTGCCAGCAAACGTAAAATAAGCATTCACTGGCCAAGCGCACGATTTATTAACCTCGAACAACAGCATGTAGCTTATTTTCTTACTCGCAATGGTCTTTATTTAGTGTTAGCCGATCAATTTGAAAGCTTTATTGATCCTTTCATTATTTTGTTAACCGTCCCTTTAAGTATTGTGGGCGCGATGGCCTATTTAAAATTAATTGGCGGTACCTTGAATATTTACACTGACATCAGCCTTATGACGCTTATCGGTTTGGTTTCAAAACACTGTTTTTAATCACGCGATTCGCTAATCGACTGCAAAAAAAGGCCTCACCATATGTGAAGCTTTGTTGAAGGCGGCGTCTATTCGACCGCGTCCAATTTTAATGACCACAGCCGCGATGGTATTCGGCGCACTTCCACTCTTGTTTTTAAGCGGTGGCAGCCACAAAGCCGCCATCAAATCGGCATTGTTATTATCGGGGGATTTATTATATTTGGTACCTTTTTCTCGCTGGTGGTCGTACCCATGGGTTACAGCTATGCCTACAAATTTAAACTTTTCCTAAAACGATTTAAAACTGCGGACGGAAGGTCATTGTCAAGGAAATGATTTTTAGAAATTAAGTGTTTTTAATCGTCATTCCCAAAAACGGGAAATGAGCGTTTTTAGAGCTAGCTGAAGAGTTAAGAATATTTATATTTCAAATAATTACAATATGTTCTTAAGAAATTATGAAAAATTAGATCTTCCTAGAAAAATTATGAACAATTCGGTATCATGTGAATTTGTTTTCTTCGGAAGAAAAAACATAGTATTTGTTAAAGAGAAATAATATAGAGGTAAAACTAACTAAAGGTAAAAAGATGAGCGGTAGTTTAATAGCTTTAATAACAAGTATCTTCTTAGCTACTTCGTTGGCCTCCCTTTCAGCGAAGGCGTTTGATTATTCTGATTTCCAACCCTTAATTAATAAAGGTTTGTCTCCCCAAGATTTGCAGGTTGGCCTTAAAGCCTATCGATGGACGCGAGCACATGGTGCAGTTAAAAAGCCGATCATGATTTTGATCGACTTCAAACAGCCTTCCAATAAAAAGCCACTGTGGGTTATTGACAATATCTAATGGTAAACTGCTATTCAACGGTTACGTCGCCCAAGGTAAAGGCAGTGGGAACCTCTTACGCGACTCGTTTCTCTAATAAAGACGGATCAGACCTCTCTTCGATAGGAGCGATGGTGACAGGTGAAAGTTTACGGGCACCACGGTTTATTTATCCGAATTCACGGCCTTGAAAAAGGCGTTAACCAATAACGTCTTCAAGCGAGTGGTGGTTTTCCACTTAGCTTGGTACGCGACCAAGTCTTTCGCAGAAAAAGTAAGCCGATTAGGCCGTAGCTGGGGCTGTTTTGCAATTGACCCTAAATGTTCCAAATACGTCTTCAGCAAAATCAAAGGTGGCAGTTTTGTGTTCGCTTACGCGCCACAGGAAAAGAACGACCCGAACTTTAGCTAAAAATAATCCACTCCACCCATGTAGGACTTCAAAACGTCGGGCACACGAATGTGTCCGTCAGCTTGTTGATAGTTTTCCATAATAGCGACCAATGTACGGCCTACCGCAAGCCCAGAACCATTTAAAGTATGAAGTAGTTCAGGCTTTCCTGTTTTGGGATTACGCCAACGCGCTTGAATACGTCGGGCTTGAAAAGCTTCACAATTGCTGCAAGAAGAAATTTCGCGGTATTTATTTTGACTTGGCAGCCAAACTTCTAAATCATAAGTCTTTGCGGCCGAAAACCCTAAATCGCCCGCGCATAATTCCACAACCCGGTAGGGAAGCGCCAATAATTGCAATACTTTTTCAGCCTGATGAGTTATTTCTTCTAAAGCTTGGTAAGAATGTTCAGGCTGAACCAGTTGAACAAGTTCCACTTTCTGAAATTGATGCTGGCGAATGATCCCTCGCACATCTTTGCCATAAGAACCCGCCTCGCTGCGAAAACAAGGAGTTTGGGCCACCCATTTCCCAGGAAGCGCTGGCGCTTCAATAATCTCGTCTCGCGCTAAATTAACCAGGGGCACTTCGCCCGTGGGAACCAAAAAAAAATTCCGATCGCCGGCAACTTGAAATTGCTCTTCTCGAAATTTCGGCAATTGTCCTGTTCCATATAAGCATTCTTCATGCACCAAATAAGGCACATAAACTTCTTCATACCCATGTTGGTCGGTGTGTAAATCCAACATAAATTGCGCCAAAGCACGATGGGCACGCGCTAACGATCCCCGCAAAACTACAAAACGCGCACCTGACAATTTGGCTGCCGCATCAAAATCCAATTGGTTATCCCGTTTGCCAAGAATTGTGTGGTCTTTTGGCGTAAAATCGAATCCGGGTGGCGCGCCCCACTGTCGTATTGCACGATTATCATTTTCACTTTTTCCATCGGGCACTGAATCATGAGGTAAATTAGGGATAGCTAATTGAAAATCAGAGAAAACGTTCTGAATGGTTTCAAAATTAGCTTCTTCCCGCTTTAATTCATCGTTTAACTGTGATACTTCAGCCATTAAGGATTCTGGGTTTTCCCCCTTTAATTTCACCATTCCAATGGTTTTTGATAATCGGTTACGTTTAATTTGGAAAGATTGGATTGCTAATTGAGCCTCTTTGCGTTTGCTTTCCAATTGAAGGAAAGTATCTCTATCCATTTCAAAACCGCGGCGGCGTAATTTTTCTACAACATGCTCTAAATTTTGTCGCAATAATTTGGGGTCTAACATTGCTTCTTTTTTTCCTTCTAGGCTGAATTCAACCCTGTTAGCCCGCGGCCTATCCTACGAGATAACGTGAAAAGGTTAGTTTTTACTATCCTCAGTCGTTTTGTGTTGTTCGTTAAGCTTTCTATAATATTCAAGCTTTCCTTTAATTTTTATTTCTAATCCTCTACTAACAAGGAAATAATACCGTCGCCCATTAAGGGTTCGGGCAAATAATCCACACCGGCTGCAAAGCCGTCTGGCTCATCATAGGCATAACGATAATCTTTTCCATAGTCGAGCAATTTCATTAATCGAGTGGGTGCATTGGGTAGATAAAGGGGTACTTCCAGACTGCCTGTACTTTTCACTTCGTGGCTGACTACGTTAAAAGCTTTATACACCGCGTTACTTTTCGCAGCGCAGGCACAGTAAACAACCGCTTGCGCGATGGCGAGTTCTCCTTCCGGCGTTCCCAATCGCTCAAAAGTCTCCCAAGCATCAAAAGCTAACTGGAGCGCACGAGAATCAGCATTTCCAATATCTTCGCTCGCCATGCACACTACCCCGCCCGACGACGTAAAAAGGATCGCACCACCATCTACAAAGACGGGAAAACCAATACAGCGAAGAATCGGGATCAGAAGCACAAACCGATTTATACAATGCGGATATTTGATCGTAAAAAGCTTCTCCGCGTTTATCAAAACGACGTACCCTGCCGTTAAAACTTTATCAATGAGCCAATCATCGACCATAAAACGGCCATTTTCTTCCAACGCAAAATCAGCAATGATTTCCAGAAGCTTCAAGCATTGCCGCGCATCCCTATCAGGAAACTGGAGAATTCGACGACGTAGCGTTCCCAGTATTTCTAAAGCTTTTTTCCTAAACCTCGCTCTTCATTGGCAAGCGCATTCTCTAAAATAGATAATAAATCAGCTTCGGTCAATTGTTTTAAGATATAAACTCGAGTTCGAGAAAGAAATACGTTATTTAATTGAAAGGAAGGATTTTCCGTAGTGGCACTAATTAATATGATCGTGCCTTTCTCAACGCGGGGTAAAAAACCTTGTTGAGATTTATTAAAGCAATGCATCTCGTCAACAAATAGAATCGTTGCCTGTCCTTTATGGCGTTCAGCCCGCTCGACCACATCCAGGATATCTTTTGCCCCAGCGAGGACGGCGGAAATAGATTCAACACATGCTCCTGCTTTTTGCGCCATAATCTCAGCGAGAGTCGTTTTCCCCGACCCTGGGGGCCCCATAAAATCATCGAATGCAATTTACCTTTTTTTGGCACGAAAAAGGGGTTTATCCTTTCCCAATAAATGCGACTGGCCCACAAACTCCTCCAAACAGCCCGGACTCATGCGGGTAACGAGCGGAATAAAATCATTGTTTGAGAACATCAATGCCACGCGAAGGCTTAAATGCAAAAAGCGTACTCGACAATGGAGCGTTTACTTTAATTTGACTGAATTGGAAAATACCTCTTTCATCCAAATTATTTAACACGGTCATTTCAGTAAGTTGCTTTTTTAAAAATTTTAAACGAATCCAATTAAAATTAAGGCTTTTCCCTAAGTGGGGAACCAATTGAAAAGTGGCAGTATCGGGAGTTGAGCTAACCGTAATGGTGAATTTTTGTTTTAGATCTTTCACCGACCCCGATAATAACGCAGCAGGATTAATATTCGTTTCTTTCGCTAGCGGCTGCTGTGTGGCTTGGGACAAATCTACATCATACACCCACAACGTTTTTCCATTTGTGATTATAATTTGTTTAGTCGGTGAATCGGTTTCCCAGCGAAAGCACCCCGGGCGCATAATCATGACTCGCCCATGGCTTTGTTGGATCACTTGATCTTGGTTATCAAAAGTAATTTGATTAAATTTTGCCTGATAAGTCAAAAAATTTGAAAGCAGTTGGCTTAACTGGGCTGTGGCATCGGATTGAGCACTCACAATCCTAGACAGGGAAAATAAGAAAATTCCCAATAAACCGATTAATATTTTTATGGTGCTCATTGTTTTTTATATTATTCTTTTGAGGGCGTTAGTACTTCTCGAACGCCATTATTTTCCATTGGGCTGACAACACCGGCGGCTTCCATCGCTTCAACGATACGTGCGGCTCTATTATACCCGATCTTAAAGCGGCGTTGAATACTGGAGACCGACACACGGCGTGAGCGGATGACAGCTTCTACAGCTTCATCATAAAGCGGATCACTCTCTCCCCCTTCTTCAGCTCTCCCACCTAAAGCGGTTGCCACAAAACCACTTAAATCTTGTGCGCCTATTTCATCCAGTATTCCTTCGACATAGTTCGGCTCGCCACTTTCACGCAAATACTCCGCTACCCGGTGCACTTCTTCGTCTTTAACATAAGGGCCATGAACTCGGACAGGCACGCCACTACCGGGAGCCAAATACAGTAAATCACCATGCCCTAATAGTTGCTCAGCTCCTTGTTGATCTAAGATAGTCCGCGAGTCAATTTTTGAAGAGACTTGGAAAGCCACCCGAGTGGGGATATTAGCTTTAATTAATCCCGTAATAACATCTACAGAAGGCCGCTGCGTTGCAAAAATAAGATGAATGCCAGCCGCCCGCGCTTTCTGCGCCAAACGAACGATAAGCGTTTCTACTTTTTTCCCAACAACCACCATCATATCCGCAAATTCATCGGCAATAACTACCAACTGCGGCAATTCTTGAAGTTCAGGCGGCTTTCCTTCTGGATTGGCTTGCAAGGGATCTAATAATGGAGTTCCGGCTTCAATGGCTTCTTTGACTTTGGCGTTGTAACCCAGAATATTACGCACGCCAAGCGAAGCCATCAACCGATAACGCCGTTCCATTTCAACGACACACCATCGAAGAGCCGTTGCCGCGTCTTTCATATCGGTGACGACCGGGGTAAGCAAATGGGGAATACCTTCATAAACTGAAAGCTCCAGCATCTTGGGGTCGATTAGAATAAGGCGCAATTGTTGTGGAGTGGATTTATAAAGAAGACTCAATAACATAGCGTTTAAACTGACTGATTTACCTGAGCCGGTAGTTCCCGCCACTAGTAGATGAGGCATTTTTGCCAAATCCACGATAACCGGGTGCCCTCCGATGTCTTTCCCTAATGCAAGCGTTAAACTCGAGCGTGCATTTTGGTATTGCTTAGTCGCCAACACTTCGTAAATCGTGACCACTTCTCGGTGTTTATTGGGGAGTTCCAAACCAATGACCGACTTCCCCGGAATTACTTCGACAATTCGAACGCTAATGACCGATAATGAGCGGGCCAAATCTTTTGCCAAATTTGTGACGCGGCTGGCTTTCGTTCCTGCCGCCAGTTGTAACTCAAAACGTGTTACCACAGGCCCGGGATGTACCGCGACTACTTTCGCCTGAATACCAAAATCCGCCAAACGAAGTTCGACTTCACACGATTTTTGCTGCAACTCTTCTTTCGAATAGGACAAGGTATTGTCTTGAGAAGATTTATCAAGTAAAGAAAGTTCAGGTAATATGGCTGAGCCTTTAAAACGTGGCATTTTAAATTCATGATCGATAATTTCTAATTTCGGCCGTTCGGCAATTTTAGGTGTAGAAATCATGTGCAGTGCATTGGGAACCAAATCCGGTTCGACGCGTTTGACTTTTGGAACGGCGACAGCTTCTCGCTTATCTTGAGAAGGTAATAACGATAGAAATAAATTTTTCCAGGCAATAGCCCCCAATCGAATTGCACAGAATTTTGTAAATTTAATTGCGTTTTTTCCAAGCAATTCTAAAAATTGGAACCAAGATAATCCTGTAAATAGTGTAATTCCTATCAATAGGGAAGCAATTAAAATTAAAGAAGTTCCTGCGGTACTAAAAATGGGAAATAATGATTGCGCCATGACGACGCCGATTATTCCGCCACCATTATACGGAAGATTAGCGTCTAGCATACCTAAATGAATGGCCGCTAATCCAGAACCAGCGAATAGTATTAACAAAAACCCAATGGAACGTAAAATTAATAAAGGCCATTTAGTCGGAATATCCTGTTCTTTATGAAGATTGCGGAAAAACCCCCAAGCAGCAAAAGCAACCATCAAAGGAAAAATGTAGGCCAGGTAACCCACCATATATAAAGTAAAATCAGAAAGCCAAGCCCCCCCTTCCCCAGTCAAGTTGGCGACATGCTTAACCACTATACTGTGCGACCAGCCCGGATCAGATCGATGGTAACTCAGAAGGGCAATAAAAAGAAAAACCGAAAAAGCCAGCACCAAAATAAAGCAACCTTCACATAGGCGATAACACAAATGGCGCCGTAACAGAACTCCCTTTTCCTTCGCTGATTTTTTACCCTTGCGCTGTCCCATCAAAGATACTCTTTATTCAATTTTAAAACGCGCGCCCAAACCGGGCAAGCGATTGGACTTCTCTCTCAAGTAATGACAAACCTGAAAGCGGTTAGTATTATAGCCCGAATCATTCACTAACCAATACCAAGAGCATGAATAAACCACAACACCATTCTCTCATCATTCTTGGCTCCGGCCCAGCCGGCTACACAGCCGCCATTTACGCCGCTCGCGCTAACCTAAAACTCATAATGATTACCGGCATGGAACAAGGCGGACAACTCATGACCACGACTGACGTGGATAATTGGCCGGGAGAAGGGCTAGGATTACAAGGCCCAGAATTAATGGAAAAGATGCAAAAGCATGCGGAATATCTTGATGTTCAAGTTATTTTTGATCATATTAGTGAAGCCAACTTAAACCAGCGTCCTTTTTTGCTCAAAGGAGATAACACGACGTATAGCTGCGATGCTTTAATTATTGCTACCGGCGCTTCTGCGCGTTATTTAGGTTTACCTTCAGAAAAAGCCTATATGGGCAAAGGCGTTTCCGCGTGTGCAACTTGTGATGGTTTCTTTTACCGCGGCAAAAAAGTGGCGGTGGTTGGCGGGGGAAATACGGCTGTGGAAGAGGCACTTTATCTTTCTCACATAGCTTCTCATGTCACCCTCATTCATCGGCGCGATAAATTGCGGGCGGAAAAAATGCTAAGCGCCCAATTAATTAAAAAAGTGGGGGAAGGTAAAGTTGCTATTGTGTGGAGTCATGTAGTCGAAGAAGTCTTGGGTGATAATCAAGGCGTAACTGGGGTCCATCTTAAGCACGTTAAAGAGGAGAAAACTCAAGATCTTACTATTGACGGTTTATTCATCGCCATCGGTCACGACCCTAATACCAAAATATTTAAAGACCAGTTGGAAATGGATGAAGGGGGTTACCTTCGCGCGAAATCTGGCTTGCAAGGGAACGCTACTGCAACAAATATCCCCGGCGTTTTCACCGCAGGTGATGTCACGGACCGCATCTACCGACAAGCCATTACTGCTGCCGGAATGGGCTGCATGGCAGCCCTCGACGCGGAACGTTATTTAGACAGCTTGAACCAAACTTAACTTTCTCTGGCCAGAAGCTAACCCATTGCTTATAGCTACTAGTTGAGGCATTATTATTTTTTTATTTAACTCCATTAGATTTTATGGCAAAAGAAGAATCCATTGAAATGCAAGGGACAGTGGTCGATTCACTCCCTAGCACGACTTTTCGAGTCAAACTTGAGAACGGGCACGTAGTGACAGCTCATATTTCCGGGCGAATGCGCAAGCATTACATTCGCATCCTAACCGGTGATGCGGTGACCGTCGAATTAACCCCCTATGATTTAACGCGCGGCCGAATCGTTTATCGGGAAGCTGGAAAAAATCTCTAACCTCAAAGGTAGAAAAATGAAAATATTCCTTATTTTAGCTTTGGTAATTCCCGTGCAAGCAGGATAACGGGGTCGCGAAAAACTTAAACCACTATTTGCTTTCTTTGAACAACTAAGTCACTATTGGCTCTGTTTACCATAATCTCATCGCCCTCATTCAGTTTGCTAAATAACAGTTGGCTAGCAATAGGAACTTTTAACTTCTCTTGAAATAAGTCGCCCCATGGCGCGATCGCCCATTTTTTCGTTATAGCCGTGTTCAGCTAGCCATTGTTTTGCATCCGAACTAATGGTGAGTCGTATTCCTTTTTCTTTTAATTGATCACGCAATTCGCGAGTAAATTTATCAACGATTTTAAGAATCGTCCCCGTATCCAAATATTTAAATTGAATCACAGCGTCTAACCTATTACGTATTACGAAATTCAGGACTGAAATAATGTTTAATCGCTCCTAAATTTTCTTGTTCCATGTCTTGAACGGCAAAACCAATAGTTCCCCGCTCCAATTGTTCGGCGCCAGCATTGGTTGTCATTACAATAATCACATGACAGAAATCTGCTTTTCGACCCGTATTATCGGTGAGATAACCATAATCCATCACTTGCAAAAGGATGTTAAAAATATCCGGATGGGCCTTTTTAATTTCATCCAATAACAACACAGCATCAGGCTGTTTGCGGATAATTTCCGTCAGTATCCCACTTGATCGAAACCCACATAACCGGGAGGAGCACCAATTAAGCGCGAAACAGCATGCCGTTCCATATATTCCAACATATCGAATCGGATTAATTCGATACCAATGCCTGAGCTAACTGACGAGTCACTTCCGTTTACCAACGCCGGTAGGTCTCGCTAATAAAAACGATCCTACCGGCTTATCTGCATTATTTAAACCAGCACGTGATAGTTTGATGGAATTAAAAAACAATTCAACAGCTTGCCTTTGACCAAAAACAATACGCGTTAATTGCTTTGGTAGATCAATCAACAACTCCTTATCTGATTATGTAATGGTATGAATCGGAATACGTGCCATTTTGACGACAACGAATTCGATTTCTTTCACGGTAATAAGTGTTTTACGCTCTTCATCGCTTTGTAATTGCTCAAAAGCACCTGCTCTTCGTCAATAACATCAATCGCCTTATCCGGTAATTGTCGATCAGAAATATAGCGAGCGGATAATTCAACGGCGCGTTTTAAACGCATCTGGAGTATAGCGAACTTGATGGTAATTTTCATAACGCGACCGCAGCCCTTGTAAAATCTTAACGGCGTCGGTTACCGAAGGTTCTTTAACGTCAATTCTTTGAAATCGGCGCAATAAGGCATGATCTTTCGAAAAAAAAATTGCAAAATTCTTCATAAGTCGTCGCGCCCATGCAACGAAATTCACCCGTGCTCAATAATGGTTTTATTAAATTAGAGGCGTCCATGGTGCCACCAGTTGCAGAACCAGCGCCGATTAGATTATGAATTTCATTAATAAGTATCATGGCGCCCGGTTTTATGCTCAGTCCCTTTAATACAGATTTAAATCGTTTTTCAAAATCCACGCGGTATTTAATGCCAGCCAATAATATGCCTAAATCCAAAACATAAATCGTCGCATGCGCTAAAGGCTTTGGCACTCTGTTTTGGACAATTAATTGCGCCAAACCTTCAACGATGGCGGTCTTTCCCACTCCTGCCTGCATCACCCACTAAACAGCGGATTATTTTTAGTGCGTCGGCACAGCGCGTTTGAATGCAACGCAGCAGTTCTTCTTGACGGCCAATCAAAGGATCTACCTGGCCATTTCAGGCTTTCACGTTTAAATTGGTGGCGTAAAGCTCAATTAAATTCTCATCCACCATAGTTTCTTGCATTCCGCTGGCTTCTGGTAATTGCTGAGAATCAGACAAAAAACGGGCCTCTTGCTGCGGCTTTGTTATGCCTTGGGTGGTGTAATTGATGATATCAATCCGATTAATATTTTCTTGGCTAAGGAAATAAACGGCTTGATTTTCCGGCTCACTGAAAATCGCCGTTAAAATATTGCTTCCTGTCACTTCGGGACTACCGTTGCACTGGACATCATAAATCGCCTGTGCTGTAATACTCGCTGAAAACTCAAGGTGGGTTGAATATTGCGTTCTACATTCAGAGGAATATGAGGTGGTTTTATCAATAAAAATGCCTAATCCAACCCGAAAACGTTCTAAATTAGCGCCATAGGCACTTAACAGTCTACCAGTCTCAGGATTATCAAATAAAGCTAACAATAGATGATTAACAGTGATAAATTCATGCCGTTTTTCGCGAGCCTGCAAAAATGCGCGGTTTAATGTCTTCTCCAGTGCCTTACTAAACATGATCCCACCCTCCTCTGCTAAGTTGTTTTCTCATGTTCGACAGTAAATCCTTTTTCTGCCGCCTGGAGTCGATTTAGCTACCCTTGCCTCCTCCTCGCCAACCCTTCTGGCCGGAATATCGATTCCTCCTTACTCTAAATGTAGTAAAAAACGGCGTTTTTCCTACACTCGAGTGCGCTGTGGTCGCATTGACAGTCCTTTCTATTTGCTTTACAAATGGAGAATAACTGAAATACTTTAAGGTTTTAAGGCTGCGTTAAGTTGAAGGGAGTAAGATTAACGGATAATCTTATTGCCGAGAGGACGGCTTGAAAAGCAATGAACACATCCAGAAATGATGAATCTTCCGAAGAGACGCCACGACAGCATCTCTACCATGTTTCGGAAACTAAGGAAAAAAACCACTAACTTTTCGATGAGCAATAATGCTTCCGTATTTTGGCGACTATCTAAATCGTCTAAAAAATACAAATCCGGATTGTATGATCTTATTTCGGTGATTACGAAAAAAGAGGAAGAAAATATTAGAGACATCCTCAACCGCGCAGCAGAAGAACAACCGCTTAAAGATTTTCAAGATAGGGAGTCGGGTTTCAATCTTGATTGCGACTTCCAGAAGGCCTTCTACCCGATAGACCTATTGAGTGGGGGTTCCAACTCTTCAATCAGAATCCCACTTTTGCTTCGGGACTGAGCCACCTTGATACCCTAGTCCAAAATTTTGAAAAAGTTAATCAGCTAACAGGAGGGACGACTTCCCTGAAAGATATTCAAGAATATGTCCGACAGCTTGAAACCCTATATTAATATAGGGATTGCAAACTAACATGTCAGAGGCCCCCACCTTCCCTACATCATATGCTTAATTACGACCTTACCGAACTGAGAGGTACTTACTTCTTTGGCTCCGGTCATCAAACGGGCAAAATCGTATGTTACTGTTTTACTTTTAATCGCCCCCTCAATGCCTTGAACGACAAGGTCGGCGGCTTCTTTCCAGCCTAGGTAACGAAGCATCATTTCTGCCGATAAAATTAGAGAGCCTGGATTGACTTTATCTTGCCCTGCATATTTAGGCGCTGTCCCATGGGTGGCTTCAAAGAGGCCAACTGTGTCGCTTAAATTAGCGCCCGGAGCAATGCCAATGCCGCCGACTTCGGCCGCTAACGCGTCGGAGATATAATCCCCATTGAGGTTCAAGGTGGCGATGACGCTGTACTCGGCGGGACGCAATAAAATTTGCTGTAAAAAGGCATCGGCAATAACATTTTTGATTGTAATTTTTTGGCCTGTTTTCGGATTCTCAAAGAAATGCCAGGGTCCACCATTTAATGGCTTTGCTCCAAATTCTTTGACAGCAACTTCATAGCCCCAATCTTTAAAAGCCCCTTCCGTGAATTTCATGATATTACCTTTATGGACGAGCGTCACGGAATCGCGCTCATTATCAATGGCGTATTGAATCGCTCGACGCACTAAACGGCTCGCGCCTTCTTTAGAAACCGGTTTAATTCCTATCCCCACCGTTTCCGGAAAACGGATTTTCTTTACGCCCATCTCATTTTGAAGGAAGTTAATTAATTTTACCGCTTCAGGGCTTCCCGCCGGCCACTCAATTCCGGCGTAAATATCTTCAGAATTTTCGCGAAAAATCACCATATTGACTTTTTCAGGTGTTTTGACCGGGCTTGGCACACCCGTAAAATAACGGATAGGGCGAAGACAAACATAAAGGTCTAACTGTTGGCGCAGCGCCACATTAAGTGAACGTATGCCGCCCCCGACCGGCGTAGTTAAGGGACCCTTAATGGCCACTTGGTATTCTTTAATGGCTTCAAGTGTATCATCAGGCAGCCAATTGTCTTTGCCATACACTTTCGTAGCCTTTTCTCCGGCGTAAATTTCCATCCACTCAATTTTTCGCTTTCCAGCGTAGGATTTTTCCACGGCGGCATCGACCACGTTTTTCATGACGGGTGTGATATCAATGCCAATACCATCTCCTTCGATAAAGGGAATAATAGGTCGGCCAGGAACTTCTAAAACAACTTTATTAACAATGATTTTTTCACCTTGGTTGGGAACTTTTATGCGCTGGTAAGTCACGATGGATACTCCGGTTAACTCCGTCATCGCTAAGAGATGCCGGGAAAGTTTGGGGTAGCTTATCGAAGGGATGCTATGAAATCAACATCGCATCGCCATAACTAAAAAAATCACCGGTTTTCAACCGCTTTTTGATAGGCCCCATAACCAACTCATAGCCACCAAAAGCACACACCAGCATTAATAGTGTAGACTTCGGTAAATGGAAGTTTGTCAAGAAAGCATCCACACAATTAAACTGAAATCCAGGGTAGATAAATAAATCTATCTCACCAGCATAAAGATGGCATTCTCCATTTTTCTCGCGGTTTCCAAACAACGCATCACCGTGGTGCCAACAGCAATCACTCAACCGTTATTTTTACGACATTCTGCAATAGCATCACAGACCGATTTTGATAATTCCATCCATTCATGGTGCATCCGGCGGTCTGCTAACGAGTCCACGCGGACAGGCTGAAACGTGCCTGCACCTACATGTAAAGTGACGTAAGTGTCGCCACTCCCTTTCTGCGCAGCACGTCAAAAGTTTCTTCATTAAAATGTAGCCCCGCTGTCGGGGCGCGGTTACTACTGCACCCGCTCTTTCAGAATAAATCGTTTGATAACGCGCTTGATCATTTTTATCCGGTTCCCGTTGAATATAGGGAGGAAAAGGTACTCTTTCTACCATGTTGGTATAATAAATCTAAAACGCAAGCCGATGAATTGAGTCCACATTCAAATAAATCATTATGCTGCCCCTCGATAATAATTTTAAAATTATCAGCAATAATAACTTGGCTCTCTAGCTTTGGCGCTTTACTGGCTCGGATGTGCGCTAAAAATCGGTTTTTAGATAAAATACGCTCCACCAGAAATTCAACTTTCCCCAGTTTTCTTATGTCAAAATAACCGAGCGGGAATGACCTTAGTATCGTTAAGGACCACTAAATCATTCGGCATAACTTGCTCAACAAACCCATTGAATTGACGATGTAACGTTGTCCGTCGGGAACGATCGACACACAATAATCTGCTGCCCGACCTGTCAGCCAAAGGGCGCTGAGCGATCAATTCGAATGGCAAGTTATAATCAAAATCACTCGTTTTCCATTGGTTTTTCATCGGCGCTATTTGCAGTCTGAAAGCCCCTAAGTCCATCCCAAAAAGAGGAGAATATGGTAGAATACCGACAGATTTTATTTATCTCGTAAGGACACGATCATCCATTTATAGGTGACCGATGTCTTCATTTACCTGCAGCTGGGAAATAGGAAAACAAAGTTTTTTATTCTCAGAGCGAACAAAAAACTGCTTATTTATCCCCTCATCAGCATTATTATTTGTATGCTTCTTCTCTCACTAATTGCGATGCCCTTATGGCACTTTGGGTTGAACCACTGGCAAACCAGGCAATCAAATTTTTCCAAGAACCTCATTGTGATCCTTTTGTTTTTAGAAATTTATACCTTTGTAATTTTGTCATCATTTTTTGTAATACCGCCTTTATAGCTTCAGTAATGGCTTATTTTGATCAGCGGTCCCCCCGACGGTGAGAGAAAAGGTTTTCGAGTGGTTAAAGCCGTGTGTGGCTATTGTGGGATGGTCGTTTATCAGTTCGACTTTGGAGCCACGATTCGTCTTCTGGAATCTCGACTTAAAAATCTTGCTTTTTTTCTGCGATCTTTGCTGGCATTTCCTGGGCCATAGTTTCTTATTTCGTTATTCCCGCCATCATTCTTGAAAAAATTGGGCCCTTTAAAATTGATTAAACGTTCACATCAATGGCTTCAAAAAAACCTGGGGTACCTCCCTAATTGCTAATTTTAATCTAGGCGTTTTATTTTTAATTCCTCACCTACTGATTCTGCCTCCTCTTTTTCATTGGCTTTTATCTGCCTAGCACGAATGCTGCGCTTTTAGGCCCAAGCATACTGGTATTTTATTAATAGTTTTTCATATGCTTAGTAACGGCCTTCACAACATATTGCGATGGGTACTTTACCGCTACGCAACCACGGGAAAGTCTCCCCCTTCTTGGAATCCTGCTTTATTACAAACCGCATTCCGCACTCGTTCGCCAATGAAAAGTTGACGAATTTACCGCGGCAACCGATAATGTTATTAACTTCATATCAAGGATGGTAAAGGAAATTTGATGATACATGAAAAAACCACAGTTCGTTCTTATTTTTACCTCACTTCTATTGTCATTTTTGCAGCCATTTTCGTAATCGCGTTCTTTTGGCTGCCTATCTTATGCTTTCTTATCATTGCACTTCCCTTATTTTTCGTCGGTATCTACGACATTTTCCAAAAAGACAGCAATATTTTGCGAAACTATCCCATTTGGGGACATTGGCGATACATCCTTTTGAAGATACGCCCCCAAATTCATGCCTATTTTATTGAAGATGAATGGGGCGGAACGCCATTTACCCACGCTCAACAATTCCTTGTTTATGATCGTTCAAAAAAAACGGTTGACACTATGCCTTTTGGAACGCAACTGGATGTGCATGAAGTCGGTTACGAATGGGTTAATCAATCGATAGCCCCTAAACAACCAGATTTTAATTCCTGCACACACGTTGAAATAGGCGGCCCTCAATGCACTCAACCTTATTCCGCCTCTCGTTTTAATGTCTCCGCCATGAGCTTTGGCGCCATCAGTTCCGAAGCCGTTCGAGCGCTAAATCGCTCTGCCAAGCTGGGTGGTTTTCATCAAGATACCGGTGAAGGCGGTTTAAGCAAATACCATTTAATTGAGGGCGGCGATCTTGTGTGGGAAATCGGCACCGCTTATTTCGGCTGTCGCACAAAAGACGGTAAATTTAATCCCGAACAGTTTAAAGAAAAATCTCGCCATCCAAACGTCAAAATGCTAGAAATAAAAATATCGCAAGGGGCTAAACCATCGCACGGCGCTATTTTGCCGGGCATAAAGGTCACTCGGGAATTGGCTGAAGCGCGAGGGGTGGAACCAGGAATGGATTGTCTATCACCTCCCACTCATTCAACTTTTTCCACCCCCATCGGCTTATTGGAATTTGTCCAACAATTGCGGGAACTCAGTGGAGGAAAACCTACCGGCTTTAAACTTTGTATTGGTATCCTTCAGGAATTTATGGCAGTCTGCAAAGCGATGTTGGAGACAAAAATTTATCCCGATTTTATTGTGATTGACGGCTCTGAAGGGGGAACCGGTGCTGCTCCTTTTGAGTTTTCAGACAGTGTTGGTATGCCGCTCAATGAAGGATTAATTTTCGCTCATAACTGTTTAGTCGGAATCGATACACGCAAACATATTCGTTTGATCGGCAGCGGTAAAGTTATTACGGGGTTTGACATGCTGACGAAAATTGCTTTAGGCGCTGATATTTTAAATAGCGCTCGCGGTATGATGTTTGCACTGGGCTGCGTGCAATCGCGTCGCTGCCACCTTAACACGTGTCCCACCGGAGTCACCACCCAAGATCCAAAACGGCGTTACGCCTTAGATGTTGATGAAAAAGCCGTTTACGTGAAAAATTTCCACGAAGCCACTTTAAAAAGTTTCTTGGAAGTATTAGGAGCTACCGGACTGGAACGACCCGAAGAATTACAGCCTTTTCACATTCACCGTCGCGTTAGCAAAGATGCTGCATTGACTTATGATGAAATTTTTCCTTACCTTGAACCGAATGATATACTTAAAGGACGCGTTCCTGAAAAATATCGAAACTACATGAAACTATGGAAAGAAGCCAACCCCCATTATTTTGTGGCGCCACCTAAAGAAACCCACCGAGCAGACAGCCAACCGACTTAAAGGATGCAATTTATGCTAATACGAACAACTAATCCTAGAACGG
The DNA here is from genome assembly GCF_019425495.1 of Coxiella endosymbiont of Ornithodoros amblus. Classification (GTDB taxonomy): domain Bacteria; phylum Pseudomonadota; class Gammaproteobacteria; order Coxiellales; family Coxiellaceae; genus Coxiella. The sequence goes on from NZ_VFIV01000002.1 coordinate 22,051, forward strand.
GAGAAGTTATAAAAACTTACCAAGAAATGACGGATCAACAAGTTGAAGATATTATTAGTGATACCCATTATGATTATGAAAAATGGCGAAGCGTAAGTTTTAAAGAACGTGGTAGAAAACTTCGCCGTATTGCTCAATCTCAATTGTTACGAAAAAATAAAGCCGATTACGCAAAATTAATCGCAACGGAAATGGGGAAAACCCATAACAGCAGGCGAAACGGAAGCTGAAAAGTGTGCTTGTTTTTGCGATTATTATGCTGATCATGAAGAAACGTTGCTAAAACCTCGAACCGTTAACACAGATTAGAAAAAAACTATGTAACTTATCAGCCTAGCGGCGTCGTTTTTTGGCATTATGCAGTGGAATTTTCCTTTGTGGCAGGTATTCTGTTTTGCTGCGCTTAATTTAATGGCTGGTCATGGCTGCTTATTAAAATATGCTTCGATTTTAACAGGTACTGCCCTTACGATCGAAAAGTTAATAAAATCTGCCGATTTACCTGATAATATTTTTCGAATCCTTGTCATTAATACGGAAAAAGCGAGCGATGTCATCTCTCACCCTAAAATTCTGCAGTAACCTTAACTGGCAGTGAAGGCACCGAGAGAGCGGTTGGAAGTGCTGCTGGTAAAGCACTAAAAAAAGTGGTTTTGGAACTCGACGGCAATGATGCTTACCTCATATTTAAAAGATGCCGCTTAGAAAAAGCAGCAGAAGCTTGCGTGGAATCTCGCTTGAGCAATTCGGGACAATCTTGCATTACCGCCAAACGATTAATTATTGTTGAAAATGTTTGTGATGAATTTAAATCGCTCGTGATAGAGAAAGCTCAATTCTACCAAATGGGTGATCCCTTAAAAGGTGATCCCTTAAAAAAAGAGACGGTACTTGGCCCGCTATCACGTTCCGATTTACGTGATGGCGTCCATGGGGAAAGTGAGGGAATCGATCGACAAGGGTGTTTTTTAGAAATGGGTGTAGAAATACCGGAAAGTAAAGGCTTTTACTATCCCCCACCGTACTTTCAGGCGTTCGGGCGGGACAACCTGCTTTTAACGACGAAGTATTCGGACCGGTTATTGCACTTATTCACGCAAAAGATGAAAAACACGCTATTAAAAAATAGCTAATAATTCAAAATTTGGATTGGGAGTAGCTGTTTTTACTAATGATAGTGAACGCGGCGAAAAAATAGCGGTTACCGAACTTCAGGCGGGGGGCACCTATGTCGTTAATATTTTCGTTAAATCCGACCCGCGGTTACCTTTTGGAGGTGTTAAACATTCGGATTACGGTCGTGAATTGTCGGCTGAAGGAATTCGTTCGTTTATAAATGTGAAAACGGTGGTCGTTGATTAGGTATGCGCGCTCGTTATTCATTTTTTCCTTAGTAAATCGACCGCAAGCAAAGGTGCTGAGCGGTTTTGCTTCCCGTGTTTGTATTTATTTAGAGAGTTTATTTAAAAAAAACAAAAGGAATAAATAACCAAGGGACTTTTTTTGCAATAATGATCCCAATCCTCTCCATATTTTTGTCGACAGCGATTAATATCACGACGAGCTCGATGAGTAATCATGCCCACGAAGAAAGTTACCTAAAAATAAGGTAAAAAGTCATTAAATCCGCAAATTAAACCCCACGATAATACCATGACGATATCAGCCGTGTAATGAATTTTGCGTGCGTAACGCCACCAACCGTCGATTAGCAGTAAACTGCCGTTTGGCTTGAAAGTAAGTCGGTTTTTTTAACGTTCCCCACGACAATTAAGGAAAGGCTTTTCATTTTACATACGTACCACGCTCTTGCATACGAAAGCTATTGCGTTAACTTTGAGAGGTATCCCATACATAATAAATAGGCGCCCGATCAGTAATAACGGTAATGAATGTTCAAAAAGCGTGTGTGAAGCCATGTACATGGAATTAATACAATAAACAAATGGGCTACTCGCAAAATTTCAGAAAATTAACATCCAACCCAATTTTTCGTAAAAATATCCCAAGTCGTTAGAATACATTCTTCGCCTTTCATGCAAGCGTTTGTGTACAATCCGCGGCCAATACCATAAAAATCATAGATGTGCTAATAACATGATAAGTCGCGTATTGGTGGCCACCGCGATTCATCCTCGAGAATTTTGTTTAGGATTGTAAGTGGAAGTAGTGGAATGACTTCCCAGTCAACTATTCAAACGTCTCGAGAGAATAGAGCCGAGGATCTTGATCCAGTCACAATTGTATAAAATCAATTCCCGCACGATCGCTCGTGCCCGTAATCCCTAGGGTATTCTGGGGATTTCTCTTAACGCTATTTATATATCATGATGGAGACCCACAATCCCCGCGACTTCGGCTGTGTGTGTGAAGCCTCCATTCTTTATCTATCGGTAGGCGGCCTACGCACGAAGATGAGACACTCTGGGTTACATCGTGCCTATCAATATAGAGTCGCGCCCTTCATTTAAGCTTTAGCCCGATTTCCGTTAGGCATTAGGAAAAATAATGGAAAAGCTGCTATAGTGGTATTACGCTTTAAAATTTCCCGAGAAGAATCTTATGGTAACTTTAACTCATACTTTAATTAAGACACTTAATGCGATATGTTTAACCTTTGGAATATTAACAGCAACTGCCAGGAACAGTCCTATACGTAGCTTTTCAGACGCTCAATTCCACTATGTTAGTGGAAAATTCCTAAATAGGAAAGGATGAGAGGGCTGATGAAAGTTAAGGTAAAGCCTGAGGCTAATGATGCTGATTCATGCGGTGGCTCTGTGCTCTGTGAAGCCGATGCCTGATAAGCATCAACCTTGTGTAATTCATCCAGGCACGCATGCTGGCCGATTTAAATCGTGAGACTACACATATACCAATGCAACCGCTTCTTTTCGTCAAAACTGATTGTTGACAACAACCCTGGGACCATATACATATAGAGCAAATCAGAATACAGGAAAATAATGATCTCGTCTATCGTTCCCGCGTATTTTACTGCGCTCATACAGGTTACTTAGCTTAACTTGTATATTCGTTAAATGCATTTTATCTTCTTCTTAATAATAAAGAATAGGTAACTTTTTAAAGATTCCAATCTTACCCAAGAAATTACCCATCTTTTTTCTGGATTTTTCGAATTCCTCGAATCACAATATCGAAAAAAATATTTAAAAACAATTGGTTTTCGAAGTCATCGAAAACATTAGAGCCTAATATGGCGGAGAGGGCGGGATTCGAACCCGCGTAGGCCGTGAGGCCTCAGCCGATTTCGAGTCGGTGCCGGTGTGGCCGCTTCGGTACCTCTCCAATCAATCTTGCTTGAGGACATCAAGAGAGGGACTATTCTATAGAAACAGGCTGATATTTCAAGGCATTAGTATCATCCCATGGTTAAATCATTAAGAAAGGACGCTTGAGTTTTCTTAACGGAAATTCAAAGTTCAGCATAAAAATGCTGGACCTTACTTCTTTCTATTAAGAAATTTTATAAAATTAAAACGGTCCAAATGTTTAAGCTGAGATAAGGGTATACTTTCTTTAGTGTCTTCCATATTCTCGATTTCGCCGTATTCATCAAAAGCAGGGACATGAAGAAAAGGGAAGCCCGAATTAGGGATACCTTCTGGAGGTTGATCATCGCACAATAGGACAGACTTTGATTTTAACTCCCCTTACATCTCTGTGTAAAATGCTATAAATTCTAAAACCGATAGCTTACTTTTTCTATTCGTATAAAAAACATCAGAAATTAATCGATAGTTTTCATCGTTTATCTTGTTTGTAAATTTCGTCTGAATCTCATTGCCACAAAAATAAATAGAGGCGTTGGGGATATGAGTTTGCTTCTTATCGTCATCGTATCCCCTTCCGAGGCATCGGCTTCAAGAGTTGGTCGAAAAGTAGCGAAAACCTTTTCATCTTCTTTCTTCCTGTTTATTCTCTTGGATGAAAAAAACAAGATGGATTCACTCTTTCGTGAATAATCATGGCGATATTCGCCACAATACTTCTTAAGTCTTCTAAATTAAGATAACACTCGTTCAAACTTTGCTTAATGACCGAATAAAGCATTATCTTTTTTAAATACACCTTTACTTGATTTAAGGCAATAAATTTATAAAACTTTTTTAAAAGACGAGGAATGCGTTTATTGATAAAATCGTTAATTTCATTTTTTAGTTGCTCGTTTTCAGCGGAGGGATCAATGAACGAAATTTCCGGGAGTGCACTTTAGGATGAGCGATTTCCCAACGCTAAAATCTTAGGGGCTGACAAGGAGTATTTCATTTACGGCAACTTAATTTGAAAACGATGGGCAATTTCTTCATAAGACTCGACGACCCGTCCCATGTCTTTGCGGAAACGGTCTTTATCAAGGGGCTCTTTTGTTTTGACGTCCCAAATGCGACAAGAATCGGGACTAATTTCATCGCCTAAGTAGATTTCATCGTCACTGACGCCAAACTCATATTTGGCATCTACCAAAATTAAATTAACGTTAGAAAATAAGGAAAAAAGCACATTGTTAATTTTAAAAGACAATTCTTTCATGCGATCTAACTGGGTCTGTGTTGCCCAACCAAAGCTCAACGCGTGGTTTTCATTGACCATGGGATCGTGCAGTGGGTCGTTTTTCAAAAACAACTCATATAAAGACGGATTGAGCCGAAGACCGCTTTCAATTCCTAATCGACGGCACAAACTTCCCGCTGTAATATTACGAACAACACATTCAAGGGGAATCATCTTAAGACGTCGAACCAATGATTCATTCGGTGAGAGGACACTTTCAAAATGAGTTAATATACCTGCATCTTTCAACGCCTGCATAATGTGCGCATTAATTTGATTATTAATAACCCCTTTTCTCGCTAATTTCTCGTCTTTTTCACCATCAAAGGCCGTTGTATCGTCACGAAACTCAGCAATTAAAAAACCAGGTTCATCCGTTTCGTATATGGATTTAACTTTACCGCTGTAGAATAATTTTCGTTTTGATGGATTCATGATTATGCAATTTTTTGTTGGATGGCCGTCAATATTCGTTGGCTAACGTCTTTAGCGGCGGGTTGATTACCCTTACTGAGTAAAATCACTTCTGTTTGATTTCCTTGGGCCTTTAGATAAACGCGATAAATGGGCGTTGCTTTTGTAATCTTATTATTGGTGCCTTTAACGTCCAATACGTAATAAGAGTGGAGCGTGCTATCTTGATCAAGAATTTGGTAAGGGGTTTTTTGCAAAGCGCGCTCCACTTTACTCCAAGCTACAGCGGGTTTTTCTACGATAACCATAACAGGCGAGCCTTGATTACTTTGTTGTAAAGTTGCCATCGCTCTTTTTGAAAAGGATTGTTGTAATTGGGTTTGGTTTTCAAATCGCTGCAAATTGCTGCCTGGCGGAACAAGCGAGGGTGATTGAATAGCCGAAGGAGTCGCGCTCGGCAAGGGGTAATAATTTTCGCCGCGCTTTACCGGCATATCCGTGGAGGTTCTCATTACGGGAACGGTCCAAGCGTGTGTCAAATAATTTTGAGGACGTTTTGCACACCCTATTAAAAGCGTCATTATAGCAATAACTGTTATCAACGTTAAATATCGCATATTTATTTTACTCCATATCTAGCATTTAATGCCCACTTGTTGCAGAGATTCTCTCACTTTAGCGTGATATCGCTCGCTTAACGGAGTCAAAGGCAATCGAATGCCATCAGGAATTACCCCCATTTGAGACAATGCCCATTTTACCGGAATAGGATTGGATTCAACAAACAATGAATCATAAAGAGGTGACAATTGATCATTTTCTTTTTTCGCCAATTCTACGTTACCCGAAACAGCCGTTATGCAAAACGTGTGATAGAGTTTGGGAACTACATTCGCCACCACTGAAATAACCCCCTTTCCACCCGCTAGCATAAAATCCATTGCCGTTTTATCATCACCACTTAATAAATCCAAGTCCTCAACTTTTAATTGCTTAACCCGTTGGATATCGCCTGTCGCTTCTTTGAGGCCCACTACATTTGGACACTTCGCTATTCGTATTACGGTTTCAGGCAGCAAGTCACACGCGGTTCGCGAAGGCACGTTATAAAGTATTTGGGGAATAGATACAGCTTCTGCAATCATTTTAAAGTATTGAAAAAGACCTTCTTGGGTGGGTTTATTGTAGTAAGGCGTTACTATTAAAGCGGCATCTGCGCCGAGTTCCATTGCCTGCTGTGTCATTTCAATGGTATAAACAGTAGAATCTGCACCCGTTCCAACAATAATCGGGATTTTTTTATTTACTTGGTCAACGACTTGTCGAATAATTTTATGGCGTTCCTCAGCGGTGACCGTCGGTGACTCCCCTGTGGTCCCCAAAATAACCAACCCATCGGTGTCATTTTCCAAATGCCATTCAACCAATTCTTTCAAATTGGAATAATCAATCTCCCCGTTTTCCTGCATCGGCGTCACTAAGGCGACAAGACTGCCATTGAACATAACATTCATCCTCTTTTCTGTCATTCTATGTCATTCTTACTAGAGTTCGCAATTAAGCAATTAATCTTATTGGTGGATGATAGGTATAATGGCCCCTCGACAAGCGACCACAGTAGCAGCTAAACTAGCCGCTTTTTGGGAGGCTGCCGCTGAATTTAAACCTTCAAAGCGCGCGGCAAGGTAAGCCCCGTTAAAAGCGTCACCTGCGCCAGTGGTATCAATGACCTTAGTCACTCGCTCAATGGCGACTTTCTTTTCGCCCGTCTCATCCGATAACCAATAACCATTTTCCCCTTGCTTAACGACCACTTCCTGAACACCAAAACGATGAAGCCGTTGGGCCGTTTCTTTAGGACTTTTATCGCCAAAAAAAGTCTTTTCATCCGAAAATGAAGGCAATCCTATCGTCGTCAATTCCAGTATTTCTTCTATAATGGCGCGCGCTGAATCCAAATTCGGCCAAAGGCAAACACGAAAATTGGTATCAAAACAAATGGGTTTTCCTTTTTCATGTGCCACCTTAAGACAATCTAAAAGTTTGTCACGCCCTGTTTCATAGAGCATGGCAAGCGTAATTCCTGATAGATACAGACTATCGAATTCCAACAGCTTCTGACAAAGACAATCACCCTCTTCGCCTTCAAAAAGCGCCCGAGCGGCCGACTGCGAGCGGTAGTAATAAAAATAACGCTCTCCTCTTTTGTCGTTACGAATTAAATATAACCCCGGCAACTTGTCGGTAATTTGGCGGACCAGGGAAACTCCAATGCCTTCGCCCAGCCACTGGTTTAACATTTCATGGCTAAACGTATCAACCCCGAGCGCCGTTACGTAATCGACCGTAACCATGGTTGTTTTACTCAACGAGCGGACGAGATAAACCGCCGTATTCAATGTATCACCGGAAAAATTAACGCTAAAATCTTTGCAATTTTTAGACGTGAGTTCAATTAAACATTCACCAATAATCGCTGTTCGTTGGTGCGATTAAGACATTTATCTCCTCCCAATCAAGAAATTTGGTATTATATTACGATGAATTGGCAAGCAGTACTTATTCTAGGAATTCCGACGCTCGTTACGGTTAGTGTAGGCGTTTTAATTTATGGGCGACTGAAACAACAACATCGTGTCGATCAAACTCTCCACCAACAATTGCTCATTATTCAAGACCGTTTAAAACAGTGGGATGAGCAACGGAACTTTGTACAATCACTTATCCAACAACAACAAAAAGAGCAAACCAAACAACGTCAACGATTTGACGAATATCAAATAAAAAGCTTGAAATTGATTCAAGATAGTTTGATACAGAACATGCGAAGTATTCGAGAGCAAGTCAGCGCTACTCTCACCGATCACACCGAAAACTTAGGTAAACGCGTAGACAAGCTCACGAGTGAAACGCAAGAACGACTCAAAGAAATTAGCGGGCAAGTGGATCGTAGGTTGACGGAAGGCTTCGAAAAAACTACCGTAACGTTTACGGATGTGGTTAAGCGTTTAACCATTATCGATGAAGCACAGAAAAAAATTACCGAATTATCAACAAATGTGGTTAGTCTCCAAGAAGTCTTATCTGATAAACGTTCGCGCGGCGCTTTTGGCGAAGTGCAATTGTCGAGTTTAATCCGCAATATGCTGCCCGAATCTCACTATGCATTACAGCACACATTAACGAATAATAAACGTTGTGATTGCATTTTATTTTTACCTGAGCCCACCGGAAATGTCGTCATTGACGCAAAGTTCCCCTTAGAAAGTTATCAGCAAATCCGAAACGAAAAACTTTCGGAAAGCGAGCGAGCGCAAGCGGAAAAGCAATTTCGATTGGACATACGAAAACATATTCGAGATATTGCTGAAAAATACATTGTTCCTGGGGAAACGGCTGAAGGCGCGGTTATGTTTATTCCGGCTGAAGCAGTTTTTGCTGAAATACACGCTCACTACCCCGATCTCATCGAAATAGCCCATAAATCGCGGGTGTGGCTAGTGTCGCCAACGACCATGATGGCTATTTTAACAACAGCGCGAGCCGTTTTAAAAGATGCAGCGACTCGAAAACAAGTGCACATTATTCAAGAACATTTAATCATGCTGAGTAAAGATTTCGACCGCTTTCAAGACCGGATGGACAAATTGGCTCATCACATCGGCTTGGCGCATGAAGATGTTTCCAAGGTTCATAAATCTTCGCAAAAAATTACAAGTCGGTTTAATAAAATCGAAAAGGTGGAATTGGATTTTCAAGACAACCAACCTGCCGCCAACCCCATCATTCCCGCTCCCGACCAGATCGGTGGGCAAGAATGACGTGATAAAAATGGTAGGACAATACTTCTCATTCCAGGAAGAATAAATGGAAAAAACAAAAAAGCCAGATAAAATCTGGCTTTTTTGCTATAAAAAGATTTTATCAATGATGATTACAATGACGATGGCCACGCCGATAGTTCACACAACGGTGTGCAGTACCCAATTTTGCACTGGGCCCTGTTTGATGATAAACTACGCGATCGGCTGGCATTGGCGTGCGTGAAATACAACCGCTTAAAAGAAGTGCAGCAACAATCACTGAAGTCATAACAGCAATTTTTTTGTTCATAAAATAATCCTTATCGAGGTTGAGTGAATTTAAACCCAGTAAAAATGATAGGAGTATTTGAAAGGAAATGCAAGTTTATACGATGGAAATTTCATCTCGGCAGAAAATTTATCAGACGAATAATACTGATCTCACTTCATTCGCAAAATGTAATACATCAGAAAATTCGACCAACGTTAAATTAGGCAAATATTGCCATAATGGCTTTCGACTTTCTTTGGTTAGAAAATGACAAAAATAATTGGCCATTTCTTCATCGGACAATTTACGCATCATGCTTGCGGGTAATAATTTATTAATTTTTGTTCAACGATAGCCCGATAACTAGCGCCGAGGCGATGTAATAACGTCACTAACTGTCGCACCGGTAAAGACAACATATCCTGAAAACGAAGTCGGCATACCGTGAATAAAAAGAACTGGCTCACCTTGGCCGGTCTCGATATAGTGCATCTTCGCACCCTTAACGCTCACGAAGCGTGAAGTATAATCCGCCACGAAACACCCCTCCTAAATTACAATCACTCCACGTTGACAGCAGCCACATTCGAAGCTAAATCAAATAGCTCGCGAATTGCCACAAATAGTATAGCAAAGTCTTTTTTCTCTGCACTGCGCATCGCCGCTAAAATCGTTTGCCATCGTTGAATCATAGGATCGTGTTCGACCAACCATTCTTTAACTTTACCGGGGATACTCCTTGCCTTCGTATCTAGTAGCACCCGGACTGTAAGCTCGCGTTGAATCCAATCTAAATCGCCTTTATAAGCAGCTCTTGCTAAAACTGCCCACTGATCGTCAACAGGATAGGCGTTAATTCTTTCGTGGAACCAAAATAAATCCAATCTATCGGCGAGCATAAAGTAAATTTTTGCTACGCGAAATACTTCTTCATGATACGTCGTTGCCGCTTCCACAATATTTAAAGCATGAAAAAGTGGCGATGTACCTGCAATGCGCAGGGCAAGTTCTGGTGGCACATTGCGTTCGATCAAATTATTTTGACGGTTGTCCACTGCCTCTTTATCCGCCCCTAACAATAATTTTGGTAATCGAAAATAAATCGCAGCTACATAGTCACCAAAATGAGTTACCGTCGAAGCGATATCAAGTTCGCCACGACGGTGACGTAAAAGCCACCGAGAAGCACGTCGGATTAAACGAATCGCTTCAACATTCATTTGGTATTGAACTTCCGCATCCACCTTATAATCCAGCGCATCGATATCGGCCAGCAGCTTTTCCATTTGAAATATTTTCATCGCTGCCACAAAAGCACGCATAATTGAAGGCACTGAGACACTCATTTCGTCTTGCATTTGGTAAATGAACGTAATACCCATTATTGAAACCAAGCGATTGCTTAACTGAGTGGCGATAATTTCCTTAGCTAAATAATGTTCCTTCATTTGTTCTCTAAAACGAGTTCGTAAAGGTGTGGGAAATGCGTAAGCCACATACCGTGATAAATAAGGGTCTTCAACCACAACGGATGTTTTAATTTGCGCTTTTAAAATAATCTTACTATAGGCAAATAAAACGCTTAACTCAGGTCGAGTTAAACCAAGACGGAGCGCACGACGTTCCAACAACGCTTTATCATCGGGCAAAAATTCAAGTGCCCGATTAATTTTCCCCTCTTGTTCAAGAGTGTCAAGAAAACGCATATTTAAACCCATATCACGCAGGGCAAGATGCGATGCCAAACTCAACGCTTTATTTTGGAAATAATTATCGTGCAATACTAACTGAGCCACTTCATCTGTCATGCTAGCTAATAATTGATTGCGATCCTTCTCTGTCATACTGCCATTAGCAACAATCTGATTAAGCAAAATTTTTATATTTACTTCATGGTCAGAGCAATCCACGCCCGCTGAATTATCAATGAAATCCGTATTAATTTTTCCGCCATTTAATTCATACTCAATACGACCCAGTTGCGTCACGCCCAAGTTTCCCCCTTCACAGATTACCCGCGCTCGCACATCTTTGGCATTCACTCTTAAATTATCGTTACTACGATCGCCTACATCAATATTTTTTTCTTCGCTAGACTTAATGTAGGTACCAATTCCTCCATTCCAAATTAAATCGACGGGCGCTTTTAAAATAGCTCGGATTAACTCGTTCGGCACCATGACATCTTTTTCACTGTGCAATAACGCTTTAACTTCGGGTGATAATTGAATGGATTTTGCGGTCCGAGAATAAATACCCCCTCCTGCCGATAATAAACTGTGATCGTAATCGTTCCAGCTTGATCGTGGAAGATTAAATAACCGCAGGCGTTCTTCGTAACTTAAAGTTGGGACCGGATTGGGGTCCAAAAAAATATGACGATGATCAAAAGCAGCCACTAATTTAATATAACGTGAAATTAACATCCCATTACTAAACACATCGCCGCTCATATCGCCAATACCTACGACGGTAATTTCGGCTTCATCTAAATTAGTTCCTAAATCTTGAAAATGCCGTTTTGCTGCAACCCATGCGCCGCGAGCCGTAATTCCCATTTTTTTATGATCGTAACCCGTAGAACCACCTGAAGCAAACGCATCGCCCATCCAATAGTTTTTTTCGATGGCAATACTGTTTGCCACGTCAGAAAAAGTAGCCGTGCCTTTGTCTGCAGCAACAACTAAATAAGGGTCCGGTCCATCATAACAAACGGTATTTTTAGGTGAAACAATTTCCCCATTTTCCAAATTGTCGGTTAAATCCAATAAACCGCGAATAAAATTACGATAACAGAAAAGTCCTTCTTGTAGAATTTCCTCACGACTGCCTTCTGACGGAAGACGTTTTGGAAAAAATCCCCCCTTCGCTCCAGCTGGCACAATAACAGCATTTTTGACTTGTTGCGCTTTCATTAATCCTAACACTTCAGTTCGATAATCTTCGCGTCTGTCTGACCAGCGGATACCACCTCGTGCCACAGCCGCACCGCGTAAGTGTACTCCTTCGAAACGCGGCGAATACACAAATATTTCATACTTCGGAAAAGGCAAAGGCATGTCAGGAATTTTTGAGGAATCTAATTTAAAGGAAAGATAAGGCTTAGGATTCATTTTTTCATCACGCTGAAAATAATTAGTGCGTAAAGTGACGTGGATCAAGGCTAAATAACGGCGTAAAATCCGGTCTTCATCGAGTCCGGCTACCTCATCTAATTCTTTTTGAATGATTTGTTCGATATCTTTCGCTTTTTCTTTTGACGTCGTCGCTCGTTCAGGATCAAAATAACATTTAAATAATTCGATGAGCAGGCGTGCTACTTTTGGGTTATCCACCAAAGCGTCCGTAATATATCCTTCACTAAAGGTAAGCCCTACTTGACGGAAATATTTCATGTAAGCACGAAAAACAGCTATTTCCCGCGACGTTAATTGGGCTTCTAATACCAAACGATTCAAACCATCGTCTTCAGCTGCACCAAACCAGATTTTTTCATAAGCTTCTTGAAAAATTGTTTTAGCTGTTTCAATTTCAAACTCAGGTTCGCTCGCGTAAGTCATCAAAAAATCATTAATCCAAACTTTACGTCCATCTTGAAAAGTTAATTCGTAAGGCTGCTCACCTACTACACGTAATCCCATGTTTTCTAACATCGGTAAAGCATCGGATAAAGGGACGGTAAAATCGGGATGGAATAATTTAAAACGAATCACATCCCGCGCAGCGCCACGAGGACGATAAATACTCATACCTAATCGGGTTCGCTCCGATAATTTCTCAATATGCACAACGTCGTACACGGCTTGCTGCCCTTCAAATTCTTCACGATATGCAGAAGAAAAGGCATGTCGATACCGATTAAAAATATCATTGCCCCGTTCTTCGCCAAAATAATCCAACGCGTGTTTATAAAATTCGTCTTCCCAGGATACGCCTACTTTAGCTAATTTTTCTTCTAACTCTTTTACATCGTATTCCAAAGCACGGCGCGGATTGATGCGGATAACAAAGTGAATGCGAGCGAGCATTGATTCAGAAAAATAAGTCGTAAAACTCACGTCCAATCCATGGAATGCTTTCATTAAAATATCCTGCATGCGCATTACTAAATCCGTTGTAAAATAATCACGTGGCACATACACCAAACACGACATGAAACGGCCATAAGCATCTTTCCGCACAAATAAACGAATGCGGCGTCGTTCTTGCAAATGCAAAATACCCATCACCCAGTGAAATAATTCATCCACCGTTGCATGGAGTAAATCATCACGTGGCAAGGTAGCTAGAATATGGAGTAAATCTTTTCCACTGTGACTTTTGGCGGGTAGTTGGGAGCGTTTCAAAACCGATTCGACTTTGTGGCGAATAATGGGAATGACACGAGGGTCGGAACGATATACATCCGAAGTATAAAGACCAATAAAACGCGATTCACCAATTAATTCTCCTTTTTCGTTAAATCGTTTGACGCCAATATAATCCGTATAGGCAGGTCGATGAACGGTTGATAACGTATTCGTTTTCGATAAAATCAATATTTGTTCCGTCGATAACGCCATTTTTCGAGCGGCTTTCGGCAAGTCCGCATATTGTCTCAACATTTTACTGTGCGTATGATCGCGCAACACACCTAAACCCGATTCAGGAATTAAAAGTAAAGCCTGTTCTTTACCTTCGCCAACCAATTCATAATCACGAAACCCTAAAAAAGTAAAATGATTATCCATCAGCCAATTTAAAAATGCTTTAGTTTCTTTAATTTGCTCTGGATCTTGAACCATCTTAGCAGGGTCTAATTCTAAGAGGGCTTCTTGCACACGCTCTCGCATCAACCCCCAATCTTCAACGGCTACGCGAACATCCCTTAAAACTCGGCGAATATTACGTTGAATATCAGCTAATACTTTAGGGCCGGTTTGCCGATCAATTTCCATGGAGATAGGCGCCTCTAGCGTGCTTTCCTTATGATGTTGTACGTGGTAAGCCAGAACGTCATCTACTTCGTTTTTCTTATTCCGGCAAACTTTTATCCCCCCAATGTGGATCATCAAATGGGTGGTTAGGCCTAATCGATTAATTTCCATACGGATGGAATCCACCAAAAATGGCATATCTTGGGTAACCACTTGAATAATAGTATGTGTAGACTGCCAGCCGTCCAGATCTAATTGGGGATTAAATATGCGAATTTTAACTTCATTCGGCTTACGGTATAGCATCAACTCCCAGTGCGACATCACCGCACCGTATAAACTGGAGATAGAACGTTCTTTTATATCTTCTAATGCGATGTGAGCGTAGTAAAGTCGGATGAATTTGATAATTAAAGCAATTTTCTCTTTTGGCAATTGCTTTTCCGCATAAGTAACGACTTTTTCAAGGATTTTATCGACCAAAGTCAAACGATCATGTGACACAATGGATACCCCTGTATTTAAGCAAGTGTAAAGTTAGCTTAATAAAAATGCTTGCATTTAAAGCAAAATTAGACTATTGTAACTTTAATTCAAAGTGAGTTATTAATCGCCGTCATTCTATCATGCAATAGCAAGAAACTCATGGCTGACTTACAATTTGAATCGAGTCACTATAATGGATTTTAAAGTAACACCCAAGACCGTCAGGGATACTCACAGTAAATTAAGGTGAGAGCAATGCGGGCCATACTTGTTGAAGATGATGAATTCCTCGGCGATGACATCCGGGCAAACTTAAAGCAATACGGTCATGCGATTGATTGAGTAAGAGACCGCCAAGCTGCTAACGATGTTTTTTCTTCCGCCCACGAAATTTTTGATAGTATTATCCTCAACCTTGGTCTTCCTAAACGTTCCGGATTAGATGTTCTGAAAACTATTCGCGAAAAAATGGATAACCCTTTGATCTTGAATAGCTTTTTGCCCGTATGCGCGCTATGCAGCGCCGCTCCAAAGAACGAGCAAAACTGATCATTTCTCATGGTGATATTACTCTAGCTAGACCCTGCTTCTCACGTCGTAACGCTTAAGAAGAAAGAAGTGATGGTTTCCCGCCGAGAATTTGCGTTACTTCAAAAATTACTGGAAAACGCGGGGCATGTCATTTCACGAGAACAACTCAATCAAACCCCCTATGGTTGGGGGAAAATATTGATAGCAATGCTCTAGAAGTCCATATTCACAACTTACGCAAACGATTTGGGCAAAACTAATACGCACCATTCGAGGTGTGGGTTACATAGTAGAAAAAAGTCTGAATGACGCCGTCGATACATACGTTTCTTCTCATTAATTTTTTCTTCTCATTAATTTTTACTACTAAGCGTGACACTTATTACCTTAAATTAACTATTATCGGCAACCTTTTTAGCCCATAAAGACATTCAAACGCAGTTTAGATACTCAGTTGATCCACTCAGCCGAACGCACGCAGGCCTTTTTTAGCGACTACGGGATTCAACATAAAGACCTTTCCCTTGTTCAAGGCAATCTACTAAAAGCTAGTGCACGATCCATGTTGATGTCTTCCCATTTTCGGCTAACAAAAGAACAGATCGAACAATTGCGTTCGGATAAAGAAGCCAGTAATCATTTGGAGTTTCAAATATGGAATAATCAAGGAAAATTGCTTCTTAATTCCGCGAGTACACCCAGCATTCCTTTCTCCAACAGCAACGAATGGTTATCCACCCTTTGATTGCATGGCAAATCGTGGCGTGTAAATACTCTTTATTCCTACCACGGAACTCACTTTTATGGTGGCCGAGCGATCCAATTATCGCTAACAGTTACAAAATCAACTCACCCAAGATTCCATTTTTATCATGCTAATCACTTATCCATTTCTGGGCTTTTTAATCTGGATTATTGTCGGGCGCGGGTTAGACACTCTTAAAAAAGTAGCCAAGGAAGTCCGCCATCGCGAACCCGCCTGCTTAGAACCTGTAGATTTAGAGGCAGTGCCTTAGAAATAGAGCCGCTTGTCAGCGAGCTGAATAATCTCTTTGGTCGATTAAAGAAGCGTTTGAACGAGAAAAACGCTTTACTGCAGACGCAGCGCATGAATTGCGTACCCCTTTAGCGGCCTTAAACACGCATACAAAAGTGGCCTTGCGAGTCCAAAACCCCGCAAGAACGAAAAGAAGCGCTACTGAAGGTTTTTAGCGGGCGTTAATCGCGGCACACTCATGTGGTTCAACAATTGTTTTTAAATCGGATGCTTCCTAAAGCCACTCTCCATGAGAAAAATTAGATGGACCTGGGCAAAGAGGCAGCGGATATTGCCGCCCAATTAGCACCTGAGGCTATTAAAATATTGATCTTGAGCTCATCACCCCCGATGATCCCCCTAAAGCAAAAGGCAATAACAACGCTATCCGTTATTCACCCGAAAAGAGCAAAGTCACGATTTGAATCAAAAAAGAAGATAACTGGGTAATTCTACGCGTAATTGACAACGGACCAGGCATCCCGAAGAACTACGCGAACGGGTTTTTGAACAGTTTTTCAGAATAATTGGCAATCAAGCCACGGGAAGTGGACTGGGCCTAATAAGCATTGTCCTTCAAATCACCAAATTCCATAATGTAGAAATTGCCCTCAAAACACCTAACCATTGGAAAGGATTAGATTTTTTGGTGACTTTACCCCTTATTCACAATTTCTGTGGATAACTTTGTGAGTAATTTGTCAGAATGAGAGTTAATTAATTGATATCATAACCCACCGACACAGATTGAAAACAAAATAAGCAATGAAAATTAATTTAGTAAATTCAATGGATTAGATTTTTTTGCCCAGGTTTGTTTCATTTTCATAAAAAAGTTTTGACATCATTTTTATAATCGGTTAGACCTGTGAGCAACTGGTATAGATATAAAAACTTCAAGAGAGATGTTAATAGTAATGTATCGTGAGTTATTTCTTAGATTGAATGAAGATACCATTGTACTAACCGCCAATCGTCGTCTTACCCATTATCTTTCAAAGGAATATGCACAATATCAGCTCAATATGGGGAAGAAAGTTTGGTCTACACCCAGTATTTTTCCTTTAACCACTTGGCTTTTTGATTGTTGGCAACGCTGCCCCCAAGCGGAAGGCATTCTTCTCACCGATTTTCAAGAGCAATTCCTTTGGAGAAAAATTGTTCCGCTTTTGGATAAAACCGCTCTCTTAGCAAAGGAAGCCTGGTGCTTGATGAAAGCCTGGGGATTATCAACTGACGAGCTTAAACTTGAAGCCAATAGCGAGGTTCAGTGTTTTATTGATTGGGCACTGCAATTCCAAAAGGGATTGGAAAAAAACCAGTGGATTAGTTCCGCTGAACTGCCCAAACAACTGCAATTGTTAATCCCGCATTTAAAGCTACCCAAACAAATAATTTTGATTGGTTTTGATGAATTAGCACCCAACGTCCAGCAATTATTCGCAGCACTCGAAAAAAAAATCACAATAACAATCCCACAAAGTAGCCCGTATGAAGCGCAGTGGAATATAAGAACCGAATCATCATTACCTCTCGTATTTCACTGTACTTCATACAGGCGCATCAACTTCCAAAACAACGAAATAGAAATTCAAACGATGGCACGGTGGGCGTATGCCCAATGGGAAAAAAAACCTAATCAAAAAATCGGCTGCGTTATGCCAGATCTTGCTCAACGTCGTACTCAGGTATTGCGCCTTTTCACAGAAATATTTGGAAGCGGCAAGCATTTTAACATTTCTGTCGCTGAGTCGTTGACTCAAATACCGCTGACTCAAACAGCCCTTAAGTGCTTAGAATTAGATCCTTTTAAAATCGATATCATGCAATTAGGGACTGCCTTTCGCTCTTCTTACATCAACAGCAGTACCGCCGATGTCTGTCTAGCCGCTCAACTTGATGTGAAACTGCGAGAATCAGAGCATTGGCAAGTGAATCCCGCGCTCATTTTATATCACCTCAATCAACTCCAACCCAATTTTCAATCAACGACGTTAACTACGCGTTGCCAAACATGGCTCAGTAAAAGATCATCGACTAGCCTTTTCCCTAGCGCCTGGGCTCAACAGTTTAGCGAAGAACTAACCGCTATTGGCTGGCCGGGACAACGGTCTTTGGATTCAAAAGAATACCAACAATGGAAACGTTGGGAGAACCTTCTGCATGAATACGCTGCGCTAGATACCTTTACACAACGGCAAACACGAAAAAATGCGTTACAGCTGCTCCGACAGCTTGCACACCATACACTATTTCAGCCCATGTCTTCCCAAGATTCCTCTATTCAAATATTGGGTTTATTAGAAACAACGGGCCATTACTTTGATAAGCTGTGGATTTCCGGATTGAATGATAAAAAATGGCCGCCTGTAGCCTCCTCCAACCCTTTTTTACCGCTAAGTTTGCAAAGGCGCTGCCAAATGCCGCACGCTTCTGCTAAACGGGAAATGGACTACACATTGCAACTACAAAACCGTCTTTTAAAGAGCGCGCCTGATATTATTTTAAGTGCGCCATTGCAAGAAGGGGACATTCAGCTATCTGCCAGCCCCCTCATCCGCCATTTCCCAGAAATAAATAATGAGAACCTACAGTTGACTGCGTGGCAACCGCTAAAAGCTCATTTGTTTAAAATAAAAATGCTGGAAACGATAGAGGATGCGCAAGCGCCGGCTCTTCAAGAAAATGAACCGATGAATGGCGGCAGCAGCCTGTTACAAAGTCAATCGACCTGTCCTTTTCAGGCCTTTGCCAAAGTTCGTCTTCAAGCAAAACCATTAAATAAACCTCATACGGGGCTAAACGCGGTAGAGCGTGGAAATTTCGTTCATCAAACCCTCGATCTTGTGTGGAAAAAAATTAAAGATTGGCAAACCCTAAATTCCTTTTCCGACGGCGGATTAGAAAACATTATTGACGAAACTATTACCTATCTTGTTAGCCAAGAAAAATTAATTCAACCGTTATTTTTGAACACCGAAAAAAAACGACTCAAGCAACTCATTAAAAAATGGTTACTTCTTGAGAAAAAACGCCCACCCTTTGAAGTTAGTCAACGGGAAACCAAACGCCATATTAAAATTGGTCCGCTTCGACTCGAGGTGAGAATTGATCGGATAGACAATAATCGTTTTATTATCGACTATAAAACCGGCGGTCAAAATAGCGTGGGCGATTGGTTTAGCGATCGATTGAAAAATATTCAATTGCCCTTGTATTGCGCGTACGCCGCGCGAGAGGTTGTTGGCATTGCTTATGCCGAAGTGCGAAGTCAAAAAATGACGTTCAAAGGATTAATCAGCGCCAATGAAAAATTTAATTCATTTTCTCAAGTGAAACCTTCACCGCTCGCGTGGGATGAATTAATTCGTCGATGGAAAATGCAATTATATCATTTAGCCGTGGATTTTTCATCGGGAAAAGCTGATGTTGATCCTGTCGACTCAAAAACCGTTTGTAAAGTCTGTCATTTAGATTCGCTCTGCCGTATCGGGGAAATCGAATGAACGACGAAATCATTCGACAACAAGCGTTAGATCCGCAGCAATCTTTTATTGTTCAAGCACCGGCTGGATCGGGTAAAACTGAGTTATTAATTCAACGCTTCCTGAAATTATTAGCCGCAGCCAAAATTCCGGAAGAAATTATCGCAATTACTTTCACACGTAAAGCAGCCGCTGAAATGCACGCACGCATTATCGCTGCGCTTAACGAAGCACAAACCCAACCGGCCCCATTTGACTTCCACAAAAAACTTACCTGGACATTAGCCAGAAAAGTTATCGAACGTAATCAGCATTATGACTGGCAATTAGATATGAATCCCAATCGTTTACGTTTATTAACTATCGATGCGTTAGCCAACCAAATCTGTTCTCAGATGCCTATTCTTTCCGGACTCGGCGGCCCGACTTCCACATTAGAATCCGAAGAAATTGTTGAGTTTTATCACGAAGCCGTTATTAGACTTTTCGAGTCTGAGAAACATGCGAACGCCATCGAAGAATTATTGTTGCACCTCGATAATAAAGCGGAATTGCTAGAAACATTATTAATTAAAATGCTAATTCGCCGTGAACAGTGGTTGCCTCATATTATTAATCATTATCGAAATCCCAATTCTATGAAAAAAGAACTGGAAAAATCGTTAACCACAATAACACTGGACGCATTACAGACAGTGCGCATGCTAGTTAACCCTACTATCGCAGACGAGCTTGTTTCTCTCGCTCAATTCGCGGGTCATAATTTGTATAAAGTAAAGCCCACCGAAGCCATTAGCGCTTGTCACGCGCTAACGACATTACCAGGAGTTAGCATTGATGAGGCTGACTTATGGCGAGGTATAGCGGCGTTATTTTTAACTAAAGAAGGTTTTTGGCGAAAACAATTAGATAAAAATGATGGTTTTCCTGTCGAAGATAAAAAACATAAACAGCAGATAAAAGATTTATTATCTCAATTAGGTAAAAACGAAAAGCTCCGACTGGCGCTGAACGAAGTAAAAAACTGTCCCCCGATTGCTTACACCAAAAAACAATGGAACATCATCCATGCTCTTGTGAGCATATTACCTATTTTAACGGCACAACTCAATGTTATTTTCCAAGAACGCAATGCGGTCGATTTTATGGAAGTTACATTAGGCGCTATCCGTGTTTTAGGCGACAGCGAGCAGCCTTCAGATTACGCTTTACAGCTAGATGAACAAATTCAACATCTTTTAATAGATGAATTTCAAGATACGTCCATTATTCAATTTCACTTTATTGAAAAACTCATCGCCGGTTGGCAAGTGAAGGACGACCGGACACTTTTCTTAGTCGGTGATCCAATGCAATCTATTTATCGCTTTCGTCAAGCTGAAGTGGGATTATTTTTGCAGGTGAAAAATGAAGGCCTTGGTGAAATTCAATTAACACCTCTCATCTTATGGAATAATTTTCGCTCTCAAAAAAATTTAGTCGATTGGTTTAACCAAACATTTGAACCCACTTTTCCCAAAGAAGAAAACAGTCACCTAGGCTCCATTTCTTATTCTCATTCTTTTGCAACTAATAACAGTATCAGCCAAAAAAATATTAATTTTTATTCACTCCTAAACGCAAATGCTTTGAATGAAGCAACACAAATTGTAAAAATTATCCAAGGCTGCCGGAGTGAAAACCCTGAAAAGACTATTGCGATATTGGTTCGCTCCCGTTCCAAATTAATAGAAATTACGCCGGCGCTTAGAAGTGCAGATATTCCTTTCAACGCCGTAGAAATCGAAAAATTGGCGCATCGCATTGAAATACAAGACCTACTCTCGCTCACTCGCGCACTCCACCACCTTGGAGATCGCATCGCCTGGCTCGCATTGTTGCGTGCTCCGTGGTGCGGACTGACACTGCAAGATCTACACACCGTATCACGCTACGCCAACGATAAACCCATCTGGATCGCCCTTCAAAATGTCAGTGACATAGCCTTACTCACTTCCGACGGGAAAAATCGTATTAATCGCATTTTTCCAATTTTATCCGCCGCTTTTGATAACCGTGATCGTCTGGTGCTCGCTCAATGGATTGAAGGTATTTGGACGGCCTTAGGCGGTCCCGCTTGTTTATCGAATTCAACCGAATTAATAAATACTCAAGCTTACTTTCAATTGTTAGAAACATTACAAAATGAATTTACCTTGGAGCGTCTAACTCAAAAACTTAACCAACTGTATGCTCAAATTGATACCGATGCTAAAAATCCGATTCAAATTATGACTATTCATAAAGCGAAAGGATTGGAATTCGATCACGTTATTTTACCCGGCTTGGAAAAAAGACCTCGTTCGGATGATCACGATTTATTATTGTGGCTCGAACGCCGCACAAAAGCAGGTAATAACGAGCTTATTTTAGCGCCACTTAAAGCCGCTTCCGAAAAAGCTGACTCTGTTTATAATTACCTTAAGCGAATCGAGAAAGA
The DNA here is from genome assembly GCF_019425495.1 of Coxiella endosymbiont of Ornithodoros amblus. GTDB lineage: Bacteria > Pseudomonadota > Gammaproteobacteria > Coxiellales > Coxiellaceae > Coxiella. The sequence goes on from NZ_VFIV01000002.1 coordinate 44,047, forward strand.
AAAAACAACGAATGAAATTACCCGTTTGTTATACGTCGCGACCACTCGCGCTAAAGAAAGTTTGCATCTACTAACCTCACTCAATAAAGAAGATCCAGAATCCCCTATTCAATCACCCTCAAAAGGGAGTTTCGCAGAAATCTTATGGCCCGTCTGTCAAGAAGCCTTTGAACAATCCATTATTACTTTTGACGATATTTTGCTTTCTCAAAAGGGAGGCTTAAAATTATTACGCCGTTTAGCTAGCGATTGGGCGCCTCCATTTATTTTAAAAACTCTATCCTCCGCCGAGTCAAAATCTATTACCCCTTTTACCCAAGCTTCTAGTAAGCGACTCGGAATCGTCATTCATGAAACATTGGAAAGAATAGCGAATGAAGGTCTGGAAAGCTGGGATAAAGAACGAATTGAAAATAATAAATCTTTTTGGCAACGACGATTGATACAACTTGGCACTTCCACCGAGCAATTGACCCATTACCTGAATGGTATTATAACCGCTGTATCCCAAACGCTCTGCGATGCTAAAGGGCGGTGGATTTTATCCCATCAACACAGTCAAAAAAGTGAATATCCTATTACTCTAGTAGAAGATAAAAAAATCAAACATTTTATTATTGACTGCACCTTTATTGATGAGGCGGGAAGACGATGGATTATCGATTATAAATCCGCTACGCCAAACGACGAACCCCTCGATTTATTTTTACAACGACAACGCTCACTTCACGAAGCCCAACTTCGACAATACGCAAATGCATTTCATGCCTTTGATTCACGACCTATAAAACTAGGCCTTTATTTTCCACTCTGCCAAGCCTGGTGCGAATGCGAATGGGTGCCGAAACCATAAATACCTTTCTAAAACACCCCACCCCGCGTCCATAAGTAGCCCGTATTTAAAGCGAAGCGAAATACGAGAATTTTTATTATTTCTCCGTATTACGCTTCGCTTTATACGAGCTACTTAAATAGTGGTATAGTAGTAGCCGGATTCTGCGGGTGATACGTGGCGATTTTTAAAATGAAAATATGTCAGAATATCAACAATAACAAAAGATATCTCCCGCAAATTGGTTGTTGCAATCTCATCACGAGCTTTATTTGACCTGGACAAGAGCAATGCAGTTTACGAGCAAGAAGGTGTTGACAGCTATCCCAATTATCAAATTCAGCACAAAAGTGAAATTTTAAAACCCGGTGTCGCTTTCACAGGCGGTAAGAGCCCTTTTAAAATATTCAAGCTTTCGGCGCGCTCACTTATTTTTATCTACCCACGTGCGAGACGTGAGAAAAGCTTTAGAAGCAGGGCTCGCTGTATTTACCGCTAGCGAACAAAAAGCAGCCAATCATATCCCCTTTCGGGTGGCCCTTTCAAAGGATTCCTTGCAGCGCTACAACAACTCCAAAGCTGCTTCCCTTCAGACCAATGCCAAATTCGTACCGCCCTTGTCACTGCCCGCCAATCGCCTACCCATGAACGCGTCATCAAAACATTACGTGCGCGAAATATTAGAATCGATGAAGCCCTGTTTCTCGATGGCTTAAAAAAGGCCGCTTTTTACAAGCCTTCGAAGCCGATATTTTCTTCGACGATCAACACCGCCATTGTCAATCCGCCGCGCAGCACGTTGCTACGGGGCATGTTCCCAATGGCATTTTTAACGAAAACATACAAGAAAAATGATCTAGCCCAGTATGTCAATTTATATTTTTTAATATACTAGATTACATAGTATATTTGGAGACACCAATGCACGACGCCATCATTGCCCGCCTTAATCGGTTGGAACCCCTGACTTGAAGGTCCCTTCCCAAAGGAGTTAATGGGGATAGAACGTGATTATCCGATTTCCACCTTCTTCCCATTCCAAAAATCAAAATTTTAGAAGGCCTCCGGCGATCAGGAAAAGCACTTTACTTTACCAGGTCGTTGATCACGCCCTTCAAGAAGGCAAGAAAGTGCCTTACATTAATTTTGAATATGAAGTACTCAAACAATACTCCATTTCCAAAATTTATTACGGTTACCTCCAACACAACCCGGTTAACTATTTACTAATCGACAAAATACAGCACTGCATCGATTGGGTCACTTTCATTCGAAAATTCTACGAGCGAAAAATATTCGATCAAATCTGGATCACCGGTTCCAATACCTCTCTAATTACTAAAAAATATTCGGAAATGCTCACGGGACGGAGTATTAAGCTGCTTACTTATGGCCACTGTCGTTTATCGAATATAGTTTAACGGACTCTCTCCTATTCAACACCCGCTCTCACGCGAACGCGAAGTGGAAATAAAAAGATATTTCGATGAATTCCTTTCAATCGCCTCCTTCCCGGCCGTTACTCTACGCCCCGTTTATCAACGAGAATTATTAATTATTTTCAAGACTTTCTTTATAAAGGTATTGCCTCTCGATACAACTTCAATGTATCAAAATTAAAGGATCTCGCCATTCATTTGGCAACTCATTCAGCAAAAATAATCAGTTATCAAAATATAGCAAAAGCAATCAACTTACATCCCAATACGATAGCCGATTATATCTTTAAAAAAGAGATTTTTTATTTGAGGTACTTCATAAATTTAATTATTCGCTTAAAAAGCAGTACAGCAATGATAAAAAAATTTATATTTATCGATACCGGGCTGGGTAATGCTGTTTCTTTTCTTTTTTCTAAGAATAAAGGCCATTTATTAGAAACTATTGTCTATCAGGCTTTAAAAGTAACGCGAAAAGGAAATTTATTTCTATCGAAGCCATAAAGAATGTGATTTTTTAATTAGAGAAAATCTCGATGTCTGATTTGCCATTCAGGTCACTTGTTCACTTGAAGACTTCGAGAATAAAAAACGGGAAATTGGAAGATTAATTGATGTTATGAAAACCAATAACTTAAACGAAGAAATAATATTAACGTATAACGAAACTAATAGATTTGAAATCGAGCGCGGCAATTCTCACTTTCAAATCACTGTACAGCCTTTATGGGAATGGTTGTTAAAATAACACCTTCACTCCACCTCAACCACTGTGCATAATTACAATAGAGTTCATGTCAATCAGACCAAAACTTAAACAAATGGCGCGACCCTGCTTGGCACGATTGTCCTGGGATAAAGTTTCCACAGCATTGTAGAAATAACCATTGTTGTTATAATGACTGAATGGACTTCAGCGACGACAATCTCATTTGGTTAGACCTCGAAATGACGGGACTCGATCCTGAGCGGGATAGGATTATTGAAATTGCGACGATTGTCACGAATAGCCATCTGGATATCCTAGCCGAAGGTCCAGACTTCGCCATTCATCAACCTGACAAACTTTTAACGGCAATGGATAACTGGAACACCTCCCACCACACTGTTTCTGGCCTGCTTGAACGGGTGAAAAATAGCTTCGTGGATGAAGTCGAAGCAGAAACCCTGACTCTGGCCTTTCTCGAAAAATACGTTTCCACCGGAAAATCCCCCCTGTGTGGAAATTCGGTTTGCCAAGACCGGCGGTTTCTCTCTCGCTACATGCCCCGGCTCAACCAATTTTTTCACTATCGCCATCTAGACGTCACCACCTTAAGAATTCTTGCCCAACGCTGGGCTCCACAAATTACCGCCGCGCACATTAAAGAGTCCCAACACCTGGCTTTGCAGGATATTCGTGATTCCATCGAAGAACTTCGTTATTACCGTGCCAATTTGTTAAGTTTGTCAAAATAAAGCACATTAAATGTATTCCAATGAGTAATGATGGGGTTCGCACTTCTCCCCATACATCATATGTTTAGGATTTTTAAGTAAGGAACATGAAATATAGGCTTTAATGTTTTTTAACATGGGATAGTGCTTTTTATTTACGGTGAGCAGTTTAATGGAAATAGATTGAGTGGTTGCCGCAATAATTGCATTGGCTAATCTGGTGCCGTGTGGCTTTTTCCATAATCTCGGCGATATAAGCCACCTGATTGAGCGATTTTCGGGCTGACTTGAATAAGCCGGTATATTTTCTAAAAATCACTCTAATACGCCATATTCTTCGCCATTCCTCACACTAACGTAAAGTTCCGCAATGGTCAACGTGGAGGTGTGGCAAATGACCTTAACTATAGTTTTTTGTTAAACTTTACTGCGGTCTCCTGTCCTAGCAGGAAATCAATAATAATGTCCGTCCCAATAGCAACACCATCGTCATCGTTCTCTGTGCCTTCTAACCGACTATCCAGCTCTTTTCGGATTTTAGTGGGATTGGACAAATCCTTTCAGGTTACCCACAAGCCTTTGGCCGCTTCCATAGCCGCCTGATGATCGTCAGATGCTTTTAGATGAACCTTAACAAATTGATCAATCGCCTCTCGAATTAATGCACTCTTTGACTTACTGATTTTTTGTAAAAGCAAGCTTAAATACTTGCGCTCTTGTTTGTTTAGTGAGCTAAATTTGAGTACGAATCATAGATTCCCCCTGTTTAATGTATATACATCACTTTGGCAGCAAGGTACTACTCACCCGTCAAATAAACAGCCTGGACATTTTACCCCCAAGTCGCTACTATTTATTATTTAATTTAGCTTTCATTTAAACAATTAGAGCACTATGGTCTTCATCATTATTAGCATCATCATCGCTTATCTTCTAGGATCGCTCTCTTTTGCGGTTATCGTGGCAAAGCTAATGAAGCTTGCTGACCCTCGTACCATAGGTTCCGGTAACGCGGGGGCCACTAATATGTTGCGGGTAGGAGGAAGGCAAGCTGCATTTTATGTTCTCTTGGGGGATACTGCAAAGGGATTAATTGCTATTTTGATTGCTCGCTTTCTTAATGTTCAGGGCGTCAGCTTAGCGTTCGTTGGTTTAGTCGTGGTCCTTGGACACTTTTTTCCGGTTTATTTTAAATTCCGTGGAGGGAAAGGGGTTGCTACTATGATGGGCGTTTTATTGGGATTATCTTTTTGGATAGGTTTATTTGTTATTGCAACGTGGGTGATCGTCATTTGCATTTTCCCTTATTCGTCGGTTGCAGCCCTCGTTTCTGCCGTTGCAACGCCTATCTGTATAATAATCACCGGCCGGGCCGATTATATTTTCCCTGTATTAATAATAGCCATACTCATTATTTGGAACCATTGGGAAAACTTGCAACGCTTACGAAAAGGTACAGAAGACAAAATCAAATTGTGACTCTAGTCTATTATATTTAATTCGGCCATCGACCATCTTGATTTAACGCAAATTGTTTTATCTTCTTTTTCGCCAGCGTTTAACCGCAGCCAGCCTGTATAAGCGACCATAGCGCCATTATCCGTACAAAATTCTTGACGGGGGTAATAAATTTGTGCGGCTCGCTTTGCCGTGGCTTGTCCCAATCGTTCACGCAATTTCTTGTTTGCCGCGACGCCACCAACTAAAACCAAAGTATTAATTCCTGTTTTTTCCAAGGCTCGTAAGCATTTAATAATTAAAGTATCGACGACCGCGTTCTCAAACGCGCAAGCAATATCCGCTCGTGTTTGTTCCTCACCGCCGTATTGTTTAAAACAATTAACCGCGTGTGTCTTTAAGCCGCTAAAACTAAAATTAAGATGTGGTTGATTCACCATTGGCCGTGGAAAAATAAAACGTTTAGGTTCCCCTTGCTCTGCTAAACGAGCCAACGCGGGGCCACCGGGATAAGGCAGCCATAATAATTTAGCTGTTTTATCAAACGCTTCTCCCGCAGCATCATCAACGCTTTCTCCCAATATTTTATATCGGCCTGGCTGCTCGACGTGGACCAACATCGTGTGGCCCCCCGAAACCAATAATGCAACAAACGGATAAGCAGGTCGGCTTTCTTCTAATTGCACCGCCATTAAATGCGCTTCCATATGGTGCACCCCTACGACCGGCACCCGCAACGCATACGCTAAGCTTTTTGCCACTGACGCCCCTACCATCAATGCCCCGATTAAACCAGGGCCTTTTGTGTAAGCAATTCCGTCAATCTTTTCTTTTGACAAGGCAGCGTCATCCAAAGTGGCTTTAATTAAAGACAAAATTTTTCTAATGTGATCACGCGAAGCAAGCTCGGGAACCACACCTCCGTATTCAGCGTGAATAGCTATTTGACTATAAATACGATGCGCTAATAATCCCCGTTCTGCGTCATACAACGCGACAGCGGTTTCATCACAGGAGGTTTCAACGCCTAGAATACATTTCATGAAAACAGTTAAAAATCTCAGTCGCGAGGGTCGGAGTTTTCTTTCTTAAATTAATCCTAAAGCCTCAACAGCGTCGCGCTCTTCCCGAAGTTCATCCAACGTCTCTTGCAATTTCTGTTGGCCAAATTCGTTGTGTTCAACGTCTTTAATAACACTAACGACACTATTTTCTGTTCGGCATGGGAATGAAAAAATTAACCCTTCATCCACGTCATATTGGCCTTGAGCGCATAAGGCAACCGAATAATTATCATCCGCAGGTGTGGTATTAATTAAACTCCATACGCTATCCAACGCAGCATTTGCCGCAGAAGCGGCAGATGAAGCACCCCTAACTTTAATGACCGCGGCACCGCGTTGTTGAATGACGGGAATGAAATCGTTCAATAACCAATTTTTATCTCGAATCACTTCGGTCGCAGGCATTCCGTCAATGGTGGTGTGGTAAAAATCGGGATATTGCGTCGAAGAGTGATTACCCCAAATTATCATGTTCTTAACGGAGGGAACATCTACACCGGCTTTAAGCGCCAACTGGCCAATAGCGCGATTTTGATCAAGGCGCGTCATTGCATAAAAACGGTCCTTAGGAATATCCGGCGCGTTATTCATTGCAATTAGACAATTCGTATTACAGGGATTCCCAACAACAAAAATGTGAACATCACTCGCGGCATTTTCATTAATAGCTTTGCCTTGACCAGCAAAGAGGCTTCCGTTTTGCTCTAACAGATCTTTGCGCTCCATCCCCACTTTACGCGGCGTAGCACCGACTAAAAGCGCCCAATTGACGTCATTAAAAGCCACGCTAGGATTTGAAGTTACAACCATGTTACGCAAAAGATGAAACGCACAATCCTCCAACTCCATCACCAATCCTTTAAGCGCTGGCAGAGCGGGTTCAATTTCCAATAAATGTAAATCGACAGTGGTGTCTAACCCAAACGCTTGTCCGGAAGCAAGACGAAATAATAAGGCGTAACCGATTTGCCCCGCCGCACCCGTCACCGCTACTTTGACATGCTTAACCATTTTTTTCTTCTCCTTCTATTTCGACAACAACGTTACTTTATATTGTACTTTTCTGCTCAAAACAACTAGTAGCTATTGATTTACGGGCCCGCTGCTCACATACATGCCCTAGTAGACCATGCTCAGCTAAAAACTGCCATCATGAAGGAAAGATAGACAAAAAACCTCCAGCTAAAGCCGGAGGTTGGAGAATTAACTTTCGTAAGTTAAATCAAGATCTATGAAATCAACTAGCGGGTGATTAACACCTAATGAAGTAACGCCAGCAAAACTATTACCCAAAGCTCTTTTTTGACAAAAACTGTGAGAGTACATTAAACTCGTACTGAACTGTTTGGTGAATTTTCGAGTAAGCGAGGCCCACAGGTGGATTGTGTTAGTTTCTGGAAAGAACAAGCCCCGATATTTTCAGGAAAAGGAACCGAAGTTTGATCAAACGTAGTTCCTAAAATGAATATCCAATTGTCAGAAAGTACATATCTTCCACAAAAACCGACGCGCCATACGTTTCGATATTTAAAGCCAATGCTGAACGTGTTAGAGGTATAAGTAAGAAGATACGGCTATATTAGCGACGGCGATGGATTGTAAAATACTCCAGCGTGCAGATCAAAAATGCAAAAATAGGCCGAAAAAGTGCCATTAAATTAGGTGACACCATGGAACGTGTAACGGGATCTCGAATAATTAGGTCAAACCCGGGTATTTCCTAACCAAGGGTTAGTCAACATACCAATATGCCATCCTAATCCCCATCCACTTGCGTGATTCTTTGAAAGCCCTTCATTTACGTTAAAGCTAGGAGCAACAAAGGACTAATAAATTGCTCGAGTGATGAAATTGAAACCAATCGGAACAAGCAGGGACCCCTGAAATTTGTTTCTGACCAAAGCAACATAAATAACCAACACTCACTTTCCAATGTTTAACTGGAGAAAGGTCGGCTGGATTAATAAAAGCGAAAAGATAAAACGAATGTCCTCCGCTGGCGAAAATAGGTGAATTGATTAAGGTAAAGGAAAAAACCAATATTCTGGCTACAGATCAGATAGGAACTCCCTTGCTGTTGTTCCTTAATAATATGAATTCCAAAGAATCAGAATTATGTTTACACTACAGGAATCTTTATAATTGGCAAGGAATCTAAACGGCAATAAAAAATATGTCGCTACTTGAAGAAGAAATTAGCCTTAACACAGAAATTATTTATACTGTTTCCAAACTCAATAACGAAGCGCACTTACTCTTGGAGGAACGCTTCCAAAGAATATGGATTACAGGAGAAATATCCAATTTATCGCGCCCGGCTTCGGGCCATTTGTATTTCTCTTTGAAAGACGAACGCGCGCAGGTGCGTTGCGCCTTTTTCCGCAATCACCATCACCAATTGAATTTCAACCCCGAGAATGGCCACCATGTTTTGCTGCAGGCTGAAATCAGCTTGTATGAAACGCGCGGTGACTTCCAGTTGATTGTCATGCAAATGCAAGCAGCAGGCAGCGGGGTCTTGCAAATTGCTTTCGAAAAATTGAAACAGCGCTTGGAAAAAGAGGGATTATTTGCACCTGAAAATAAAAAGCCAATTCCTCCCTTTCCAACGACCATCGGAGTTATCACCTCTTCGTCGGGAGCTGCCATTCGTGACGTGTTAAAAGTGCTAAACCGTCGTTTCCCGACCATTTCGGTTATTGTTTATCCCTCGCTAGTGCAAGGCGATAAAGCGGCTGAACAAGTTACTCACGCCATCAAAAAGGCTGGCAGCCGAAAAGAGTGCGATGTGCTTTTAGTCGTTCGCGGCGGCGGCTCCTTAGAAGATCTATGGCCTTTTAATGAAGAAAGGGTCGCACGAGCTATTTTTTCCTGCGAAATTCCAGTGGTTACTGGTGTGGGCCATGAAATTGATTTTACGATCGCCGATTTCGTGGCTGACCACCGAGCGGCAACCCCTTCAGCCGCCGCTGAAATAGTTAGCCCTAACCGCAAAGAATGGTTGCAACATGTTCATTCTTTCCAGCGGCGTCTACAGCATTTTATAAACACCCACTTGCGCCATTATCAATTACAATTGCGCCATTTAATCACGCGGCTGCAACGTCCTGATCAACAGCTCGAATCACAGCGCCGCCAAATCGAAACACTGCAACACCAGTTGATGATGGCCATGGATTACGATTTTAACCGTCGCCAACAAAATCTAGCAGGTAAAGCGCAAACGCTCCAAACAATGAGTCCACTTACAACATTAAAACGCGGCTACGCAATTGTGACCCATCAAAATCAAATTATACGAAAAGCGCAGGCCCTTAAAGTAGGAGATAAAATCACAACACGAGTCGCGGAAGGCCAATTGGATTGTCGGGTTGAAAAAATTTATGACTGATAGAATTCAACCAGCATGCGTAGCCTACCCTTTGCAAGGAAATTCATGAAAATTTATTAACTAAAAATCAATATCTTGCGAAAATTGTTAGTACTCACTGCTGGTGTTTAGCCGTTTTCACTCTCACCGTTAATACTATGGCGGTGATGAACGTCCTCCTAGCCATGAGCAATGAACTTCACTTAACCCCGTCGCATTGCAATGGATTGTAAATGCTTACATACTCGCTTGCGCTTCGTTTATCGTCGTTGGCGGTCAACTGGGCAATCTTTTAGGCGTCGAAATATGTTTTTGTCGATGCAGGTTTTTCATTATTTCCTCGTTAATGATCGCCCTTGGACATCACCCCACTATACTAGTCGTTGGGCGTGCTTCACAAGGCTTAGCACCGCCATTGTCGCGCCCATGACATTAACCATAACGAAATTCGCTTTTCTGAATAAGAAAGAAATTTTCTATCGCTTTATAGACAGGCTCTGTAGGACTCAGCTTTGCATTTTGTCCAGTAATCAGCGGTATTTTTTCTACTTATTTAAGCTGGTAAGCTGGCGCTATATTTTTTAGGCCGCGTTCTTTTAATGTTTATCGCTATTATCATGGCTCGCCTATTGGCGAGAAAATTGCGTGGAGCACGAGAGGATATTCGCCTTGATTTATGGGATTTAGCTTTTCTAGCTTTTGGTCTTATTACCTTAACTTTAAGTTTGGTCGAAGGGAATGTGTGGGGATGGATTTTTTTAAAAATCCTTATTTTATTAATCACGGGTGTTTTTCTTTTATTACTTTTTTGATTTATGGAACACCCCTTCCAAATTCCAGTCGTTTATTTTATTGATTTTCGGAAGCATCTATTTATTTCTGGTAACATAGTCATTACAGTGAGTTTATTTACCATGATGGCAATGCTTTATTTCTTCAACACTTTTATTCAACATCAGGGCTCTTTTATTGCACAACATCACCGTCTCTACCACCTACCATGCTTTGTAGTTTCCGTTGTTAACGGGGCTTGGTTCGAGCTTGTTTCTCAAATAGTTCATCGTAGTTCATCGCTTAGGATGCAAGCTTTGCCAAAAGAAAAACTTGGTAAAAGCGCCGGCATTATTAATACAATTTTTACTCTCCGGTATTCTTTGTGTTGCTATTGCCACTCTTATTTCAATTTTTGGGACGAGAAAAGTTTTATCTGTAGATTTCGCCCATTTAATACGTACTCGAACGAACTGCTTTCGATTACGCTGAGCTAAATTGATCATGCCGTCTTTAGTCATCAAGGCAATTTACAATAAATTCTCAGCCCCTTAAGCGACTCCACCCAAAATCAATTAATACATGACACACAACTCTCAACCATAAAAAGCTTTACAGCCGTCATGCTTATGTGCTTTACAATGACAAACATTGGACTTAATTTAGGATATTCTTTTTTGCAAAGTCAAAAACTTAAAGCCTGTTTAGAAATTACGCGCTAGTGCCTTGCCAGTATTCAATTTTTGGTTGACGCTGGGTTTGATTAAAAGTTCAGATTTTCAACAAACAACCCAATGAAAAGTGCGCTCTTTAAAGGGGGCGTTATAATGCGCCAACACAGAATTTCTATTTTAAATAAAGAGCAGGTGATGAAAGATATTAA
>NZ_VFIV01000085.1 GCF_019425495.1 Coxiella endosymbiont of Ornithodoros amblus
TCACTGAGATTCGGGGTTGTTGTTAAGAATACGGACTCACAATATACGTATGGAGCAAAGCAGAATACGGGAAAATAATGATCTCGTCTATCGTCTCCGTATTTCGCTTCGCTCATATGGGGTACTTGTTGAAAACCTATACTTTTAACCCCATCTCGCCCAAAAATGGACGTTTCTATCTACAGGCTGAGTAGTTATAATCTAGGCGCTTGTATTGTGAGATCAGGCCTATGTCACAATGCGAAGTGGAAATCCCATGCAAAAACGAAATTTAATCATATACTTGTTAATAACCCTTTTGGTTTTTGTTCCCGTTAGTTATGCTGCACTTGATCTGGAACTAACCAAAGGTGTAACCACCGCTATCCCAATCGTCATTATGCCATTTGCTGGGCCGTCAGTATTAACGCCCGGAGATGAAACCATCCCACAGGTGATCAAAAACGATTTGCAAAATAGCGGCCAATTTCGGGTGATGGGGCTCAATAATTTGGACCAGACCGGGGCTTCATTGCAGCAAATTGATTACAGTTATTGGCGCAAACAAAAAGTGAACGCCCTCGTGGTTGGCGCTATTAATCCCTTAGGAATGCAGTACTACCGAGTGGCATTCACCTTGGTTAACGTCTTTGATTCCAGTAATCGCTTGTTGAGTGAATCCTTCAATGCCAATGCTAAAGAGCTGCGCAATTTGGCCCATCACATTAGTGATTTAATTTATCAAAAACTCACGGGTGTAAGAGGCGTTTTTTCAACTAAAATTGCTTACGTTCTCGTCGAAGCTTCGTCTGAAAATACCGCTGCTAAATACACTTTAGAAGTGGCTGATGCGGATGGCTTTGGCCCCCAACCCTTACTGGTTTCTGACATGCCGATTATGTCACCAACATGGTCGCCTGACGGAAATAAAATAGCTTACGTTTCATTTGAGGGCCACCGTGCAGCGATTTATCTACAAGACCTCTCTACAGGGTGGCGTCAACAGCTAAGTAAAGCGCCAGGTATTAACGGTGCACCCGCTTTTTCTCCTGATGGCAAGCAGCTTGCGCTCGTGCTTAGCAAAACGGGCAATCCAAAAATTTACATTTTAAATTTAACTAACGGTCATTTACGCAAGATTACAAATGGGTGGTCTATCGATACCGAGCCCGCGTGGTCGCCGGATGGGAAATCGCTACTGTTTACTTCCAATCGAGATGGAACGCCGCAGATTTATAACTATTCGTTCGTTGACGAGAGTATTAGTCGGGTGAGCTATCGGGGCGACTATAATGCACGCCCTTCATTTATGCTGGATGGTAAGTCCATCATTATGATGCATCGAGAAAACGGGTTATTTGGTATTGCGCGCCAGGATTTGACTACAGGGAAAGTACAAATTTTGAGCGAAAGTGGCACCGATGAATCCCCGAGCTTGGCGCCGAATGGTAAAATGGCGATCTACGCGATGGAATACGGTGGTCGCGGCATGTTGGCACAAGTTTCTATTGATGGTCAAATTAAATTGCGGTTACCGGCGCGAAATGGCAACGTCCAGGAACCAGCGTGGTCTCCTTTTTAGGAGTGTAGAAGTCGTCCTTGAGCAGTAAATTTACAGACAAAATAAAGGGGATAGTTATGAACAACTTAGTGAAAAATTCAGGCTTGGGCGTCATTGCTCTGGTTACTCTTCACCTGGCAGGTTGTAAACACCATCCAGCCGGTGCAAATGCGGCGACTGGGTTAAGCGATGGCACAGGCGCTCAAGCGTACGCTTTGGCAGAGGCTAAAGGTTACCAAGGGCAACTTAAAAAAGATTCCGAAGGGCGCATAATCAACCCATTGGTCGCCCCGGCTAATCAGACTTATTATTTTGATTTCGACAGCACTCAATTGCGTTCCGTGGATTTAGGAGTAATCCATGTTCAAGCCAATTATTTAGCGACGTATTCCACCGCCAAAGTGCGTTTGGAAGGCAATACGGACAACCGCGGCAGTAGAGAGTACAATATCGGCTTAGGGTGGCGACGAGATCAAGCGGTTGCTCGTATCTTGGAACAAGAAGGCGTCGCGCCGAAGCAAATTGATATGGTTAGTTATGGGAAAGAACGCCCTGCTGTCATGGGGAACAACGAGAACGCATGGAGGTTAAATCGTCGGGTTAATTTAATTTATGAGGATTATTAAAATGAAAATAAAAACGTTATTTGTTTCGAGCGCATTAGCAGCATTCATGTTAGGCGCCCCGCTTACGTGGTCAGATGCGCCAGTGGAGGATATTTCAGCGCAATCGCAGGGTACTGAAACCACAGTATCCCTGTCAGAGACACCACAAACAGCTATTCCAACTCCTTTTGTCTCTCTACCTGCTGCTGCTACCCCCCAGATGGATTTAACGGTCACGCAGCGCTTGGCTCGATTAGAGCAGCAGCTTAACAACATTATTAACATGAATCTGCCTCAACAGATTAGTGACCTCCAGAAACAATTGGCTCAAGTACGCGGTCAGTTACAAGTGCAAGAACGCAATTTAGAATTACTCAATAATCAACAGCGCAGTTTTTATCGAGATTTAGATCAGCGAATTACTCAGCTTAAAAACTTAAATAGTAATAATAGCGACTCTTCCAATGACAATTCCGCCTCTTCTTCCCAAAAACCTTCAACGGGTGACACCTCAAACACCAATAATATTCAGTTACAAGATTCAAATACCTATCGACAAGCATTAGATTTATTAACTAAAAAACAATATGACAAAGCAGAAGCGTTTTTTCAAAATTATTTAAACGATTACCCTAACGGAAGTTATGTTGCGAATGCGCATTATTGGCTCGGTGAAATTTACCTTCAACAGAAAGATCGGAAAAACGCAGCCCACGAATTTCAAACCGTAAGGGATAGATTCCCTAAATCGGAAAAGGTACTTGATGCGAAATTAAAGTTAGCCATCATTGACGCGGAAGACGGTGAAATTAAACAGGCTAAGGAAGAATTAACCAAAATAAAAAAACAACACCCTGGATCTACGGCAGCACAACTCGCCAATATCCGACTCCAACAATTGGAGGAAGTTGATTCAGAAACAACAACACCTTAATTGTGGACAAACTTAGAATCACCAAAATTTTTTATTCCTTGCAAGGCGAAACAAAGACGGTAGGTCTTCCTACTGTTTTTGTTCGGTTAACGCGGGATACCTGCTTCGATGTCATTATTGTGACACCCCCCTATGCTTTTTTATGGAGGTCAGTCTCTGTTGCTTGAAGACGTGGTTCACCAAGTTGCCTCTCATTAGACTCGTTATGTAACAGTGACAGGAGGGAGCCGTTAGCGCAACCCGCTTCTTTGCCGCTTATAAAATTGTTGATGTTAAAAAGCCGGGTTCTAAAGAGATGGCCCGTAACCAGTTTGGGAACTTTGAGTATCTATTGCCGCATGATCAAGTTAAATTTGTTATTTGTGATCAGCGTGATTATGAGTGGGTAAAAGATATTATTAACCGTTACGATTTAACCTAGCGCGCAGAAGTGTTATTTTCGCCAAGCCACGAGCGACAGGATAAACAGCAGCTTGCTGACTGGATCGTCGAAGATCGCTTGCCAGTTTGCTTTCAGTTTTAACTGCATAAATATGTTTTGGGAGATTTGAGAGGAAAATAAATGCACTTTAAAGCACTCGCTCTGTTCTTGAAATCATCGCTTATCGCCCAAATTTAATAAATAATAATACAATAAAAAGATACCCCAAGGGCATAAGAGGCATCATAATTATTACCCACAAGTGGTAAAGACTAAAACTAGACCCCGTCGTTCCCGTGCGTGGGCCGTCTACTGACAGACAAAGAATCGAGGGCTTTCACAGCCGAAGTCACGGGAGTCCCGGCTAAAAGGCTAA
>NZ_VFIV01000021.1 GCF_019425495.1 Coxiella endosymbiont of Ornithodoros amblus
AGCTTGAAGAATTTCAATAACAGGATTAGTATCAGGATAAATGCCGAGCCATAAATAAAAAACTGCAGCGTTGTGTTCTACCAGCATACCAAGGACATCAAAATTATATTTTACGCCTTGATCTTTTACAGAAGGGATGCAACGATTGCAGTATTTAATTGTACTGCAGCCGTTGGGGTGACACCTATACAAACTTAAACCCGTTATCAATGTTATAATCAAGCGCAAGAAGGTTTGGGTGTGCTACTTATTTTCAGGTATCATTCGATTGTTAGTGGGCCATTCACTGTTACCATAAAAAAGGTGATTTAGTTTTTCTCATGGATAGTCAAAATAGTCGTTATTAAACTGAACAGGCGGGCAGCTATCTTGCTATAAATACACCGAGTTTGTGTTTTCTATGAAAACTTGATACGAAGGGAAAAATAACCAGAGCTTATCCCATGCTAAGGTTGTTATCTACGGATGATTATGATTTTAAATTGCTTTCTCTTCAAAAAACGTTAAGGAAAGCTATCCTTAAACAGCCACAATGCGCTTGTCTTTCTAAAATAAATGTTAATCTGTTATAAAATACATAGGAATTCCTACCCTTGTTGCCCCTCATTTTAGACTTCTCATCGAGCAGCATGGCTGGGGATGCCTCGATTTGTCGAAAGCCCTGCATGAACCTTTATTCAAATCGTATATTTGGAAAAAGGAAGTATTATGTACGAAGCCCAAATGTTGGGCGTTTGGCGCACGCAGTACAGGCTTTTTAGCGAGATTCTATGTGGTGTCAGCGAGTTGCCATACTATTATTTATTGAACCTGCTTTGTAAACAACATTAGGAAAACAATGCGTAGGCAATAACTTTGTAAAGGCCGCAATCATTAAAATTAATATTTCCTCGAAACTTTTCAGAACGCTCGTTTGAGAGGAATGAAAAGGAATCGCTGACAGTGCCAAAACAGATCAGAAAACGATTTCTCAATGACTTAATTTGGCGATTTCACTTTCATATAATTAGAAATATTCAAGTATAAAAGAAAAATCACTTCTGGAAAAGTGGCCCTTAGTTCATCTTTAGCTTGGTTTAAAACGGCTTTCTGTTTAGCCGGCAATTGCCTTTCTGCACTGTTGATGTAGAAGTTAAGAATTGACATGGTCAATTGATAATGAGGCTTTTTGGCGTTTACTTTGTAGTGCTGATTTTCTCAATGACTTTGCGATTCTCTAGGGGTCTTTTCACGTAAATACCCCTTTTCTAAATCAAGGGGTTACTGTTTTTTGTGTTACTTTTTACGACCATTTTTTACTTTGATTTACCACACCCCAGAATTATAGTATTTCAAAAAAATATTTTGAGTAGCTTAAGGAAAAGTTATAAAAATCTTCCGTGCCGCTCTCACTCTGGCTTGAACGGCTAAAAGACACCTCCCGACATGAATGCTGGAGCCTAAACTCCAGAAAAACTTCAGATTTAAGGCATGTTTCATAGTCTTTTTAAGACTCTTGATTCTTACTTTAAAAATGATAAATTGTTTCCATAGCATAGAAACTGAAGTTTTAAGAGGCCCTTGATGGATAGAAGATTGTTAGAGATACTGGCTTGCCCTATATGTAAAGGGAAATTAGTTTATAGCCAAGATGAACAGGAGCTTATTTGCAGGTTTGACAAATTAGCTTACCCTATTCGTGATGGAATACCCGTAATGTTGCCCGATAGTACACGTCCCTTAATTGAGAGGTAAGATGGAATTCCGAGTTATTATTCCCGCGCGTTTTGATTCCACTCGTTTACCTGGTAAAGCATTAGTTGACATTGCCGGCAAACCGATGATTCAGCATGTTTATGAAAGTGCGATTAAAAGCGGTGCTGAAGAGGTTGTGATTGCTACCGATGATAAAAGAATCCGCCAAGTCGCCGAAGATTTTGGCGCAGTAATTTGCATGACTTCTTCCGATCATCAATCAGGTACTGAACGTATTGCCGAGGCTGCGGTTGCATTAGGTTTTGAAGATGATGAGATTATCGTTTGTTTGCAAGGCGATGAACCTTTAATTCCACCGGATGCCATTCGTAAATTAGCGGAAGACTTGAATGAACATGATAATGTTAAAGTTGCTTCTCTTTGTACGCCCATTACAGAGGTCGATGACTTATTTAATCCCTACAGTACTAAAGTCGTTTTAAACCGGCGCAATTATGCGCTTTATTTTAGCCACGCTCCCATTCCGTGGAGCCGTGATACTTTTTCTGATAAAGAGAACCTCCAATTGAATGGTTCTCATTACCGCCATGTCGGTATCTATGCTTACCGAGTAGGCTTCCTAGAAGAATATCTTTCCTGGGACGCTTGCCCGGCAGAAAAAATGGAAGCCTTAGAACAATTGCGTATATTGTGGCACGGGGGTCGTATTTACATGGTGGTCGCTAAAAATAAATGTCCTCCGGGTGTTGACACGGAAGAAGACCTTAAGCGGGTTAGGGCTTATTTTTAATGCTCTCTAAAGAAGCTTTTACTTCAAAGAAGCTTTTACTTCAATGAGCGCTTGGTCTATTTGTTGGATGGATTTGGGGGCAATGAAGATCGTATCGTCTCCCGCGATGGTCGCAAGTATCATGGAATCTTTTTTATGATAATCCAGAAGTCGAGCAATGAGCGGTGCTGATCCTGGGCTTGTTTTAACGAGAATTAACGTTTCATTTGCAGTGATATCAAGCACTAGCTGTGTTAAATGGCTTTTTGTCGAAGGAGGCAAAGGCTCTTTCGAGAGCCTATAGACCGTTTGGCCTTCTTCATCCTTGACTTTTATTGCCAGTAACTTACGTAACAAACGCGAAATTTTTGATTGGTTGATATCATAGCCTTGCTGATGGAGCTTTGTAACTAACTCGTCTTGCTTAGTAATTTTTTCTGTCCAAAGCAGCGTTTTAACGGCTTCAGTCAATGATTTTTGAGGATCGCTCTTTCTGGCCATAAAAGTTTGAAATATATATTCAAATAATATATCAATAGTTGAATATTTAGTCAAATATTTGACTAAAAAGTCGGACCAAGCTATTATCACGAAATGAACAAAATCCAAGTTGAGTCCTTGAAAAAAAGCTATCACGGCACAGTCGTTCTTAAAGAGGTTTCCCTTGCGGCAAAGGCAGGTGAAGTAGTTACGTTGTTGGGCGATAGTGGGGCGGGCAAGAGTACCTTATTGCGCTGTCTTAATTTACTTGAAATGCCCGATGAGGGACGAATGGTTATCAACGACCTTAAATTTCATTTTTCGCTTACTGCAAAAAAGCCAACGTGTCAAAGCCTTGTTGCGCTTCGCAGTAAAGTGGGAATGGTATTTCAACAATTTCATTTGTGGGCGCACCGAACGATTTTACAAAATTTAATTGAGGCCCCCTGCCAAATGTTGAAAATCTCAAAAGCAGAAGCGGTGAAAAAGGCAGAGTGTTTATTGGATCAGATTGGTATTTTAGCGAAAAAAGATGACTATCCTGTCCGCCTATCCGGTGGTCAGCAACAGCGGGCAGCCATTGCGCGCGCTTTGATGATGGAGCCGGAAGTAATGTTGTTCGATGAGCCTACTTCAGCGTTAGACCCTAAAATGATAACAGCCATGCGTGATTTAGTTCATGAATTAGCACAAAAAGGAATGACTATCGTCATTGCTACGCATGAGATGAAATTTGCTCGGGAAGTGGCGCATAAAACAGTTTTCCTTCATGAAGGAAGGATTGTGGAAGAAGGATAGCTAGAAATAGTGTTTTTCTCGTCAAAGACTCAGGTTTTTGGCGATTTTATTGAGTCGCTGGGGGATTGATGAATAAAAATAATAACAGAAGCGTAAGCCGTTTTTTCCGCTGGAGACCCACTTTTGTGCGAATGACAGCATTTTACTTTGTCAATTGTCTTTTTGTTTCGTCTGTTTTTGCAACAGACACTATTAAATTCGCTACAGAGGCCACTTATCCGCCCTATGTTTATATGGGTCCATCCGGTCAAGTCGAAGGTTTTGGTGCGGATATCGTGAAGGCGGTTTGTAAACAAATGCAAGCCACCTGCACCATTAGCAATCAGCCGTGGGACAGCTTAATCCCGAGTTTAAAATTGGGAAAGTTTGATGCTTTGTTTGGCGGAATGAACATTACCACAGCACGACAAAAAGAAGTTGATTTTACTGATCCGTATTATACGAATTCCGTTAGTTTTATCGCCGACAAAAATACACCGTTAACTCTATCCAAACAGGGATTGAAAGGTAAAATCATCGGCGTGCAGGGAGGTACGACATTTGATAGTTATCTCCAAGATTCTTTTGGAAATAGCATCACTATTCAGCGGTATCCGAGTGAAGAAGATGCACTGATGGATTTAACTTCCGGTCGAGTGGATGCAATGGTTGGAGATACGCCGTTAATTAAGCAGTGGCTAAAAGAAAACGGACGCGGAGAATATGTCCTGATAGGAAAGCCAGTTAATGACCCCAATTATTTTGGTAAAGGTGTAGGTATTGCCGTCAAAAAAGGTAATCAAGCGCTGCTGTTAAAATTAAATAAGGTATTAGCAGCAATTAAAGCAAATGGGGTTTATGCCGCCATTATTCAGAAATATTTTGGGCAGGAATAATGATTGGCTTGGAAGGTTTTGGTCTGCAATTGGCAAAGGGTGTAATGGTCACCTTGGCCGTCTCGCTATGCGCCGTTATTTTTGGAATTGGGCTTTCAATTTTATTTACGTTGACTGAATTTAGTCAGTTAAATTTTTTAAAATCGATTCTAAAAAGTATCACGGCTTTTATTCGTGGACTTCCCGAACTGCTGGTATTATTTACAATTTATTTTGGAGGCTCTGCACTGCTGACAAAACTTTTTCATCGCTCTATACAGGTTAGCGCCTTTTCGGCTGGAGTGTTAGCCTTGGGAACGATTTTTGCGACTTACGCTACTCAAACGCTTCGCGGGGCATTATTAGAACTTCCAAAAGGGCAAACCGAAGCGGGAAAAGCGATGGGCCTTTCAGGCTGGATTATTTTTAAAAGAATTGTATTTCCCCAAGTCTGGCATCATGCCTTGCCGGGCCTCGGTAATTTATGGTTAGTTTTACTAAAGGATAGTGCATTGGTGGCATTAATTGGATTAGGGGATTTAATGAATAAGGCGCAATTGGCCGCGAGCACAACGCGGGAACCCTTTAAATTTTATATAATGGTTGCCTTTTTATTTTTATTGTTGACTTCCGTCTCGCAATTGATTTTAAAATTATTTTCCGTAAATAAGTTTTAACAGTCATGAATATTTTACAATATTGGCCCCAATTATTATCTGGCGTTGTGATAACAATTGAGTTAATGTTATCTGCGCTCGCGTTGGGTTTATTTTTAGCCGCGCTATTAACCGCACTTTCTAAGAGTGGTTTTTCTTTTTTAGAAGCACCGGTAAACATTTTTGTTTTTATTATTCGTGGAACACCATTGCTCGTTCAGATTTTTATTATTTATTATGGCAGCGGCGAGTTTCATTGGTTGCGGGAAACCATTTTGTGGTCGCTGATAAAACGACCTTTTAGCTGTGCCGTTATCGCTTTGGCTATTAATACGAGTGCTTATACAATTGTTTTATTGCGTGGCGCTATCCATTCCATTCCGATTGGCGAGATTGAAGCGGCTAAAGCATTAGGTTTATCGTGTTGGAAAGCTTATCAGAGAATTATTATTCCTCGGGCGATCCGTATTGTATTGCCGGCTTATTCAAACGAAGTTATTATGATTTTAAAAGGAACTTCATTAGCAGGTACAATCACATTAATGGATATTATGGGAGTCACGCGTCACTTAATCGCCATGACGTATCAAGTTATCCCACTATTTTTCCTGGCTGTAATTATTTATTTCGTTTTAAATGCTTTAATTATGAGTGTGTTTTATTTCCTCGAAAAAAAATTAGTGTTTCAACATTAAGGGGTATTAATAATGAGGGGAAATCGCATTAATAATGATGAGGGGGAATCCGATCCCCTTAGTTAGGAAGGAAACTGTTTCAGACGCTCTCCAAAAGTTGGTGGAACGATTTCAGAAAAAGATCACCAGAAGAACGAAAGAAACTTTTACTTGTCTCGATCACCTTATGGAGGTTGTTGCTTTCACATTAGCTGCAGCTAGCGGTTTAATGTATTGGAATTCTTCCAAACAAGGGGGAGAACGTTTGGCAAAATATCTTGGTACCGATGCTGCACTTTACGCTTCTCAAGTAGGTGGTTCCGTTACCAATGCATTGTTCAATTGGGTTGCTTATTATCGGCGTCTACTGAATGCCAGGAAGCCACATTCTCAAAGAAGAAAAGATTATTACCAAGGTGAAAGGTGAAAAAATTAAGTGGGGCGCATCGTTCGTGATTGCTTTTTTGCGCTTTTATACCTATTTGGAAGGAAGTTTAAGGGGTTCGCGACTCGATATGATTCTCTCCAATTTAAGCGATGCTCTAAATTTACCCGTTAATATGGTGGGCGCAGAAGCAATTGATGAAACAGTATGAGAAAATGACGTATCGTTTTTTGATTGGATACGAGGAAAATGTGGTAATTTGACGAAAGAACTAAAATTACAACACGGAGTTTTGCGTGAAGCAAAAGAGCAGATCGTTAAGCAATTCCGCAATCAAGCAAAAGCTTATGAAGAACTTGACAAAAAAGTCAAGCTATTGTTTTCAATAAATTAATATACCGCGACCTTGAAAATCCAAATACGTTGGAACTATTGGAATGGTATACGTTTTTTTCTGCGCTATTGAATAAAGAAATGTTGAATTTTTGGACAATTCAACTTCCTCTGAATCATCATCGTCGTCTCTCAAGAGAAAGAATCCTGGTTTCAATGGGGTTTGCGGATGGGCGTTTGTGCCGCGGGTGCCATGGCAGTATGGGCAAACTTTGGATTTGGGGTGATGAGCTTTTCTGGTGGAGAGTTACTCATTTAATAATGAAGTTTTTGGAATTTTATCGGTAATTTTTCACCTACTGCCCAGCCTAGGCTTTACCAAAGATCGAATTTGGTGATTTCGCTTTGAGTGCTCCCTCATTAGAGGGGTGGGAAATCTCCGTGCTGTATTTTAGTTTGATGGCGGGCTAGTAGTGACTTTTCCTCCCGGAGTTACTGTTGATCAGATGGGATACGAAGGATGGAAAAAATGCTTTTACTCATTTGGGGGAGAGAAAGCGGCAATTGCATCAGGAGTCACCCATAACTTTCCAAACGGTGGTTTAAAGAGGTGGTGCGCCATCGTGCTGAGGGCGCTCTAAAAGCGAATGCCTATTTCCAGTTGCCAGGAGTTTTTTTAACGACTCGATGCTGCTCCGAGAGAATATCCGTACCTTTTTATCTACTGTAATGGCTGAGGAGCGTTTACAAAAAATAGGAAGATTTTATGCCGACTCTTATTGGTATCCCACGGGAATACGACGGAAGTGTCAAGCTCCGGAAGCTCTTATGGTGATAATCATTGGACGTTCTCACGGTAAGCCCAAGGAATTTATTATCGATTGCGTCTATTGTCGTCGCTAACTTTACCATTAGGGGGGGGTTTAGCGCCGTGATCCGCCTCTCCTTTAGTGCCACCAAAACTAGAACGACGCTCATCCCCAAAAGATGGAGTGCTGGCATCTGTTGCAAAGGGCGGCGGGGGCATAGACATGGGGAGCTGGTTAACATCTACAACGTCTTCACCCAACGAAGGTATCGGCCCGGATGATTGTGTATGATAGACAGGACCGCCGCGTCCGCCGCCGTGATCGCGACGACCGCCTCGAGTTCCGCGGCGTGAACGGGTTCCGTATCGGCTTTGACCGTGGTCGCCACCCCCGCTGCGAGGATGATATCTTTGGGGTCCCGTTGATTTGCGCGAAGCGTAACCACCTCCTTGCCTTCGACTTCTGGCGGAGAAAGACGGCTTATGCCGTTCAGGTATTCGCCGTTTAACTGGTGGCACCATGGCCGTTGAAGATTCTTCCTCACCACCAAACATTTTAACCATCAACCGTTTGAACAGGCCAGGAGCAGCTGTTTTACGAGGCGTTGTGGGCGCTGCTGCTGGAGGGGGCGTCAAAAACTGCTGGATGGCAGGTTCACTGAATGGCCTGATTTCTTGTTTTTGTGGCACCTCTGTTTTGAATACCTTAGTGAGTTTATAACTGGCCATGCCCTTACCGTGTGCGAGACTGGCAGGGTCGATTTTCATTTGCCGTAATTGATAAAGTGGGGTTTCCATATATTGATTGGGAACGACGGTAATTTTTACCGCATAATGGTATTCGATATACCGCAATAATTCCCGTTTTTCATTAATGAGGTAAGTCGCCAAATCCACCGGCACTTGTAATTGGAAATGAATATTTTTAGCTTTTGAAGCTTGCTCTTGGATGATGTGGATAATGGATAATCCCAAAGATTCAATGCTTCGTACGGTACCTTCGCCGTTGCATCGGGGGCAGGCGATTTGAGTGGAACGTGTGAGCGAAGATCGCAAGCGTTGGCGAGACATTTCCAACAAACCAAATCGGGAGATACGCCCAATCTGGATACGAGCTCGGTCTTGGCTTAATGCGTTACGCAGACAATTTTCGACTTCGCGTTGATTGCGAAGCGGGGTCATGTCGATAAAGTCAATAACAATCAGACCTCCAATGTCACGAATGCGCAATTGGCGAGCAATCTCTTCCGCGGCTTCTAAATTGGTGGAAAGAGCAGTTTCTTCGATGCTCGCTCCCCGCGTAGCGCGGGCGGAGTTAATATCAATAGCGATCAAAGCTTCGCTGTGATCGATAATTAAAGAACCTCCCGAAGGAAGGCGAATCTCACGTTGGTGCGCATTCTCAATCTGTTGTTCGATTTGGAATCGACTGAAGAGCGGGAGATGTTCTCGGTAAAGTTTTAGCCGTTCTACAAATTGAGGCCGGACTTGATTGATGTAATGTCGAGCATTTTCAAAAGCCACTTCATCATCGATGAGGATTTCTTCGACGTCTTGTCGAAGATAGTCGCGAATCGTTCGGATGATGACATCACTTTCTTGTTGGATTAAATAAGGCCCGGGTTTAGCGATAGCGGCTTGTTTAACTGCTTCCCAATAACGCAGTAAAATTTTTAAATCCCATTCTAATTCTTCCTTAGGCCGCCCTAATCCTGCCGTTCGGACAATCAAGCCTATCCCTTCAGGAAGACTAAGTTGGTTAATCGTTTCGCGCAATTGATCGCGCTCATCGCCTTCGATGTGGTGGGAAATGCCGCCGGCTCGTGGGTTGTTGGGCATCAGGACTAAAAAAGAGCCTGCCAGACTAATGAATGTTGTTAAGGCAGCGCCTTTCGTCCCTCGTTCTTCTTTATCTACTTGAACGACCAGTTCTTGACCTAATTTAAGTACCTGATTAATGTCAATGGAATCAAAATCGCCTTCGATCTCCTGGAGAAAATATTCCCGGGAGATTTCTTTCAGCGGCAAAAAACCGTGGCGTTCGCTGCCATAATTAACAAACACTGCACCGAGACTTGGTTCAATACTCGTAATGATGCCTTTGTAAATGTTGGATTTTTTCTGCTCTTGACCGGGAATTTCTATGTCGAGATCAATTAATTTAGAGTCGTCAGTAACAGCTACGCGCACCTCATCAGGCTGAGTGGCGTTAATCAGCATTCTTTTCATTTTTTAAACCTGTCCTCTGGGCGCTCAACCACAAACTTAGGGGGGTTTGAGGGTTCGCCGGAAACCGCTCTGGGAGCGTCGCGTTATTAATATACTAAATACTAATAAATTCAGCACCAATCTGAACTGCACTGAGCGTTTTCTAAATAGTTACAAACCAATTCGTTCAATTGGCATAAGGTAAACTTTGTAAGCTGTTGTTCGTTGACGCCAATTTTTCAGTAACCATTCAACCATTCACATTAGTTGCCTGAATAGTTACGTTTTTCACAATCTCAAACCATGATACCATGACGGCGACGTTTAACTATATCAGGCTTTAGGTAATAAAACCATATGCACACAACCCTCATCACGATCGACAATGCCCGCGCTGGGCAACGATTAGACAATTTTCTCATCACCCGTCTTAAAGGCGTCCCCTCCACCCGCATCTATCGCGCTATTCGTAAGGGCGAAGTGCGGGTAAATAAGCGGCGGGTGGGGGCTGATTATCGATTAGTTGTTGGCGACCTTGTGCGAATACCGCCTGTGCAAATAGGAGCCCCTAAAAAACCTGCCACCGTCGATGAAAAATTGCTCATTTCCTTGGAAATGCGAATTCTTTATGAAGAAGAGGATCTTTTGGTGATTGATAAGCCAGCGGGTCTTCCCGTCCATAGCAGAAGTGGTACTCAGGGAGGGCTAATTGAAGCCTTGCGTATCATGCGTCCCAAGGTCCGGTTATTGGAATTGGTTCATCGATTAGACCGTGAGACTTCAGGTTGCCTAATGGTGGCTAAAAAGCGATCAACTTTAGTGGCTCTGCATACTCTATTGACTCAGCGGAAGGTGATTAAGCAATACCTCTTGCTGGTCAAGGGTCAGTGGCAAGGGGGCGAATGTCGGGTTGAAGTTCCACTTAAGAAGAATCGTCTACAAAGCGGTGAGCGAATGGTGAAGGTTGAAAAGGAGGGAAAGTCTGCGGTGACTGTTTTTCGCCCACTTAAAATTTTTGAACAAACAAGCTTAATCGAAGCTAAACCACTGAGCGGCCGTACGCATCAAATTCGCGTTCATGCGGCGCACATAGGTCACCCCATTGCGGGGGACGAGAAGTATGGTGATAAAGTTTTCAATCGAAAAATGCGAAATTACCGATTGCGCCGTTTGTTCTTACATTCCGCGGGAATTTTATGTCAGTGGGAGGATAAACGTTTGGGTGTTTGTGCCATTTTAGATTCCAAGTTAATGAAATGTCTCACCCAACTTAACACCACCTAAAATGAAACGGGATTGAAGGTTCCGAATCCCCAATCCCGACACATACTTAGTGTGACTCTCGGCGGTTATATTGATCGCGGCTCCGATTCTCGCAAGGTCATTGAGACGCTTAACCGTTTGCCGTTAAATGGCTTTGAGACACATTACTTACAAAAGGTAATCACGAAAAATTTTCTTATTCCTGCTTAATCCTGAAGAAGGATTATTGTGGTTGAGCAATGGCGGAGGTGACATTGGTGAGTTATGGATTTAAAGTCGATGATTTGCCTCATGAGACAAATGATTTACTGCTGGCTCGCGATAAAACATTGCAGCTAATGCCGCCAACGCCTCACTTTTTTTAAGTTACTTAGATTGCATTATCAATTAGGTAATATTTTTTCGTTCACGCCGGCGTTTGTTCCAGAATCCCGTTAATAATAGATCGCTTTAGATACCGGCGTTTTTTATAAGGGAAATCTGTGCTATTTGGTGTTGCAGGGGAGAATGTTATTTTTGTAGGTGTGATTGTCGTTTTTTGGATTTAGTTGAATGATTTAGTGCTCGACAATTTTAATAATAAATAATTGTACTTTAATTGTACTTTTCAGTGTCATCTCGAACTAAGTCCTAAATCCAATTGCTGATAATAATTCCCATACCAACGCTATTTGTATAATAATTGTATTCAATCAAGCTTTGGTCATAACCACTGAAAAATTGAATATAGCCATGTAACAGGCCGTGGATGGGGGAAGGAATAGGAAATTCATAGCACCGCGTTTGAAGCCACTTTCAATAGCATTTCTTAATCTTAGCATTAAAGAGAAAACTTGCCGATGAAAAGTGACTGCGAAAACAACTCGTCCGTAGCCGAGGTAGCGATAAATATTGGGATTGTGAAGATCGCTGGATTCCGCTTTAAAGATTAAGATCCAGGGTTTGACGTCAACCATCCAACGTTTGCCGGTGAAAGTAAAATCGAGCAAAAGTCGATTCTAGCTTCTTTCCTAAGTTGCCGCCGCGGCCGTTAGATTGGTGATTAATACCAATAGCGGCTAATCCGTTTGGAGAAAAATGATCGCTTAAAAATAATTGCGGCTCATAATTGGTTTCACGAAAAAATTGAGATTTAGCATAAAACTGCCAGTAAGAGAGCTGAGTGTAGGATATATCCAACGAAACGCTACTACCGAACATTTGTTCATACCATATCGGAAATTGGAAGCTCTTTAACCTTTAAATTCTTGAATGATCCAATCGTTGATTTTCAGGAGTATTTCCTTCATAGATAGAGTGATAAGGTTGATCGGTATAGTAATAAGGCAAAATATAAGTTGGTTCGTAAAAGAAATTCCTGCACGTGTTTTTGTAACTTGTCGTTGGCGTGCCAATTTCTTCTCGAGGAGAGATTGTTGAGTGGGTGTCAAGTTTCTTAAGATTTCCTGTAATCGGCGACGCTTTTAGGGAGTTCGTCAATGAGGTGTGCTGCGGAACGATAAGCGCGAATACGAAGAGGGTTTTCGCCTCTAATTTCTAAAAGATCGGCCAGCTTATGTAGCATAGCGGTGATTTCGAGGTTGTGAACGGGCATAAAGTAACTATATATCATTATTACTTTTAGAGAGGAAATAGTAAGGATAGGAACAATGTCAGTACGGCCCTTAAAGCGAGTCCACTGCCCGGTGGCTTCTAGGCCGACAATTGGATCGAATTTGACACCATTCCGATTCCGCTATACCATTCCTCCTCAGTTTTCAGAGGGTTAAATAATCGATATCCCGTAAATCTCGGAGAAGAGAATGGCAGTACAAAAAAGTCGTAAAACCCGTTCAAGACGCGGCATGCGCCGGTCACACGATGCGTTACGTGGAGCGATGCTATCAAAAGATCTGACGACTGGAGAAACACACTTGCGTCATCACATCAGTCCGGAAGGCTACTATAAAGGCCGTCAAATTTTGACCTCCAAAGAGTCTTACGAAGGCGAAGAGTAAGCGCTGAATGTTAAAAACGATCGCACTCGACGCCATGGGCGGCGACTATGGACTTAAGGTCATTGTTCCGGCGGCCATATCCATCCTGAAAAAGCATCCAAAGGTCAAACTTATTCTTGTTGGTAAAGAAGAACAGTTAGCCCTTTTGATACCCGAAAAAAATAGAAAATCTTTTGGACAGCAATTGGAAATTGTTCATGCTAGTGAAGAAGTAGGAATGGATGAGTCGCCTTCTCAAGCGCTAAGAACTAAAAAAAATTCCTCCATGCGTGTTGCGATTAATTTAGTAAAAAAAGGCCAGGCCCACGCTTGTGTAAGTGCGGGGAACACTGGCGCTTTAATGGCAACGGCCCGTTATGTATTAAAAACACTGCCGGGTATTGATCGACCAGCCATTATTGCCGCTTTTCCAACGAAGAATGAGCGCGAAGTGCGGGTTTTGGACTTAGGGGCCAACGTCGATTCAACGCCTGAAAACCTTTATCAATTTGCTGTCATGGGCTCAATTTTATCTTTCGCTGCACATAACATTCGGAATCCTCGAATTGGATTGCTCAATGTGGGTGAAGAAGAAATCAAAGGAAATGAATTGGTGAAAAAAGCCAATGAACTTTTTGAGGCAAGGCAGACCATTAATTATATCGGCTATGTTGAAGGCAATACTATTTTTAATAATGTTGCTGATGTGGTTGTTTGTGATGGCTTTGTTGGGAATGCGGTGTTAAAAGCGAGTGAAGGTGTTGTGCAATTAATTAAGCAGCATGGCAAAGAAGCTTTTAGTGAGGCCTGGTGGACAAAATTAGCGCTCTTACCAGCGATTCCTATTTTGAAACGACTCATCAGACGTATTGACCCTGAGCGTTATAATGGAGCCACATTTTTGGGGTTGAATGGTATTGTGGTTAAAAGTCACGGGAGCGCGAATATTAAAGCTTTTGTTTGTGCTGTCGAAGAAGCGATTTTTCAAGTCGATAAAAATATTCCTCAACTTATTAAAGAAGAAGTCGCTCATATTTTAAAGGAGTTTGAAAATAAATGACCTACGCGCGTATTCAAGGTGTTGGCAGTTATATTCCTCAGCAAATATTAAGTAATGCAGATTTAAAAAAAATGGTTAATACCACTGATGAGTGGATCATGCAACGAGTCGGCGTGCGTGAGCGTCATGTCATTGCCAATAGCCTTGATAATACCACCACTATGGCGGTCGATGCGGCAAAACGTGCAATTGAAATGGCGGGAATAGACCCTGCCGTTATCGACATGATTATCGTTGGGACTGCAACGGCAGAATATTATTTTCCTAGTACGGCTTGTTTGGTCCAAAAATATTTAAATTTGTGTGAGGATATCCCTGCCTTCGACATAAATGCGGCGTGTGCTGGTTTTGTGTACGCTTTAAGCATTGCTGATCAATATATCCGAAATGGAGGCGCGAAGCATGTGCTTGTTATTGGCGTGGATTCTTTAACAAAGGTAGTGGATTGGAAAGATCGCAGCACCTGTATTTTATTCGGTGATGGTGCAGGAGCGATTATTTTACAAGCTCACAAAGAACCTGGCATTTTAAACACTATTTTACATGCAAATGGCGATTATAGTGGTTTAATTACCGCTAAAAGTGGGATTTGGGAGCGGGAATCTGCGCTTCATTTGCACATGTATGGGAAAGAAGTTTTTAAACTAGCAGTAACTAAATTAGGAGAAATTGTCGATGAGATTATTGAGAAAAGCGAACTCACGCAATCGGATATCGATTGGTTAATTCCCCATCAAGCGAATTTACGTATTATTGAAGCAACAGCGAAACGAATAGGGCTGCCAAAAGAACGGGTTATTTTGACAATTGAGCAACACGGTAACACCTCCGCCGCCTCTATTCCTTTGGCACTCGATGCCGCTGTTCGGGTTGGCAAGATTAAACGCGGCGATACGCTGCTGTTAGAAGCTTTTGGTGCAGGACTTGCTTGGGGCGCTGCGCTACTTAAATTGTAGCCCGTATGAAGAAAAGCGCCTTACAAGGCTATTATAAAATCTCTGTATTGCGCTTCACTTTATACGGGCTATTTTAACTAGATTATATTTTGGAGTGAAAATGCTGCAATCTTTTGCCTTTGTCTTTCCTGGCCAAGGGTCCCAGCATTTGGGGATGCTAGCTGAGTTAGGGCTTCAGCAACCGATTGTCCTCGAAACCTTTCAGCAGGCCTCTTCCGTGCTGGCCTATGACCTTTGGGAGTTGGTTCAGTATGGCCCGCAAGAGAGGCTAGATCAGACCCAATTTACGCAGCCAGCTTTGTTAACTGCCGATGTCGCTATTTTCCGTTGTTGGGAAGCTCTAGAGGGGCCAAAACCGCAAGTGATGGCGGGCCACAGCTTAGGGGAATACGCAGCCCTTGTTTGCGCGGGGGCTTTAAAATTTGAAGAAGCCGTTAAATTGGTTGAGAAGCGGGGCAAGTATATGCAAGAAGCGGTACCTGTCGATGAGGGGGCTATGGGGGCTATCATCGGTTTAAATAAGGCGAAAATCGAATCCATTTGCGAAAATGCGGCACTAGGACAAGTTGTTCAGCCGGCAAATCTAAATTCAACAGGGCAAACCGTGATATCTGGCCATAGTGAAGCGGTGGATCGCGCTCTTAGCATGGCAAAGACAGAGGGTGCAAAAATCGCGAAGCGAATTCCGGTCAGTGTTCCTTCTCATTGCCCCCTCATGCAACTCGCTGCGGACCGGTTAGCGCAGGACATTGCTAAAATTTCGATTGCTTCTCCTAAAGTTCCGGTGATTCATAATGTAGACGTGGTTGATCGCAATGAGGCGAATATCATTCGCGGCGCTTTAATTAAACAACTAGTGGGACCCGTTCAATGGGTAGAAACCATCAAGTATATTGGAGAACAGGGGATTAAGGTTTTTATGGAATGTGGTCCCGATAATAAATTAGCTGGTTTAATTAAGCGCATTGATCGCCAGAGCGAGATACTGCCGCTCACCACGACAGAGTTAATTTTAACCGCTATAAAGCGACTAACTCACTAACTCCGCCCAAAGACCCCTCCTTGAGGAGAGGGCGGGGTGAGAAGCAAAAAATCAGGAGAAGTCGATGCTTACACCGCTCAAAGGAAAAACCGCTTTAGTAACAGGTGCTTCTCGTGGCATCGGCGCTTCCATCGCAGCCGAACTCGGTCGCCAGGGAGCTATAGTTCTTGGAACAGCCACCACGGAGGAGGGGGGAAAGAAGATTACCCAGATGCTGATGGAAGAAAAAGTGGAGGGGAAAGGCTATACTCTCAATATTTTGGATCAAGAAAGGATAAAAGCGATTCTATCCGATATTCAAGGTGATTTTAACGCGCCATCGATCTTGGTCAACAATGCGGGAATAACACGGGATAATATCCTTCTGCGAATGAGATCCGAGCAGTGGGACGAGGTCATCAATACGAACCTCAACGGCGTTTTTCATCTCACGAAAGCTTGCCTAAAATCGATGGTAAAAGCTCGCTCGGGACGAATTGTTAATATTAGTTCAGTAGTGGCAACAATGGGCAATGCTGGTCAAGCCAACTACGCAGCTGCCAAAGCAGGTCTGATCGGCTTTACCAAAGTCATTGCTATGGAATATGCGGCCTACGGAATCACCGCTAATTGCATCGCTCCCGGCTTTATTGAAACGGAAATGACAGGCGCATTATCCGAACAGCAACGAGAAGCGATACTGGCCCGAGTGCCAATGAAACGCATGGGTCAGCCTAATGAAATCGCTCAGGCGGCGGCTTTTTTGGCCTCTAATGGCGCGGCGTATATTACGGGGGAGACATTGCATATCAACGGTGGAATGTGTATGGTATAGCGCTTGAATACCAGTAACAACATGTTACTATTCGTCGAAGTTAACTTTAGAGAGGGGAGCCGCAATCATGGCAACAGTTGAAGAACGAGTCAAAAAGATTGTCGTTGAACAATTAGGCGTAAAGGAAGAAGAAGTTACCAACAGTGCTTCGTTTGTAGACGATTTAGGTGCTGATTCTCTAGATACAGTGGAGTTGGTGATGGCATTTGAAGAGGAATTCGAAACTGAAATCCCCGATGAAGATGCTGAAAAAATTACTACTGTCCAACAGGCGATTGACTATATCAAAGAACATTCTGCCGGCGAATCCACTCCTGCGTGATCGATTTTGCTATTTTGCTTTATTGAGATTCTGAGGAGTCACACTTGGAGAAACGGCGTGTTGTAATAACCGGGTTGGGAGTTGTGAGCCCTCTCGGAAATAAAGTTTCGGATATGTGGCAGGCGCTCTTAGCGGGTAAAAGTGGAGTGAAGCCGATTGCTCGATTCGATGCGTCCTCTTTTCCTACCCAAATTGCGGCCGAAGTCAGGGATTTTGACCCGGCTTTAGCATTAGATCTTAAAAGCATTCGTAAAACGGACGTTTTTGTGCAATTCGCCATGGAATCTGCCCGTCAAGCCTGGGAGGATTCAGGGCTAGAAATCAACGAAGCTAACGCGCCTCGTGTGGGGGTGGCTATTGGGTCTGGAATCGGAGGGATGCCTTGGATTGAAAAAAATTATGACGCGTTATTAACTTCTGGTCCACGAAAAATTTCTCCCTTTTTTATTCCGGGGGCTATTATTAATATGGCTTCTGGTATGGTGTCTATTAAATACAATTTAAAGGGCCCTAATATCTCAATCGTTACCGCCTGTACAACGGGTCTTCATAACATCGGTCACGCAGCGAGAATGATTGCTCACAATGATACAGACGCCATGATTGCAGGGGGAACTGAGATGGCATCCACCCCTCTCGGTATTGGCGGCTTTGCTGCTGTGCGTGCTTTATCGACACGAAATGATGAGCCTGAAAAAGCGAGCCGTCCGTGGGATAAAGGTCGCGATGGTTTTGTGTTGGGGGAAGGTGCCGCGTGTGTAGTAGTAGAAGAGTTAGAACATGCCAAAAAGCGCAACGCGACCATCTATGCCGAAATTATCGGATTTGGGATGAGTGGTGATGCTTATCACATGACACGTCCAGACCCCGAAGCCGCAGGTTTTACCACTTGCATGAAAAATTCCCTTTGGGATGCCGGCATCGCTCCTGAGCAAGTCGACTACATAAACGCCCATGGTACCTCGACGCCTGCCGCCGATCCGCTTGAGGTGTGTGCCATTAAAAAAATATTTGGGGATCATGCTTATAAACTAGCTATAAGTTCCACAAAATCAATGACAGGACACATGCTAGGGGCAGCAGGCGCCTTAGAAACCGTAATTTCAGTGTTAGCGATTCGCGATAATAGGGCACCAC
This sequence comes from Coxiella endosymbiont of Ornithodoros amblus, assembly GCF_019425495.1. GTDB lineage: Bacteria > Pseudomonadota > Gammaproteobacteria > Coxiellales > Coxiellaceae > Coxiella. Next base: position 18,231 of record NZ_VFIV01000021.1, read on the forward strand.
CGACGATTAATCTTGAAAATCCCGATGAAGGCTGTGATTTAGATTTTGTACCCAATGAGGCGCGGGAGATGAAGATCGATACCGTAATGTCAAATTCATTTGGCTTTGGCGGCACTAATGGAACCTTGGTTTTAAGCCGAGTTTTTGACTAAACCTAATTAATGTCATCCTTCAAAAAGATTATTCTTTTCATTTGCGCTATTGTGGTAATGATTTTAGGAATGTGGTTTGCCATTGTCTGGCACCGCTTTATTCATACGCCCCTTCAAAGCGACAAAGCGATACAGCAGGTAAGCACTATTAAAGTTCCACCAGGCACCGGCATTCATTACCTAGCAAAAAGTTTGTATGAAGAAGGATTACTGCAAAGTCCTCAATTCTTCATTTGGCTCACGCGTCTGAAAGGCGATGCCTCTTTGTTAAAAGCGGGTGAGTATGAGATTACGCCGAGGATGACGCCGTTGGAATTGTTAAGGAATGTAGTAGCAGGTAAAGTAAAGCAGCGCAGCATTACCTTTATTGAAGGTTGGACGTTTCGTGAAATGAAGCAGACCTTAGAAGAAAATCCCTATATTCACCATACCATTGACGGGCTAAGTGATCAAAAAATTCTGGAAAAACTTGGTTGTACCTACCTTCGTCCTGATGGACTTTTTTTTCCCGATACTTATTCTTTTACGTGGAGAGACAACGATATTAAAATACTTCGTCAAGCCTATCAGCGTATGCAGATAATTTTAAATGAAGCTTGGCAACAGCGCGCAGACAATTCACCTTACAAAAATCCTTATCAGGCATTAATTGTGGCCTCGCTTGTCGAAAAGGAAACGGCGTTGCCAAAAGACCGCCCTAAAATTGCCGGCGTTATTTTACGCCGTTTAAAAAAACGAATGCTTTTACAAGTAGACCCTACTGTTTTATACAGCCTTGGGCGCCCTTATGATAGCCCTATTACGAAGGAAGACTTAGTTTATAATTCACCATATAATACTTACCAGCATTATGGTTTACCTCCCACCCCCATTGATATGCCATCGCGCGCATCGATTCTAGCTGCGCTTAAGCCAGAGTCGGGTGATGCGTTATACTATGTGGCGCGGCGCGACGGCACTCATATTTTTTCGGCGACGTATAAAGAACACAAAAAAGCCATTAAAAAGTATTTAGAAGATGGAGAAAAACATGGGAATTGAACGCGGCCGTTTCATTTCTTTTGAAGGAATTGAAGGAGCGGGGAAGACAACCGCGCTTAATTGGGTGCGGGAGCAATTGGACGCTGCTCGTATTCCTTATGTGGTTACGCGCGAACCTGGTGGTACACCGATTGCTGAAGCCATACGCGATGTTTTGTTGAGTCATTCCGATGAAATGATGTGTTCCGATACTGAATTATTGTTAATGTTCGCTGGTCGAGCACAAAATATCGCTCATGTGGTTTTGCCTGCCTTACGACGCGGGCATTGGGTCTTATCGGACCGTTTTACAGATGCCAGTTTTGCTTATCAAGGCGGGGGACGAGGAATTCCCGTCAAGCATATTGAGAAATTAGCGGGATGGATTTTAGCGAATTTAAAGCCCGATCTCACGTTGTTACTTGATGCACCTGTTTCAGTGGGTTTATGTCGTGTTAAAAGTCGGGGTGCTAAAGATCGTATCGAAGCTGAGGGACTCGAATTTTTTAAGCGCGTGCGGGAATGCTATTTGGCGCTGGTGAACCAAGAGCCGGCTCGATTTCGTGTCATCCATACGGATCAGGATTTATCGAACGTTAAAAATCAAATAATGAAGGCAATAAAACCGTTGTTAATTGCTTCTCCTCTCCCAGGGAGAAAAACAGAGATCGAGGGACTATGATTTATCCATGGCAGCAAACTCAATGGCAAGAAATCTTAACCCGTTATCGGCAAGGACGATTACCGCATGCGTTGCTTTTAACGGGAAGTCCTGGGTTAGGTAAGTTTGATTTTGCGAAAGCGGTAGCGGAATTCCTTTTATGTGAAGCTCAGGATGGGGGAGTGTGTGGTTCTTGTCGCGGTTGCCAATTGTTTAGAGCAGGAAACCATCCCGATTTTTTTAAGCTCATTCCAGAAGAAAGGAACAAAAATATTAAAATTGCGCAAATACGGGAGTTAATTAACGCACTCAATCAAACCGCTCAAAATGGTGATTATCAGGTGGTTATCATTTATCCAGTGGAAGCCATGAATCGCACGGCAGCGAACGCTTTTTTAAAAACATTAGAGGAACCGTGCGGTCAAATTTTTTTAATTTTAATCAGTCATCAACCGGGAGCCTTACTTCCAACGATCCTCAGCCGCTGTCAACGGCTAGCTTTCACAGCGAGCGCCAATGAACCGACTGTTCAATGGCTTCAGAAGCAGATAGATGGTGATCGGCGCGAGGCTATCCAGTTATTAACGGCTGCCTTTTATGCGCCGCTGCAAGCTCTTCAATTAAAATTATTGAACTATACAGAAGTGCGTGATCGATTGTTACAGTTAATTGTAAATATTACCGCTAAGCGCGAAAATGCAGTTTCAGTCGCAGGGACTTTATTAAAAGAAGATTTGACATTCGTTTTGCAAGTGCTGATTATTATCGTGATGGATCTATTACGCCTCCAATTAAAGGCCACTAATTTTGTTGTTAATTCTGATCAATTAACCCTATTGCAAGAGCTGAGTGCTACATTACCGAAAAATAAAATAATGCTATTATTGCAAGAATTACAAGAGGCCTGGCGGTTGACAAAAAATTCTTTATCAGTAAATACCCAATTATTATTAGAGGATTTATTTTTAATTTTGTAGTTTGCAAGTCCATCATTCTTGTGAAGGCAGGAATCCAATGACAAAAATGGTTCACTCTGGTTTCTGATTCTGTTTTCAACAAGTGATGAATTAGTGGGGTAATCATGTTTGTTGATTCTCATTGTCATTTAAATATGCTCGATCTGACCAATTATGGAGGAGATCTTGGTACGTTAATTGAGAAAGCCAAAAGTGTAGGCGTAGAGCATATTCTTTGTGTGGGGGTTGACTTGACGCACGCTCAAGCGGTGATTCAAATCGCTGCTCATTTTGAAAACATTTCTGCAAGTGTGGGATTACATCCAAGCGAAAAAGTAGATCATGAACCGACGGTTCAAACGTTAATTGAAGTAGCGAATCACCCAAAAGTTGTTGCTATCGGTGAAACGGGTTTAGATTATTATTATAATCATAGTGAATTAGGAAAAATGCGTGATCGTTTCCGCTGTCATGTCCAAGCAGCACTTAAACTCAAAAAACCAATTATTATTCATTCGCGTAGCGCACAAACCGATACTATTCAGATTATGCAGGAAGAAAACGCACAAAGCGTGGGTGGTGTGATGCATTGTTTTACTGAAAACTGGGAAATGGCGGAACAAGCTATGAAGCTCGGTTTTTACATTTCCTTTTCGGGCATTGTCACTTTTAAAAATGCGAAAAACGTAGCGGAAGTCATAAAAAAGGTCCCTTTGGAGAAAATGCTAATTGAAACAGATGCTCCTTATTTAGCCCCCGTTCCATACCGCGGCAAAAAAAATGAACCCCAATATATCCCTTATGTGGCAGAGCGCATTGCGGAGTTAAAAAATATCCCGCTTAATGAAGTAGCTCGAAAAACGACCGAAAATTATTATCATCTATTTGAATAAAAAAAGGAGCCTATTTATAATCCGCTGAGCTGGGCTAGAATTCATTGATTTACGAGCACCGCAGCGTACATAGGAGCATGTGAGCAGCAAGCACACAGGAAATCAATGAAATACATAGCTGGCCTCGGGAATGCCGTTAATTAACGCTGCCTGTCGTCCCGCGGCTTGTTCGTGTGATCCAGAGAGCTATATTAAGTTCTAGAAATTGGCTAGTTAATTAAGTATTTTTGGATATCTCTTTTACAAAAATAATGT
>NZ_VFIV01000022.1 GCF_019425495.1 Coxiella endosymbiont of Ornithodoros amblus
GGCTTAGAAAATGTAAGGGAAATTATTTTCAACCCAATAATCAATTGCTTCAATTAAAACAAGCCTTTCCATTAATTCCACCTGCTCAGGAAACAAACTCATCGCTTTCCTTCGTGTATGGAGGTTTAAAAACACATCAGTATTCTATTTATATTATATTACTTTAAGTTTTATTCGTTCGAAAACTCCTTTTGCTGAAAAGATTGGGGATTTTCTAAGATGTTGCGCTTTGGTAGTCGATTTTTTTATATAATCTTAATCAACTAAAAGTTGTTATTAATCAAGCAAAGTCATGCTTAATGACTTTTGTCGAAATGGATGAAGACAAATTAAAAACACAGCGTCTGAATGAGGCTTAAGGCTTCTATCAAGAAATAGTTGAGACTCATCTTGATCTTCATCTCCTTCTCTTATGTATTGGGCCATTCGTTTAGTCGATGCTGATTTTTCTTTATTTATTAAATAGTTTTTTTACAGCGTTATCCTTCAAAGAAATGCAGAGTTAGCTTTTCATTTGATAAATGAACTTTCATTGGATGATTACCAAGGTCATTTAAATTATCCCGGAATTTATCCAGTCGTTTCCCTATTTGTAGGTAAAAAATCAGATTATATCATCATCGGGATAAAAGGCGATTTTTAGTAATGATAACGATATTGGTGCAATCAATTGATTTGGAAACCGGCATTTTTTGTATTGAAGTTGTTAATCAGATTCTGATTAAAAATTTAAAAATCATCTATACTGGTTGAATAGAACCCAAGTTGGAAGATGCTATTCATCTGTTTATTCAATGGTTAAAATTTTTGGAAAAAATAAACCCCTTTTTGCGTGTCGTACTTATGTTATTGATCTTTATTATTTATCACCGGAATCGAAGACAATACTGTAGAAAAACCACTTGGCTTTTTTAGAAATGGTCATTTTTTAATCAGTTAATATCTCAGAAAACTGTCTCAAAGTTTGAAGCAATCGTTTTGGAAAAGTTGCGGGGATTTTTTATTAATCATTTAGTGCATTATAGAGAGCAATAATCAATTAGCGCATTTAAAGCTCTATTGTAACTTGCAATGGTACAATTTCTATGCAATTATTGAGTCACTCTTCCAAAATGAAGCGGGTATTGAAATACAACGGTCTATTATCCTTAATTACAATAAGGATTTGAAATTGATTTTACAAACCGGTGAATTTTATTCGCAACCCGCGTCAATTGCTTAAAAATAAACAGTTTGAAGAAAATAATAAAAAGGAAAAGCCCTGTTCAAAAAAAAGGGGGGGAATGGCTTTTGAATACTGGAGAAATTAAAAAATATCGTCTTTTGAGGGAATAGCGGTGGCTTAGAGAGATTTAGGATAATATTAATTTGGTTTGTTATTCTAAAAATCACCTCAGAGAAACACAGTCAAAATTTCTGATTCTTTTGGCAATTGATTTACAATCTGTATAATTATTTAAATTCCTTTTGGAATTTAATCCTCGTTTATAAAATATAACCTCTTATTTCTTTGAGTGATACGGCTTAATAGAAATTTGTCAAAAATTTTTTGAAGTTTTAATGAGTTGACTAACCAGCATGGAAATGATTATTTTCTTGATGAATGCAACTTAGAGGATGGAAGAATACCACTAACGTTATTGCTTTCTCGCTCGACGGTAAATGTTCCTCTTTTAAAGTACTATATAAGCCACTGAGATTTGTGTTATTATAAGTTTCAGCTCCATTTACAGGGTAGGGATTGTGCACACCTGCTGCTCATGCTGATGTTTTTCATTTAAAAATGACTACTTTTAGCTGATTTTGTTTCTGAAAAATATTTCTTAATCGCCATTTTTAATATGGCGATAGAATTCGTTTTAAAAGAAGATTCAAATCGAGATTTAACCCAACTTCTGCGAAAAATGTTAAGCCGTGCTCAATTGTCAACTTTTATTTCAAATTATTTCGAAGCAGGGGTTGAAAATTATTATAAGTTGGAGAGAAAAAAGATTTTAAAAAATTCTTTTGATAAAAAGAAAAAATTTTAGGGAGTAAACAACCTTGATAATACAAAATGTTAGTCGTATCTTTTTTTACCATCGATAGAAGAGACGGCATTACAATTTATTCAATGCTTTTATTTTACGTAAAATGAAATTAGCTTTGGCAAAAAATCCTTTGATGAAGAAATCTATTTTTAAAAACGTTAAAGATGAAGTGAAATCGGCTATTGTTCACCTTATCGATTAGTTGGCGACTCCAAGAACTGTTGAAACCGCAGAATTACGATTGAGGAATATTTTAGAATTTTATTTTTTTCTTTGTACGTTTGCAGATAACACGGGGAACCACACTCTTCGAGACTTAAAAGAAATTTGTACTCAAATGAGTTAGGGTTACCTTTATTTTTTGACGATTTGTCTCCCCAGCAGTCTCAGCGCTTGTATGTGTTGTTAAATGACAACGGATCTATTGCTTACCGGGGCTGGTGCTTTATTGAACCGCTTTAAACCGCCTACTCTAAACAATAAAAATGAAAAAAAAGTAGAGGAGAAAAAACTATCTAAAAAGGAAAAAATTAAGAAATCCAAACTAAAAAAGAAAAAATTATGAAAAATAATCAATCAGAAAATCTCGATAACTTTTATCTACTTTTTTCTACCGCTTCTGCAAAACAAGTGTATTAAGAAGAACAAAAACAGGAGGCTATAAGCCAAAAAGGTTTTTTATAAATTATGGAATATCGAGCGTGAATTGCATCAGTTGCGAAATTTTGAAAATAATGGATTTTTAGAGAAACAAATTACATTTTACATTATTTAAAAGTATTATTGAGCGAGCCAACGCATTGGCTTCTATTGACAAGGATGAAAGTGACAACAAAGCCTCTCCTACTTGCCTGGATTTTTGAACAAAATTATGGTACCAGTTAGTCCATCAATGGAATTGTGCAATTAGCACATTTATTATAGAAAAAGCAGAAATTCCCCAAGTTGGATCCCGTATTTTTTGCACGAAAATTTTCGCCTTTGAAAAAAAACCGATAACGACTATGTTCTTTATCTAGATCCAAATCTAATGGGGAACTTTGGAAAAAAGGTAACCGAAGTTGATCTCACTATAACGACAGCCGCACCCCAGCAAGACTTAAAGCTGCGTTGGCTTAATCTCGGAGCAGAGTGCATTAGCGATAAGGGAAGGGTAGGCGGCGGCGCCGGAATGGGTAAAATGAATTTTGCGAGTGCACCCGTAAAGATTCGCTTTACGATGCTGTTTGAGGATATTGTAGCTGCTTTGCCTTTCATGATGCTTAATCGATTGGGGTATTGCCTTCGCATGTTTGCAAAGGTATTTTTGTTGCGGATCGAAATAGAGTTGCCTCGTGAGTGGTTAGTGTATTAAAATGATGAGAAAAATCGTGAAATTGTAAGTAAAAAGCCTTTCGAGCAATGCCTTGCAAAGATAATTGTCCTCCTATGGGAATGCTGAATTACTTGCGGCAGATGGGATTCCGATCTATCAACGCTTACAGTAGAAGAGGAATCAGATTCTGAAGCGTTGAGAAAAGGATTGTGCGAATTATTTCACCCTTCTTATTGGTCAATCGTTTTTACCGCAAATAAACTTAACAGCATGCCCACAAAGCAGCTCTTTCGCGCTTTGTTCCACCCTAAATATCCATTTTAAACTGGTTACTAACCCACTGATGTCTTTCATCAAGAACCCCTTATCCTTCAATAACATCAGGAATTCTACTGAATACTCAGCAGCTTTTCTGACCATTTCATCAACTTAACTGCTTTTGTTATGTATAGAGAGACTAAAAACTTAAACTCTACATCGCTCTCGTCGTCCATCATTTAGGAGGGGACCTAGCGCACGGCGTGCGCAGCCCCGCGCTAAAAGTACGCCTAGAATTTCGTCTGAGCGCCTCTTCGCAGAATGATGAGAAAATAAAAAGTTAGCTTTTCCATAGCAATAGTGATTACGATAGTATTTCTTTATTCTAGAGAGTGGCGATTATGCATAAAAAGGAAACATTTCCGCTCCATTTGAATGTTGATAAATAGTATTTTGAGGGAAACGTAGGTATTTGACCTTATGTTATTCTTTTCAGTTTTCAAGAGCGGGCCAGGTAGATAGGTCAACCTTTTGATCAACTTCAGACGAAAAGCTATCCGCGGGCATGATCCTTATCTGGGGAAGGATACCGCACAAAGATCATGCGATTGATATGGTAGCTATTTCAATAGGGATTGGCTTGCCTTAGAACTGACATTATTTTGAATGAACTTATTTATTTAGGTACAAAACGTTTTTTACGAATAGGAACCGCCGGTTCCTTACAACCACAATGGATCAAAACCGGAGATGTCGTAATTGCTACGGAAGCCGCTTGGGATGAATATACTTCGAGCTGTTATGTGGACATCGGTTATTCGGCCTTGCTCCCTTTCTATGTAATGCAGCCCTTTCAAGAACTAAGAAGGCATTGAATTTAGATTCGCAAACTCATGCGGGTATCATTTACACGAAAGATTCTTTGTATGTGCGTGAATTTGGCGTGTCGCACTTGAAAGAAAACGTAGAATATATGCAGCACTTGAAGGAGATAGGTATGCTCGCTTCTGAAATGGAAAGCGCTATTATTTTTTAGCACACTTACACGGTTATCGAAATTCCAAATAAGCTCTTTCGTCGAATTCAAGTCTCCATTAGGACTGGGAGTAGGGATCTATGATAGTACAAATATGAATCACATGCACGATACAGGACTGATAGAAACGGCATTGTTCTTGTGAAAAGCAGGAAGGTCAGGCTATCGCTATTATTACAGGAGGATGGGTTGAGTCGATACGGTATTTGGTGTTCAATAGGCCCCTTAACTCTATGAAATTACTGCGAGAGTGGCGGAATTGGTAGACGCGCTGGATTTAGGTTCCAGTAGGTTATCCTTTGAGAGTTCGAGTCTCTCCTCTCGCACCACGAAAGAAAGCGGGGAAATTTTATGTCATCTATAGAAAAGTTAGGCGGATTAAAACAGCGATTAACAATTACAGTACCGGCTGAGGAAGTGGGTAAAGCTTATAAAAGCCGTTTAATTAAGGTGGCTCGAACCGCGAAGATACCTAAATTTCGGCCTGGGAAAGCGTCTCCCGCCGTGGTTGAGAAGCTTTACGGAAAAGCCATTCTTCAAGAAGTTGGTAGCGAGCTGATCCAATCCAGCTTGCGTGAAGCGGTTGAGGAACACCAATTGCGAGTGGCTGGAGCGCCTGACATCGAGATGGACAAAATACTTCGTGGGGAACCTTTTAAATACGTCGTTAACCTTGAAGTTTATCCCGAAGTTACTCTCCAATCGCTCGCTGGAGAGACGATAGAGCGAATGCAGGTCGAAATTACCGAAGAAGACCTCGATAAAATGCTGGAAGCTCTCCGCAAACGGTACGCAGAGTGGAAAGAAGTGGATCGCCCTGCAAAGGCAGACGATCGCGTGATTATCGACTTTGAAGGCATGTTGGATGGGAGGCCGTTCGAACACAGCAGCGCTAAGGATTTTCAATTAGAATTGGGCTCAAAATACATGATCGCCAGCTTTGAAGAAGGCATCGAGGGGATGAAACCGGGTGAGAGTAAAGCGTTAAATGTTACTTTCCCGCTTGATTATCCAAGTGAGGATCTCGCTGGCAAAGCCGCTGTGTTTAATATTACTCTGCAAAAGGTCATGGCTCCTGAGATCCCTGTGCTTGATGAGCAGTTTGCTGAGAGGATGGGCATTAAAGAAGGTGGTTTAGAAGCCATTCGCCAAAAAATCAGAACAAACATGGAAAAAGAAGTTCGCCATAATACAGAAGATAAGCTTAAAATGGCTGTGTTAGATAAACTTATCGAACGTAATCCCATTGAAGTACCAGAATCGCTAGTAGAAGCGGAAATTGACCATCTTCAACAGATGACGCGCCAGCAAGTGGCAATGCAAACTCATAAGCCGGAGGAAGCAAAAAAAATGGAACTGCCACGAGATCCCTATCGGGAACAAGCGACCAAACGAGTGAAGTTGGGGTTATTACTCGCCGAAGTCGTCAAACAGCACAAAATTAAGGCAGATCCCAAGCAACTGCGGGCACGGGTAGAAGAAGTGGCTGCCTCTTATCAGGACCCAGAGAATGTGATTTCCTGGTATTATAGTAATAAGCAAATGCTCTCGGGGATCGAATCGGCTGTTCTTGAAGACCAAGTAGTTTCTCAGTTAATCAGTGAGCTTGAAGTGAAAGATCAAGCGATTCCCTACGAAGAGGTGGTTAAACAAATACAGCAATAAGGTGGAATAATGAGCGTTTTAGTTCCTGTGGTTGTCGAGCAAACTTCGCGCGGCGAGCGAGCCTATGATATTTATTCGCGTCTTTTGAAAGACCGGGTTATTTTTTTGGTAGGGCAGGTGCAAGACCACATGACTAACCTGGCTATTGCGCAAATGCTGTTTCTGGAGTCTGAAAATCCAAACAAGGATATTAATTTATATATCAACTCCCCCGGAGGGACTGTAACCTCAGCGATGGCAATTTATGACACCATGCAATTTGTTAAACCTGATATACGAACATTGTGTATCGGGCAGGCGGCGAGCGCCGCTGCCTTATTACTGGCTGGAGGAACTAAGGGTAAACGTCATTGCCTTCCTCATTCATCGGTGATGATTCATCAGGTGTTAGGGGGTTATCAGGGCCAAGGAACAGACATTCAAATTCACGCAAAACAAACGCAGCGGGTGAGTGATCAATTAAATCAGATTTTAGCAAAGCACACAGGTAAAGATATCGAAAGAGTAGAAAAGGACACGAATCGCGATTATTTTTTAACACCCGAAGAAGCGGTGGAATACGGTTTAATCGATTCTATATTTACACAACGCTCCTAGTATTGAAATAAATAAGCTCTGTCCCAATTTGATATATAAGCGAGGTGAAATTTAATGAGTAGTGATGAGAAGTTGCAAATTTTGTATTGTTCGTTCTGTGGCAAAAGCCAACACCAAGTCCGAAAATTGATCGCAGGCCCGGCTGTTTTTGTTTGCAACGAATGTGTCGATTTATGCAACGATATTATTCGCGAGGAAGAAATAGCTCAAGCAGGAGGCGCCCGAAAAAAATTACCTACGCCCCCACAAATTCATCGAATCTTAGATGAATATGTCATCGGACAGGAATTTGCAAAAAAAGTATTATCAGTCGCCGTTTACAATCATTACAAGCGGTTAGGTAATCAAACGAAGAGAGATAGTGTTGAAATTAGTAAAAGTAATATATTGCTGATTGGGTCAACGGGGTCAGGAAAAACATTATTAGCACAGACATTAGCAAAAATTTTAGATGTTCCTTTTGCGATTGCTGACGCCACCACTCTGACGGAACCAGGTTATGTTGGTGAAGACGTCGAAAATATCATTCAAAAATTGTTGCAAAAATGCAATTACGATGTGGGAAAAGCAAAAAGCGGTATTATTTATATTGATGAAATCGATAAGATTGCTCGTAAGACGGACAGCCCCTCTTTAACGCGCGATGTTTCTGGCGAGGGTGTTCAGCAAGCTTTGTTGAAATTAATTGAAGGAACAGTTGCGTCAATACCACCGCAAGTGGGCAGAAAACATCCACAACAAGAATATTTGCAAGTGGATACTTCTAATATTTTATTTATTTGCGGCGGCACCTTCGCGGATCTTCATAAAATTATTCAACGCCGTACGGATAAAAGCGGTATCGGTTTTGCTGCAGAAGTTCGTCCGAAAGAATATTTTTCTCGAGAAGTTTCCAAATTAATTAAAAAAACAGAACCAGGCGATTTAATTAAATATGGTCTTATCCCCGAGTTTGTGGGCCGATTGCCTATCATCACCACATTGGAAGAATTGGATGAAGATGTATTAATGCGCATTTTGACTGAGCCTAAAAATGCATTAGTTAAGCAATATCGCAAACTGTTTGAATTTGAAGGTGTGGAAATAGATTTTCGAGAAGATGCGTTAAAGGCAATTGCAAAGCTGGCTATTCAGCAAAAAACTGGTGCGCGCGGGTTGCGCTCAATTGTGGAGTATACCTTACTAGACTTAATGTACGATCTTCCCGCGGTGGTAGCCGCCGGATTAAAAAAAGTTGTGATCGATAGCGGGGTTATTCATCAAGCTTCGCCGCCTATTTTTATTTATCATCATGAAAAAGCCTTTCGTAAAGTGGCTCAAGAATAATTTTAAGGAACACCATGACTGAACAAACCATTAAAAAATTGGAATTACTATTACTCCCTTTACGTGATGTCGTTGTTTTTCCTCACATGGTAATCCCATTATTTGTTGGTCGTTCAGAATCAGTTAAAGCACTTGAAGTTGCAATGGAAGGCGATAAACGGATTTACCTCGTCGCCCAAAAAGATCCCAATAACGATTCCCCAAAACAAAAAGATCTTCACGAGGTCGGCTCTATTGCCATTATTTTACAATTGTTACGATTGCCTGATGGAACGGTTAAAGTCTTGGTTGAAGGTTTGGAACGAGCGAAGTTATTGCGACTAGAGAAAAAAGAAAATTATCTGAGTGCCACAGTTGAACTTTTAGAAGAAGAGAAGAGTAAAGGCGGTGGAACCGATATCAAAGCATTAGTTCGGACTGTGTTGGGTCAATTTGAACAATTAACAAAAATCAATAAAAAAATTCCTCCCGAACTTTTGCCTTCCTTGGCTAGCACTGAAGACCCTGGATATTTGACGGATAGCATAGCGGCACATATGACTGTTAAATTGGATGTGCGACAAAAAATACTGGAAACAATTGCTGTTAAAAAACGTCTTGAATTACTACAAGGCTTATTAGCGGAAGAATTGGATTTAGTCGAAGTCGAAAAGCGGGTGCAGGGTCGGGTACGTCAACAAGTCGAGAAAAGTCAACGCCAATATTATTTGAGTGAAAAAATTAAAGCGATTCAACAAGAACTCGGTGAGCTCGAAGAAAGCAGGCCTGTGGATGAGCAACAACAATTGCTTGAAAAAATTGAAAAAGCAGGGATGCCAGAAGAAGCCAAAGAAAAAGCGATGAGCGAGTTGAATAAGTTAAAAATGATGCCGCCTATGTCGGCTGAAGCTACTGTGAGCCGGAATTATTTGGATTGGCTGTTGCAGGTGCCTTGGAAATTGCATAGCAAAATCAGCAAGGATTTAAAACAGGCTCAAGAAATTTTAGAGACGGACCATTATGGATTGGAAGAAGTTAAGCAACGCATTATCGAATATTTAGCTGTTCAGCAGCGTGTGCGGAAATTAAAAGGTCCTATTTTATGTTTAGTGGGACCGTCCGGTGTGGGTAAAACGTCATTGGGCCAATCCATTGCTAATGCAACCGGTCGTAAGTTTGTACGTATTTCATTAGGCGGTATTCGCGATGAAGCAGAAATTCGTGGTCATCGTCGCACTTATATAGGTGCTTTACCTGGTAAAGTTATTCAGAAGATGGGAAAGGCTGGCGTCCGTAATCCGCTTTTTATGTTGGACGAAGTTGATAAAATGGCCGCTGATTTTCGTGGCGATCCCGCCGCGGCCTTGCTAGAAGTGCTTGACCCTGAGCAAAACCACGCCTTTAGCGATCATTATTTAGAAGTCGATTACGATTTGTCTGACGTAATGTTTATTGCCACTGCGAACTCGCTCAACATACCGCCGCCTCTCTTAGATCGAATGGAAGTCATTCGATTAGCCGGTTATACCGAAGAAGAGAAATTAAATATTGCTAAACGTTACTTGATTCCGCGTCAAATAAAGCAAACGGGATTAAAGAAATGCGAAATTCATATTTCTGACGGCGCTATTTACGAAATTATTCGCTATTACACGCGTGAAGCTGGTGTCCGAGCTTTAGAAAGAGAAATAGCAAAGCTTTGTCGTAAGGTGGTCAAAGAAATTTTGACGTTAAAAGAAGAGTTGAAACGGGGTAAAAAAGCGAAATTAACCAAGCAGCGTAAAATTACTATTCGCAATCTTGAAAAATATTTGGGACTAAAACGTCATCGTTTTGGCCTTGCTGAAGAAAAAGATCAAATCGGTCAAGTGACTGGTTTAGCCTGGACAGAGTTCGGTGGTGAGTTATTAACGATAGAAGCGCAGGTGATGCCGGGAAAAGGAAAATCATTGCATACGGGGCGCTTGGGTGATGTGATGCAAGAGTCCATTCATGCAGCGACAACGGTCGTACGAAGCCGAGGCTCGAGACTCGGGGTTTCGGAAGATTATTTCCAATCGCACGATTTTCATATCCATGTCCCCGAAGGCGCCACGCCAAAAGATGGCCCCAGCGCCGGGATTGGTATGTGCACCGCGTTGGTGTCGGCAATTACGCGAATTCCTGCGCGTGCTGATATTGCCATGACGGGGGAAATTACTTTACGAGGCGAGGTTTTACCGATTGGTGGATTTAAAGAAAAATTGCTGGCAGCATTGCGTGGTAATATTAAACAGGTCATCATTCCCGAAGAAAATAAACGTGAATTAAAAGAAATTCCATCCATCGTAACACGCGGTTTAAAAATCCATGCTGTCAAATGGATCGATCAAGTGTTTGAATTGGCGCTCACACGTATGCCGGAAATTAAAGCCCCCGCAAAAGAGCCACCGATAAAAACATCATTCAATAAATCGCCTAAAGAGGATCGGGATTCCCGAGCTCATTAGTTTATTTCATGTTAGATAAACAAAAACAATTGCAAGCTAATATTTTTCATCTTTTAGAGCGAGCAAAAAACGCGTTGATCAAATTGAAATTAGGGCGACAATAGAAACGGGTTTTTCAGTCAATGTCCGCCTTGGTGATGTGGAAGCCATTGATATTACTGTTTATCATCAACAGCGGGCGGGCCCCCGCGGTATACCAGCCCTCGATTTGTCATTAGAAGGCATAGAAATGGCTTTTGAAAAAGCGTCAGCGATGACTCAGTTCATTCAGGAAGATCCTTGCGCGGGATTAGCAGATGCGAGTCAAATGGCGAGGGATTATCCCGACTTAGCGCTTTCCCATCCGTGGAATATTACGCCGAAGCAAGCGATTAACTTAGCCATTGAATGTGAAACACTGGCAAGAAATCACGACCCCCGAATTAAGCACTCCGAAGGGGCGAATTTATCGACCTATCGCATTTTCAATATATACGGTAATTCTCATGTCATGCAGAGTGATCATGATTATACGTTGGCCAGAGACCCAAAAAATTGTCATCTATCGAAACGATTGCTAAACAAGCCGCAAAAAACCATTCGCCGTCTTTTGGCGCGAGGCGATTTTCGACGCGCCAATGCCCTGTTTTTTTAATGCGCCGGTTGCTAGAAGTTTGTTAAGGTCATTTATTTCGGTAATTAGCGGCAAATTTTCCCTGAATTCGTTTCTATTTATCAAGATCCCCATTTGCTAGGCGAAATTGGCAGTACACCGTTTGATGAAAGCGGCGTTAAAAAACGAAAAATAAACTTTGTTGAAAATGGCGTGTTAACCCATTACGTGTTAGGAAGCTATTCAGCGAAAAAGTTAGCGATGGAAACAACGGGAAATTCAGGTGGAGTTTATAATTTATTTATCACGACCGGCGATAAAAATTTAACTGCTTTATTGAAAGAAATGCAGCGCGGATTATTAGTGATAGAACTCATGGGGCAAGGTGTTAACCTCGTTACCGGCAATTATTCACGTGGCGTTTTTGGTTTCTGGATAGAAAACGGTGAAGTTCAATACCCTGTAGAAGAAATAACCATTGCTGGCAATCTCAAAGACATGTTCAAACAAATCCAACTAATCGGTGATGACATCGACCCTATTGATAGAACAAGTGACTGTTGCAGGCGAATAATTTAAGATCTAAGCCTCTTCACCGAATTTATCATTAATTAACTTTTCGATGGCTTCCATCGCTTCTTTTTCATCTTCGCCGCAGACAGTTAATTCTATTTCAGCGCCTTGATTGGCAGCGAGGACCATGAGACACATAAGGCTTTTAGCATTTACTTTTCGGTCGTTGAAACGCACCCACGTTTCGCTTTGATAACAGAAGGCCAAATTGGTTAGTTTTATGGCGGCACGGGCGTGTAGGCCGAGTTTGTTGATAATTTTAATTCTTTTTTGAATCATAGTTGTCTCTTGCTTTTCAAAAATGCTGGTGGAAATGGTACCTGGAGTCATACCCTTCAATTTTTAAACGGTGATTGCGTACCAATGTCTCGATAAGTAAAGGTAAATTCCTTCCTGGGTGGATAGGAAATAGAATTTTAGGTACGTTGATACCTAAAATAATTTCACTTCGGTAAAAAGGATTAAGAGGGTCATCCATCAACGGCATTTTTTCTGGTTTAACGAGCGAGATTGATAAATGAACTTCATGTTGGTTTACGACTGCGTCGAGACCAAATAATTTAGGGACATCGATAATGCCAATTCCCGTGATTAGAATGTAACCGTTCGAGACGGACGGACAAGAACCCATTAATTGCTTATTTTCCTGTTTAAAGTCCACGACGTCATCACACACTAGTTGGTGACCGCGATCGATTAGTGCTAGTGATAGCTCGCTTTTGCCGATATTCGCCACCCCCGTAATTAAAATCCCCATTTTATCAATAACGAGAAAATTTGCATGCCATGTTTGTTTGAGAGGCCCCGTGGGTTTATCGAGGCTTTGATAAAGTGACATTAGCGGTGGTCGCCTTTTTTGGCTTTGTACTTTGAAAGTTGAGTTTCTAATTTATGCATTAGCAGATCGACTGTTTTATACATGTCATCCGATTCTGCTTGCGCGTTGATGGTGCTTCTCGGTAATTTAACATTCGCCTCGACGATTTTTTTCAGTTTATTAATATGGAAGATGATATGGATATTAGAAATTTCATCGCGACAAGGCTGTATGCGGTGTAATTTTTTTTTAGTGAGTTCGCGTAATGCGAGTGAAATATCCACCCCTTGGCCTGTCATTTGAATATGCATGATATTTCTCCTTTGCTGTTATGAAAAAATATTTTGACTTACTTTCGAAAAAAAATTGTAAACTTCAGTGCTCAATTCTTTCCAGCTTTCGGAGAAGCTAAGAGAGGTAAGCAGCGCTCCGCCCTAAATCAAATTCATTCCCCAAATAAACTGCTCGCACGTCTTTATTACGCAATATTTCGCCAGGCGCTCCGTGGGCAATGATAGCACCATCATTGACAATATAAGCGCGTTGACAAATATCAAGGGTTTCTCGAACATTATGATCGGTAATCAAAATTCCAATTCCACGCTTACGCAAGTGAATAATAATTCGTTTAATGTCAATGACAGAAATGGGATCAATGCCAGCAAATGGTTCGTCCAGCAAAATAAATTTTGGGTCCATGGCAAGCGCACGCGCAATTTCGACACGCCGTTTTTCACCGCCGGATAAACTGTAACCGGGAATATCACGCAAATAGCTGACGTGAAATTCTTGCATTAATGATTCGCATTTTTCCTGACGTTGTTGTTTGGAAAGGTCGTTACGCAGTTGCAGTATAGCCATGATATTTTGCGCGACTGACAGTTTTCTGAAAATTGACGTTTCTTGAGGCAAATACCCGATGCCTAAACGCGCTCGTTTGTGCATGGGTTGAAAGCTAATATTTTGATCATCTAAAAAGACTTCCCCGCTGTCAGGAGTAATGAGGCCCACAATCATATAAAAACTCGTCGTTTTTCCAGCACCATTGGGTCCGAGAAGGCCAACGACCTCATTGCTAATAGCTAATGAAACGTCTTTGACTACAGGACGGGATTTATAACTTTTTTGTAATCTTTTGGCGCTGAGAATAGCCATCGTTGTTACTGCGGTTCTATCACCACGGTGGTATTGCCGCCTTTACCGTTAGGGACTGTTGATATCATGGTCTGCTTTTTAACATCATACCAGATATAAGACCCCGTGAGGATATTTTTTTTGGGTAACGCGAGCGTTTTTAATCAGTAATACCTGCCCCGCTTTGGCTTGGAAATAGAGGATGGTCTCGGCTTCTGTATATAAACGTGCTTTTTGATTATCGAGCATCATTGAGTAATGCGCCGGGTAGCCAATGACTTTCAATCATACGATTTTCGATTAGTGGTCGGATTATGATAGACGATCACTTTGTCGCTTGAGATCCAGGTAGTGCCTTCGCACGCACATGGTAAGGTAAACTGATCACTGGACAGAGCAACGACTAACAGGGGAAGCCCTGTTAGTAGCAGAAGCGCTATTTGGCTAAGAATTCTTTTTCCCCGGTGGTGGCTCGATTTCATAGACACCTCGTGAATGCGATAAAAGATGCACTAATCCCTTTTTTAAATTAGACGTCATTCCAGTGGCTTTTATGACTGCATTAGGTCGGGTAATAGTAACGGAATCGTTTGTTTTAGCAAAAGAACGGTCTGGGAAGAGGGTTAGCGTGCTAGTGGTAATGGTCGTTTCAGGCTTTGTCGGCTGTGGCGGTTCGTGGACTTTTACGTGATCCCATAAATAGATCCGTTTGATGCCTTGCTGACTCTTTCCGGAATTGGCGGTGATGTTCCAAGGGATGCGTTTATCCGTGTAAATAAGGTAATGAGGGCGGGTAAATTGAAACGAATTCTGGTAAGGAAAATGGGTAATAACTGGAGAGGTCAGGTGACTATGCAGCAGCCCTTCCTCATCGTATTGGTAGTAGTTCACATCGCGCATAAAAGCATTCGGCCAGTGGTTTAATTGTTCTCGGAAAGGCCGTTCGTCGGATGTTGTTGTCCGAAGGATCAGCAATGTAGAGAGGCACGCAACGACGATTAATAACAAACTTATTTTCATATTTTGTGCCATCACTGCATTGTATCCTCAAAGGCAAGATAAAATAAAATCACAAACCTCTCGTACTGCGCCCTTCCCCCCTTCTTTGCGTGTTTTCCAGTGAGCTTGTTGTTGCACAGCGGGAAGCGCGTTAGTGACTGCGATAGCGAGGCCGACTTGTTGCATAATGGGTAAGTCTGGTAGGTCATCGCCGACGTAGGCGACTTGCTTCTCATCGAACTTTAGTTGGCTTAGTAGCTTTTTAAAAGCGATGCGTTTGTCGGGCTGACCTTGGAATACGTGGTGAATACCTAATTCAGTAGCTCGTCTTGAAACAGCTCTGCTTTTGCGGCTGCTTATAATTGCCACTTCAATACCCGCCTTTAATAACTGTTTAATCCCAAGGCCGTCGTGTACATGAAAAACTTTTAAAATTTCTCCACGCGGGGAATAGACCAATCGACCATCAGTGAGAACGCCATCGACATCAAGGATTAATAATTTAATGTGGCGGGCTTGTTCTTGCCGGTCAGCCGTTGTTTGCATGCCTAGATAACTCCGGCTCGCAAAAGGTCGTGCATATGGATAACCCCCACAGGAGAGGCGTCGGTATCCACGACCACAAGCGAAGTAATCTTGTTCTGCTGCATCATTTTGAGGGCTTCAGCCGCTAAAAGTTTAGGAGGAACGGTGATGCTATTTTTAGTCATGACTTTTTCAATAGGCGTGCGATGAATATCGTATCCCTTATCCAAAGTGCGACGTAAATCACCGTCGGTAAAAACCCCTAATAATTGGCCGGAATCGCTAACAACCGTGGTCATGCCTAAACTCTTTTTGGTAATTTCAACTAACGCTTCGTCCAACAAGCAGCCAGGTTTGACAATAGGCATTTTATCTTTAGGGTGCATCAGATCAGCGATATGAAGCAACAGGCGACGACCAAGAGAACCTCCCGGATGGACGCGGGCGAAGTCGTCGGCGGTGAAACCCCTGGCTTCCAGAAGAGCAATTGCTAGCGCATCTCCCATAACGAGCATTGCCGTGGTACTTGACGTCGGAGCCAGCCCGAGGGGACAGGCTTCTTGTTCAACGCTGACGTCGATAACCGTATCGGCGATCCGTGCTAATGTGGATTGCATTTTTCCGCTGAGGGCAATCAAGGCGACACCGAGCCGTTTGAGCGTTGGGAGAAGGTTGATGATTTCTTGAGTCTCCCCCGAATAGGAGATAGCTAGAGCGACATCCTGCGGCGTGACCATCCCCATGTCGCCATGGCTTGCTTCACTGGGATGAACGTAAAAGGATGGCGTACCGGTGCTTGCCAACGTGGCGGCAATTTTTTTGGCGATATGACCCGATTTTCCAACGCCGAGGACAACGACACGTCCTTTACAATTAAAGAGCGTATTACAAGCCATTATAAACTTTTCATCGATGCGAGCATGTAAGGATTGAATCGCTCGCAATTCCGTTGCGATGACTGCTTTCCCCAACGTATAAAAATTCTGATTGTTTGACATAGAAATAATGAATCAATGTTTGAGTTTCAGTATTATAAGTCAAAATTATGAGTGGAGTCACCGGATTTTATGAGCACTAAAATTTTAGGCAAGGTTAGCATGAATTGGTGGATGAATTATGATGAATTAAGATCAAGGATGAAATGACGTTATGGATAAGTTAATCATTGTTGGTGGAGTAGCTTTAAATGGCTCAATTCGCATATCCGGTGCGAAAAA
This sequence comes from Coxiella endosymbiont of Ornithodoros amblus, assembly GCF_019425495.1. Classification (GTDB taxonomy): domain Bacteria; phylum Pseudomonadota; class Gammaproteobacteria; order Coxiellales; family Coxiellaceae; genus Coxiella. The sequence goes on from NZ_VFIV01000022.1 coordinate 16,553, forward strand.
CGCTGTCCTTCCTATCCTAGCGGCAACCTTGTTGATTGAAGAACCCGTTCTCTTAAGTAACATACCTCATTTGAACGACGTCACTACCATGATCGAATTGCTGGGGCGCATGGGGGCTCAAATTACCATCGATGAGCGGATGAGTATCGAGATAGATTGCTCGCAAATTCAAAACGTCCATGCTTCTTATGAATTAGTAAAGACCATGCGGGCTTCAATCCTTGTTTTAGGCCCTTTATTGTCCCGTTTTGGAAAGGCTGAAGTTTCTTTGCCCGGGGGGTGTGCGATTGGATCTCGCCCAGTTGACGTTCATATCGATGGGATGCGGGCGTTAGGGGCGGATATTGAGTTAGTGGATGGGTTCATCCATGCGACCGTTGAAGGTCGTTTAAAAGGCGCTGAGTTGAATTTGGGAAAGATTACCGTTACAGGCACAGAGAATCTCATTATGGCCGCCACTTTGGCCGAAGGGCAAACTATTATTCATAATGCCGCTTGTGAACCCGAGGCCCAGGATCTCGCCAATTTCCTTAACAAAATGGGGGCCAGAATTTCGGGGGCAGGAACCGATACAATCGTTATTGATGGAGTTGATCGATTATCAGGTGGCAATTATAGCATTTTGCCGGATCGGATTGAAGCCGGCACTTATCTCGTGGCGGCAGCGATGACACGCGGGCATGTGAGGATTAAAGATGTTTTGCCTAAAACATTAGGTGCCGTTTTAGAGAAACTCCACGAGGCAGGTGCACACGTTAAAATTGGGGGAAATTGGGTGGATCTAGATATGCAGGGCCGCCGAGCTAAAGCTGTCGATATCGTGACAGCACCTTATCCAGAAATGCCAACGGATATGCAAGCGCAGTTTATGGCGCTTAATGTCGTGGCCGAAGGTCAGGCTGTTATAACAGAAACCGTTTTTGAAAATCGCTTTATGCACGTCCATGAATTACAACGAATGGGAGCAGATATTAAATTGCAAGGCAGTAAAGCCCTTATTCGCGGCAAAGAAAAATTAACGGGTGCACCGGTGATGGCTACGGATTTACGGGCATCTGCTGGTTTGGTGCTCGCCGGGCTTATGGCCCGTGGCAATACCATTGTCGATCGAATTTATCATATTGATCGCGGGTATGAATGTATTGAAGAAAAATTGGCGCAATTAGGCGCCGAAATTCGTCGCGTGTCTTCCCATGTGTATGCAGCTTACTGTGCTGCTCAAAAGAGGTGGTTATAAATTTGATGAGTCGAACGGTAAAAGTAACGATCGTGCTCCTCGACGCGTTTTTTCTTTTGTTATTTATTTTTTTATTGATTGCTTATCTTTCTCTGGATAAGGAAGCGGAATGGGTGGTCAATCAGCTTTATGGGCGAAATGAAAGAGGAATCGTTAAAGGGATGAACCTATTCAACACGCCTATTCCAATTTGTCTTTTTTTGTTATTATCCACAGTTATTTAGGATCACCAGGTATATTTCGTGACATTGCTAATAATAAAAAATTAACGCTAAAGTTGATGTTTATGTTCCATGATTACCCTACGAAGGCAGAAATTTGGAAACGGTTTCGAAATAAATAATAAATTAACGAGTGATTATTTGAAAACCTACCTATTTTAATAGATAAATTATCATCTCATTATAAACATGTTGTGATTTTGGGATACTCCTATGGTGGTGCGTTTTTAATCAATCTTTCTCGAGAAAATCAGTTGCGTAAAAATAGCCAGATTATCCTGTACCAACCTGCCGTTTTTATTAAGGAGAATAGTTTTCCTTTGAATGTCTTATTGCATAACCTATTCGCTGTGGAGGAAATATTGTAACTATGCGGCGATCGGATGTGAATTTCCCGGCAAAAAAATCACCAATAAAACAGCTACGCTATATATCGAAAATATGAAAAATTTGCCTTATATCGTAACGCCTGTATTGAAGGAAATTCTTCAGCTGGATGATAATAGTCGAGCTTTTTTAAAAAGATGTGTCCCTTGTTTTCAGTAATTATTGCTAAGGACGATTCGCTTATTTTTTGCGAACAATTAAATGAAGTTTGTAGGGAAAATGATTGCTGTAAAATTTATACTTATCAATCTGGGATTCGTTTATTGCATGATAAATTTAAGGAAAATTTTACGCATCTAATTACCGAATTGATCGATCAGAAAATATAGCAAATAATAATTAACATCGTAATTCTAATTTTGAACTCCTCATTCTCACCCCCTTGTTATCCCCGCGCACGCGGGGGTCCCGGCTAAAAGGCTAAGAAAAGCACCATCGGTGTTTTTCTTAGCCTTTTAGTCTGGGTCTCCTCCCGACTCCGCCGTGAAGGTGCAGCACGCACTCCGTGCACTGAAGTCCTACGTTTGCACGATTTTTAGACATTGAAACTCGCAGGTTATCTATACAGGGATACATTAATTGGGATGTTAATTATTATTTGCTATATTTTCTGATCGATCAATTCGGTAATTAGATGAAGCGTTGGGGTTTTGTGTGATTAAGTCGTACATTTGAGATAGAATGGCAGGAACGATCTTCCGTAACCGATTCCCGCCACACTATCACAAATATTCCTTAAAAAAACTCTTGCGAGATCCCTTCCCGCGCTTCCCTGATAGGTTTTCCTTTTGCCTTCGTGGCAGTTTCAGGTCCGATGCGTAAATAATAGTTAATGTGGGGAGAAAAGGAAGTAGAGAAAGACTAGATCTCTTGTAAGAGATATCTCAAGATTGGTTAGAGCAAAATCAACACCTCATTTAAAACCCGATGCCCTAAGGGGGTGAGCCTAACGTATTGTTTATCAGATTTGAGAAGGTTATGTTCTTCAGCTATCTCCAGCTAGCGCCATAAAATAGAAGGCGATAATCCTATTCGTTCTGTAAAAAGAGTACTAACGGAGATAGACTTTTGCAAGTGTAGCACGTTCATCATAAATTCAAGAGGTAATTCATCAGGGGAAAGGGATTGGCTGCCTTCCTTGAAGGTTTTTTTTAAGAGTCCATGTAAAACCAGGGGTTTTTAATGTTCCAATAACGGGTAATTTTACCCTGAACCGTTAATTTGCTGTGCGCACCTGCCCCGAGGCCGAGATAATCGCCAAATTCCCAATAGTTGATATTGTGTTGGCAAAAGTGACCGTTGCGGCAGTAAGCAGAAACCTCATAGTGGACAAGCCCATATTTCCGAAACAATTTTTGGCCTTTTGACTGAATTTTCCAAATATAATTCTCTGTAGGAAGTGCAGGGGGCTGTTTATAAAAAAGGTGTTGGGCTCTAACGTTAACTGCTACCAAGAAAGATGAGTGGGTTCTAAATCAATGGCTATTTGTAAGTCATCGAGAGCCTCGTTAATTTTTTGATTCGGCAGACCGAACATCAAGTCTACATTAATATTTTTAAAATTCGCTTGTTTTGCTATCTTAATCGCTTGCTTGGACTCTTCTGCACTATGAATGCACCCTAAAATTTTTAATTTATCATTTTGAAAATTTTGAATACCAATTGATAAGCGATTAATGCCGATTTCCCGATAGCTCCTAAATTTGGTTTTCTCCACCGAGCTGGGATTCACCTCTAGGGTAATTTCAACCTCCTTTTTTAAGAGGAATTCCTTTTTAATTTCTCCTCAAATAATTTTTGATAAGCAATTGGGGAGAATAAGCTCGGAGTTCCGCCACCAATGAAGATACTATAAATGGGGCGCTTTTCAATTAAAGCTATTTTTTGCCTCAACTCATCAATCAAGGCGTCGATATAAGCTTTTTCAGGCAGACCTTGATGCAAGGAGTGCGAATTAATTGAAATCACAATAGGGGCATTTTCGAGTGCACCACGGCATATATGGATATTTAAAGACTAAGTGGAATGGCCGACATCGGGTATTCTACTATCATAGCTCCTCCATCAACAGTTTAATGAAATTACAATCAGGAGTACCATGAAAAACCTGTTATTCTTAACAGAGCTATCTTAGCCTAGAATGCGTTGTTTGATCTCAAAGGGCTTCATTTGCGTTTTTCTAATTGGCAGAAGCGTCATTTTGAACGCATTCGGAGCGTGAGTTTGGTACTGTTATGATTATCCCTTTGCTGGATTGGATGAAGTTATAGTATTGCTGATACGCGAATATAGCACGGGTATGGATGAACCCCAATATGATGTTGGGCTTCCCAAAGAGGGCCATTGAGAGGAATGAAGAGATTTCAGTTAGCGCTGAGCGTGAGTTAAAAGAAGAAGTGGGATACGGATCATCGGGTGATATGTCTGTCATTGCCGCTTACAGCGCTTCTCCTGCCTATTTGCATTCTAAAATAGACATCATTTTGTCAAAAGACCTTTACCGCGAAACGATGGTTAGTGATGGACCTTAGCCGTTAGAGGTGATTCCTTTGAAGCTTTCTCAGATGGAGGAATTGCTTACTTATCCTGAATTTCATGAAGCGCGCAGTGTGGCCGCTTCAATTTTTAGTGGAGCAGGATAAAAGTGGACAATCATTGGTTAAAATCCCTTGTTTTACTCGCAAAAAAAGTCGACGCTGAAATTTTGAAATATTTCGGATTGTCTAAAGAAGACCTGCATGTCATGTAAAGAAAACCGCATACCGGTTACCGAAATCGATCTTTCCGCGCATAAAATCCTTCAAAAAGGGCTAAACTCGTTAATGCCGACTATTCCCATTTTATCGAAAGAAGGCAAGATTTTCCATTTAATTCGGTGTGTCAGAAAAGGGAGCGATATTGGTTAATTAGATCCTTTTAGATGGTATGCAAGAATTTATCGAGAATCGCGATGAATTTCACAGTTAACATCACTTTAATTGAGCGGAAAGAACCCGTGATTGGCGTGGTTTACGCGACCGTATTTGAGGTATGTGACTTCGCCCCTTCTAGAAACAGCATTTTTAGGCAAGTCGTCGACGAAACACTAACCCCTATTCAAAAAAGAAAAATGGAAAAAGATTTGTTTTCTGTTTTATTGGGCCAATACTTAGGCTCGTCTACCAGAGTTATTTAACGCTATCTCCGGTTGTGAGATTGTTCGATTAAACAGCTCCTAAGATTTTGTTAGATCACGGAAGGAAAAGGCGATTTTTAGACTCGCTTTAGAGAGACCAGCGAATGGGATACGGGGGCAGGTCATTACGTTCTAAACGAGGCGGGTGGTGTGACCCTTAAGTTAAATCGGAAAGAATTGCGATACAACGAGAAAATTCCCTTACGAACTAAGACCTTGTAGCGATCAGGGATGTGGCTCAAAAAGTGAAAGTATTCGAATTACTCGAAAGAACTCCATAAACTAAAACAACCCAATGAAAAGTGCGCTCTTTAAAGGGGGCGTTATAATGCGCCAACACAGAATTTCTATTTTAAATAAAGAGCAGGTGATGAAAGATATTAAAATACTTGGTGTTGATATTTATTGCAA
>NZ_VFIV01000042.1 GCF_019425495.1 Coxiella endosymbiont of Ornithodoros amblus
TATTTTTACCTCAATCCCTTAAGTTGACACCGTAATCAGGGATTTGGCGCACACGGGCGCGCGCGGTCCCCATGAAGATGCGCCTGAACTTCCCTTTCGGAATGACGATGAAGCCTAAAATTGAAATCGTTAGGGTCTGTTTACATTCGCTAAACTAAACCAGAATTCATTGATTTTCGAACAGCGCAGCGTACATAGAAGTACATCGATGAAGTATGGCCAGCCTAGTAGAATTGTAAATAGATTTATTCGTATTCAAAGACTTTTACTACCTTTTCCACGCCTGAAATGCGCCGTGCGACCTCAGCGGCCATGGCAGCTTGTCGAGGACTGGCAATGCCCATTAAATAGACAATTTTATTTTCGGTGACGACTTTGAGATTAGAAGAACTTAATCCCGGTTTCCCCAACATGGCTGTGCGAACTTTCGTCGTAATCCAAGAATCATTGGCGCGTTGTATGGCTGATGCAGGTATCGCGATGGTGATTTCATTATGAATACGCCGGACATAAGGGGCCTTTGTAGTAATCTGATAAGCCCGATCGTATAACGTTACCGTTTTTGCTTGACCTACTAACAACGCTATGTTGTTGAACACGGAAACAGAAATATGAGATTGACCTTTTAACCGCGGGTCACGATCGATCTCTGCTTGGATGACAGCGCGAGCATTATGATCTTGATTCATGGTTTTATAACTGCGCTGATCATAGACAACGGCACCACCCAGCGTAGCCCCGGCTGCGCCGGCAAGGAGAACGGCGGGAACGCAACCCATTAAAGGAAAAGTTAACAACAGCAAAGCGACCAATTTCTTCATCAGTGATCCTCAGAGCTTGGGATTAATTTCCGATCGATAATATCACATAAGCAATGAATAATAAGAGCGTGAGTCTCTTGAATACGAGCGGTGGATTCTGCAGGCACGCGAATTTCAATATCGTCGGTACCCAATAAGGTGACTAATTCTCCTCCATCTCGGCCAGTCAGCGCCACAACATTCATACCTCTCATATGAGCGGCGGTGATTGCCTGAAGAATATTTTTTGAATGCCCGCTGGTGCTGATGGCTAATAAAATATCTCCGGTGGATGCTAAGGCTACGATTTGCTTTGAAAAAACTTCGGCATAGCTATAATCGTTAGCGATTGCCGTCACCGTAGACGAGTCAGTGGTTAATGCCAGAGCAGGGAAACTGGGCCGTTCTGTTTCAAAACGATTAAGCATTTCGGATGAAAAATGTTGTGCATCAGCAGCGGAGCCCCCATTCCCACAACTTAATATTTTACGCTCGTTGAGTAGACATTGAGCCATCAGTTCCCCCGCTTGGACGATGGGATCGAGCAATAGCTCGATTGCTGCAGTTTTAGTTTTGATACTTTCTTCGAAATTATACTTAATGCATTGGAACAAATTCATAAGGTTTATTTAGTATTATACCTCAATAGCGTTTTATCCACGTGATTTGCTGATCCACCATAATGCCAACGATCTCAAAACGACAGGAAATTTTATCAAGGAGTCGATGTTTTTTTAAGTAATGAAGTACGGTTCTTATGAGCCACCGTTGCTTTGAAGGAGTGAGCGTGGTAAGAGGGTGAATTAAATCAGAAAAACGACGGTAACGTACTTCGACAAAAACTAACATCGATTGATGAGACATTATCAAACTAATTTCACCCTGTTTATAACGGAAATTTAATGATAAACGACAACCCTTGTTTTTGTAAATATCGACGAGCTGTTTTTTCAGCGTTAAAACGAATTTTTTTGGTTAAGGAAAAACATATGACTAAGTTAGCATGGGGTAGAAGATGTGATAATAGGGGTTTTCACATCAGCGCATTATTTGAAGGCCCTTTAGGGGAGGATGAGTTCGTTATATTCATCATTCACTTTGCAATTGTCCATTGATGATTTTAGCCCACAACAACTGCCGATAAATGCGTTGCGTTTGCAGTAAATACAAAGTGCCCGCCGCTCCGTTCATTCCATACTGTGGAATTGAAGTTAATTTAGGTAGCTCAAATAACATATTGTAGGCATCAACGCCAAGCGCATACAATCGAGTATTGTGTTTGAAAGAATGAGGCCATAAAGCGCGGATGCGTTCGCGTGTTTGCTGAAGGGAAGGTGATAATTGTTCCGGTGTTAAAACCAAAGGTATGTCGCTAAATTGAACGCCCTCGATATCGTCGCTGCGGCGTGAATTGGGTGAATAACCTGATGAAGTGGCGCATATGGGAATATCACCGGCATAGTAGAAGCGGAGTAAAGGGACAATTTGACGGACTTGATTGGCATTAGCGACAAGAAAAATAGCGTCAAAGTCCTTTCGCCGTCGCGGAATAAAGCGCATTTTTTCCTGCAATAAGCGTCTCAGTTGATGTTCGCGTTGTTCTGATTTATCGATATTCAGCAATCGACGAATCTCGTCGTTCAAATCGCGTTATTTTCATAAACCAATTGGGCCGTCGTTTGTACGCCCAATGATGCCTATTGTGTTTGAAATGCTTTGGCAATGGAACTTCCCCATTCACCACTCGGTGTGATTACGATCGCTCGGTTGTGTTGATCGTTTCGCATTTTTATAGCGGCTGCGGTGGTTTCATCAATGGGAGATAAACTGAATTGAAACAAATTGCTGGCGTTGGAATGAGAAACTAAGGTATTTAAGGCCAATGTTGGAATAGTAATTTCGTGCGAATTAATGAGCGTAGCTAAATTGTTTTTAATCAGCGGACCGACGATAATAGTCGCACCTTGTTGGATGGCATCTTGGTAAACATTATTAATGTTTTTTCCGCCGGTATTGAGGACAATGAGGGTAGAGACGGGGCATCTTTGTTTTGCTTGATAATACGCCGCCAAAAAACCGTTGCGAATGGCGCCGGCTTGTTTGGCAAACATTCCTTCCAGCGGTAAGAGAAAGGCAATGCGCTGCTCAGACACCGTGGAAGGATTTTCAAAGGCTCTGAAGACTTGATTATTAGCTGCGCCAGGATAGTTGGGGGGGGGGTGCAGCTTGTCAGTAATCCCAAACATGCCGCAAGCAGAATCGTATAATCGAAGGATATTTTTTGCCACATGGTTAAGGTTTAACGTAGAGTGTTAAAGTGTCAAGCAAGGGGGAGACCTGTTGACTTAGTATCATTACTCACAAAGTCACAGCGATTTCCATTTTAAACTTCGTGATCCGCACAGAAGTCCAGGCGGGTTAATGTGGTGGGTTCTCGACTGCGCGGAGACGACGAGGATTTTTGAAATTTAGGCTAAATAGGAAAAAATAATCTAGAATCGGAAGATTATAATAAGGTTTTGTTGTTAATCGTCATTTATATAAAACGGCTGTGACTTAATGAACAGAGGTAGTTTATACATTACTGCAACTCCTATAGGTAATCGCGAGGACATTACGTTACGCGCGATTGAAACGCTTCGCTCTGTGGATCTTATTGCAGCGGAGCATACGCGGCATAGTAAAAAATTGTTGGAGCATTACAGGATAAAAACTCCGTTGTTATCTTTACATGAGCATAATGAAGCTGTGTGTGCGACTCTTTTATGTGAAAAATTAAAACAAGGACTCAATGTTGCGCTTATTTCCGACGCGGGAACGCCGCTGATCAGTGATCCCGGTTATCGATTGGTGCATGCTGTGTGTGAAGCCGGGATCGAAGTTGTTCCTATTCCCGGAGCCTGTGCAGCCATCGCCGCTTTGGTGGCCTCTGGGTTATCGACGGATCGGTTTATTTTTGAGGGTTTTATTCCTTCAAAAGGCGGAGTGCGGCGAAGAAAATTGGAAGATTTAAAAAATCAACGCCAAACGATCATTTTTTATGAATCGGTTCACCGTATTGTAAATTTAATTGATTTATTAAATGAAATTTTTGAAAACGAGCGTCGGGCTACTATTGGACGGGAACTCACTAAGCAATTTGAAACTATTCATACTGCAACGTTAGTGGAGTTAAAAAACTGGATTAATGAAAATCCTGTTCAGCAAAAGGGAGAATTTGTGGTGATTGTGGCCGGCCAGACTGAAAAATTGACGGAAATAAACGAAGAACACCAACGGGTACTAACCCTATTGCTTTCAGAACTGTCTCTTAAACAAGCGGTTTCATTAGCAACTAAAATTAGTGGTCTTCCTCGAAAAAAACTGTACGCGTTAGCGTTAACTATTCGGCAGCATCTTCCCGATCACTGTTATTAACTTTGTGAATGAGAAATTGGTGACGGTTATTATTGACACGGTCGCGTAAATCTTTGCCCGGTTTGAAATGTGGCGTATATTTGGCTTCCGTGTAAACACGTTCTCCGGTTTTAGGATTATGTGCTTTACGTGTTGGACGATAATGGAGGGAAAAACTTCCAAAACCACGAATTTCGATACGATCGCCCTGACCAAGGGTGTTGCTCATGTATTCCAAAATGTAATTAACGCTCAGTTCAACGTCTTTCCATGACAAAGCTTTTTGCTGAATTGCAATACGATTAATAAGTTTTGATTTAACCATGCTTGCCTACTCTACCGTATAGTTTAAATGATACAATAAGTGTGCATTATACAATAGTTTATTAGAATGGGCGAGTGTGTTTCGCCTTTATGGGAAGATGTATCCTAATTTTGCGAGAGGTTTTCCGTCTAAAAAAACTTGGTTGTTGTGATAATTCAGTCTTCCAGCAGCGAACCAGGATAATATTTCAGGGTATATAACGTGCTCAAGCGCGTGGACGCGGGTTTTTAGCGTTTCTGGGGTGTCTTTGGGATTGATGGAAAGACGGACTTGGCAAATAAGAGGACCGAGATCAAGGTCTTCGGTAACATAATGGACGCTTACACCGTGTTCAGTCTCACCAGCGGCTAACGCGCGTTCGTGGGTGTTAAGACCCGTGTATTTAGGTAACAGGGAAGGGTGGATGTTGATCATCCGTCCGTTATAATGGTTGACAAATGCCTTTCCTAATTTACGCATAAAGCCGGCCAGTACGACTAGTTGGGGCTCATAGTGGTCGATCGTTTTTTGAAGTGTGCTTTCAAAATCGATGCGTGAAGGGAAGTTTTCGTGAGAAATGATGTGAGTCGGAATGACAGCTTGTTGGGCTCGTTTTAATCCATATGCATCGGCTTTATTGCTAATAGCCGCGCGTATTTCAATCGCTAAACCTTTTTGAATAGCCTCGATGATAGCCTGAAGGTTAGTCCCATTTCCAGAAATAAGAACAACAATAGGCAACGGTTCGCGATTCATGGCGTTATGGTTACACGCGGTTGCTCCTCGGATAAGGATTGAATTTCACCAAGGATCCAAGCGGTTTCTCCTAAAGCGGCTAACAGTTCCAGCGTTTTTCGTACTTCTTTTTTGTCCAGGCAGAGTAGCATTCCCACGCCCATGTTAAAGGTGCGCCACATTTCTTCTATCGGGACTTTACCCTGTTTTTGCAACCAATGAAAAATGGATGGCCGTTTCCAGCCATTTGAATCAATAACCGCTTGGGTATAAGGCGGTAATACACGAGGAACGTTTTCGATAAGACCGCCGCCCGTGATGTGGGCCAGGGCATGGAGATTAATTTTGGAAAGAAGGCGTTTAATTGTTTTGACGTAAATTCGGGTGGAGGCGAGTAACCTATCGCCGAGTGATTTGTTCTCAAAGGGCTGCGAAAGCGGTATTTTCGCCCGAGCTAAAATTTTTCTAATGAGAGAATAGCCGTTGGAATGTGGACCAGAAGAAGCTATCCCAACGAGGGCATCGCCAACGCGGACTCGACTTCTATCAATAATTTTTTCTTTTTCAACAACACCCACACAAAAGCCAGCAAGGTCATAATCCTTTTGTTTATAAAGTCCGGGCATTTCAGCCGTTTCCCCCCCGATCAACGCCACTTCAGCCAGTTCGCAACCGGCGCCGATGCCTGCCAAAATTTGTTTGGTTTGTTTTTTATTCAGATGGCCGGTAGCATAATAATCGAGAAAAAATAAGGGCTCCGCGCCGGTAGTAATGACATCATTAACGCACATCGCTACCAGATCAATACCAATGGTATTGTGGCGGTTAAGTTCAACTGCGATCTTTAATTTGGTTCCCACGCCATCAGTACCTGATACGAGAACTGGGTGTTTATAACCACGGGGTAATTCAAATAAACCGCCAAAGCCACCGACCCCACTTAACACCCCTGGCCGACGGGTGCGCTTAGCGATTGGTTTAATGGCTTCAACCAAGTCAGCCGCTTTTTCAATATCAACGCCGGCTTTGCGGTAGGAAAGAGGCGGATGTCGAGCGGAATCTGGCATGGACTGAATTATACGATTTAAAGCGAATAAAATAGAAGACAAATGAAAAGATGAAGGCGTATAATTTCAGTCACTGGAGGCTTTGCGATGGTGGCCGTTCGGAAAATATCTATTTTAACAATTGCTCTGACGTATTTCTTTCTCACTAATGAGGGAATGGCTATTGAAATCCGTGGGGTATAAACGTTGCTACTGTCGCCGTCTCTGATCAATCGCCGAAAACACTACAAACAGCATTACCTCAAGCTTTAGAGCAGGTGTCGATTCGGATGAGTGGAAACACGGGTGTGATGACGCTCCCAACGGTGCAAGATGCCGTGCCCCAAATCAGCCATTATGTTGAAAAATACAGTTACGCTACAAAAACGGATGAGACCGGAAAACAGCAGCTCCTGCTGCAAGTCGTTTTTGACACGCGGGCTGTTAAGCGGTTACTGCAAAACGCGAAGCAAGCTATTTGGAGTGCCAATCGCCCCTTGACGATGGTGTGGGTGTCTATTCCCAACGGAAAGCAATCCCAAATTTTAGAAAGCGATAGTCAAAATCCAGCACTTCAAGCGCTGAAACGAGTGGCTGCCCTCCGCGGTGTTCCTGTTATTTTCCCAGCGATGGATTTTGAAGATCAAATCAATGTCGCGCAACCGGCCTCTACTTTACCCAATAATCAAAAATTACAGGTTATTTCTCAACGCTGTGGAGTTGATAGTATTTTATCAGGTGCTGTGATTAGCGCAGAGAACGGTCAGTTTCAAGGAGAATGGCAATTGTTTTTGAATGGTGCTCCTTATGAATGGAAGACGAGCGGAGCCAATGTCGTTCAAGTAGTCAATAACGGTATCGGTCGAGCGGCCGACATGATGGCCAATCAATTTGCTACACTGGATAGTAAAGGAATGGAAAGTTTAGTCATCATGCAAGTCACTGGTGTGAAAACCCTCGACGATTACGTCCACGTCGTTTCAACTTTAAAACATTTAACGCCAGTGGCCAAAGTATCTGTCAGTGATATGAATGCCAATATGCTTTTGTTAAAAATAAAAACCATTGGTAATTTCAATGATCTAGTGAAATCGTTGAAATCCGTTTCGTATTTAGTAGCTGAAAAAACACCTACTCAGTCAGAGCTGAATGCGGCTAATTTATTTTATCGATGGAAATCGAATACGCCTCCGGAGGATTCAGAAACCCCGATAATGTTAACTCCTCCCATTCATTAACAATGATAGATCAATTACCATTACGAGTGCAGTTACGAGAAGAAACTACTTTTGCTAATTTTTACGGCGGCAACAACATCACGCTGTTAAAAGCGTTAAATGAATTATTAGAAGGTAAGGGTGAATTGTTTATTTATTTATGGGGTGAGCCAAGCGTTGGGCGCACTCATTTACTACAAGCTTGTTGCCATACGATGAATAACCGATCGTTGGAAGCAATGTATTTGCCGTTAAAAGCCCCGCAATTAGCGCCATCGATTTTGCAAGGTTTGGAGAGCAAGCCATTAATCTGTATTGATGATATTGATGCTGTACTCAGTCAGGCGGATTGGGAAGAAGCATTATTACATTTTTACAATCGCGTGCGCGAATCCCAGGTTAAATTAGTAGTTGCTGGCAATTACGTTCCTCCGCAGTTAAATTGCCAGTTAGCCGATTTACGTTCGCGGTTGTCGTGGGGGCTGATTTTTCAAGTGATCGGACTTATGGATGCTGAAAAAATAAAAGCCCTTCAAATGCGCGCTCGCGATCGAGGTTTTGAATTATCAGATGAGGTAGGTCAATTTTTATTGCGTCATTATCCCCGCGATATGTCCATATTATTCAATTTACTGGATAAATTAGATCAAGCTTCGCTAATTGCCCAACGCAAATTAACCGTTCCCTTTGTGAAAGAGGTTTTGAATATATCATTACCCACAAGCGGTAAAGATTAAAAACGTAGAGTCCGCAGACGGGGTTCAGAGCACGCGTGCGCGATTCACTAAAAGAAGCACGATGGATTCCCGGCTAAGGAATGACAAACTCAAAAATTAGAAGTACAGTTCTATCGCGCCATAGCTAAAGTCGTAAGAGAATCAGTCGAGATCGAGAGGTTCTTCATTTTTCTTCAAAAGTGGTTTTCTGGGTTGATTGAAAAGCCGCATGGCGGGTTATAGCATTGGTGCGTTTGAGTAAGTGTCACTCCTGCGGCTAAAAATGCCATTATGAGACCAACAGGAGAAGTGAGATCACCGAGCGACTCAAAGAAAGAGCTAAGCGAAGCAGCATTTCCGGTAAATGGTAATAGCAGATGCTTGTAAAAATTTCCTAAATTTGGCATAGCCTAAATAAAAAAGGCTAGTGGCATATACCGTGTCCATGCCAATTACTTTCCAAAATTGGTTGATTTTCAGATAATCCGTTCTAACCAATCGCATTAACCGCTCGCATCAACTAGATCAAGTTGGGGTTTTATAAAGATTTTGCGTTGAACCGGTGATTTCTTTACAAACATTTTCTACGTTGTACCGCGTGGCTTTCCAACTTCCCCAGATGAAAACGAGAAAACTCAGCGGAAATTTAATGCACAAACTCATCTCTGAATTAATCACGGCCAGATTGTGAGCGCTGACGAATAATAAAGTCAATCTCCACGTTAAAATCGGAAAATGTTTGAGAGCGCCCCGCATGGCTTTGCTTCCCTAAAAAAGCGTTTCGGTAATTCTTCCGGATTGAAATCGTTTCTTAGCGTCGTCTACCATAAAAGCTTGATAGCTTGAATTAACTAGCGTAGCGGTTGCTTTTATGTAATAGCCTCTAGCCAACCCAATCAAACTAAAGCCCGCAAAGGCACCTATCCGTTCTATAATAAATTTGGGAAAAACGTAATGTTTGATTACAGAAAAAAGTACCCAAAGAAAGGTTGTCAAAGATTTCAGTTGGGTAGACACTGAAAAAATGTTCTTTTGAGTGAGTTGGCATAATTGATTCGCTCTTGTTTTTTCTTTTTCGTTAGCGGGCTTGTCTATGTTTTCCAACGTTAAAAGCCCGAAAATATGTTGATAGCCATAAATAGACCATAGATGAAAGCCCATGGGCTTAAAAATACCTTCCGCCCAAAGAAAATATATCTCTTTTTAAAATTTCGATTTGGCGTATGCTCCACCCTTCGTCAAGCTTCTAAGACAGCTAAACGAGGAACATGCCGTTGGGCAATTCCTTTGTCCTGATAGTCGAATTGACCAATAGCATTTTTTACAGAGTCAGGGATTTCAGGAATAGTTTTCTCAGCGGATAATGGCGAAGTCCGTTTTTTTAGATAACACTGTGGAAACATAAGCTTGAGGAGTAATATTTTCCATACTACAGGTCATGAATCCCTGAATCTCGAATGATGACCACTCCCTTGTCCCTAAAAACGGGAATTTTTACGTCGGTATGGGCAACGGTGAAATATAAACCCTCAAGATTCCTGAGCAGTCCTGAAGGAGTAGGTATACGGGCGGCAGCGATATTGTTTTTAATTTTGCTGTAGTCTATGTTGTGTTCACGAAATATAGGTATAAGCGGCATTTCTATTCTATTTCATGTTTATAATCCTGATTGGGCAGCATCCTTCCTCCTTTTTCCAAAAAGTTGAGCATAAAAATTTATTAGCTAAATACTTAAATTAGGTGAAAATTGGGCTTCAAAAAAGAATCTCTATACATGTTATCGACGACTGCAACGATTTTGTGGCTTATTTCAGATTGATTTTCTGCAAATCGCCGCTGGATTTTTAGCGCTGCGCTTGGATCGGAGCAGGAGTGTTATCTCCTGATAGAGCGAACGAATTGG
>NZ_VFIV01000086.1 GCF_019425495.1 Coxiella endosymbiont of Ornithodoros amblus
TCACCAATTAATGCCGGAATCACCGTTTTATTTCCCGCCAGAACAAGTGACGGATCGCAGCGATCAGTTTATGGCTTCTGAAATTATCCGCGAAAAATTAATGCGCTTACTAGGGCAGGAAATCCCTTACTCATTAGCGGTCACCTTAATCGAATTTCGGAAGGAGGAAAAAATTGTTCGCCTGTCTGGGGTAATTTGGGTTGAAAAAAAAAGTCAAAAAGGAATTGTCATTGGAAAAAAGGGGGGGCGACTTAAAAGGGTTGGCACCAACGCCCGTCTTGATATGGAAAAATGGTTTGGCGAAAAAGTGTTTTTACAACTATGGGTAAAGGTTAAAAACGGCTGGGCAGATAACGAACGATTGTTAAGGGAGCTGGGGCTTGAAGAATGACAAAACGCGTTGCTTTAGAGCCAGCTTTTATTTTACATCGACGTCCATACAGCAATACCAGCTTAATCCTCGAGTTATTAACGCCTAACCATGGCCGTGTTTGCGCATTAGCGCGAAGTGCCCGCGGACTAAAATCACGCTATAAAGGTAAGTTAGGATTATTTTATCCACTTTTAATTTCGTGGTCAGGTCGCAGTGATTTAAAATTTTTAGGCGACGTTGAAGCTAATGGAATGCCCTATTTATTGGAAGGTGAAGCCCTGTTATGTGGTTTTTATTTAAATGAATTGTTAATACGCCTACTGCATCACGATGACCCTTGCCTTCGATTATTTCATCACTACCAAAATACATTGGAAAAATTAGTTAATGGCCGATTAGAAGCAACTTTGCGCTGCTTTGAGAAACAATTATTAGACGAACTTGGTTACGGACTTCCCTTATCGTACGACGTTGAAATGAAATTACCGTTCAAGCCCGATCAGTTTTATCAATATTTACCCGACCGCGGCTTTTTACTTTGCGAAAAAAGCGAAGAAAAAGACGTTTTTTCAGGGAAGAGCCTCTTAGCCTTACAGGAAGAGTCATTTTCCGATGAGTCATCCCTAAAAGAAATCAAATACTTAATGCGATTAACACTAAACCGCCTGCTCGGAAAAAAAGCGCTTAAAACACGCGAGCTATTATTCTAGCGGGATTATCCTCGCTTCGTTGAAAGAAAAAGTAATCCGTATGCAGCGGAGCGAAATGCGGGACAGTGCCTTAAACCTGACATCCCCACCTCTTCATCATTATTCCCGCGCAGGCACCTGGGGGTCAACTTAAGGGGGCGAAGTAAAGAGGGAATATCAAAGCCGACTCGGCCGTGAAGGTTTTGTATGCTTCAATAATACAGCAGATGCCCCCGCGGGAGGGCGACGGGTTTTAAGTTTTTCACGCTTCACCACGGGTGGGGGGGATGTACGACCCTTCTTAACCCTTTTAACTCACTGACTTTATTCATTAAAATATGTTTACCGCAATCTCGACGAAAGCGATCTTGAATTTATTTTGCATCGCTATCCAGAGCTCGGCTTTGAAAAAGTGGATCGCCATAAAATGGGACTGAAATATGGAGAGAAAAATTACAGCGTTAGCTAGGAAAGATATTCCAGGTTAACGAAACTGTTGAGAGATGCATTAGTCGCCAAGAAAATATACGTTTTTTATTTGCGCAAGAAGATCTAAAAATGCCATCGATGTTGAAGCTTATCAACCGCTGTTAAGGTTTACCTATTTGCTACGGTGTATGGCTGAGCTTATACAACAAATTTCAGAACAGACAGGTTCCAATCATGAGGAAATTTCAGTGCTATTGCCAGTGGCAATCTATTTTTTAGAAAAAGAAATTCACAAAAAAAGAAGCGCTTACTAACTTAATTGCCAAACATCTTGAGTTGTCTGTTCAAGACTGCGTTGCTCATCCTTATCGTTATTCGGCTGAATACGAGGGAAGGACACACCATCAACATGCCCCCATGGAAGTAACGTTAATTGTGCTTCGGATGCCCACCCAAGATTATCCACAACGGATAGCAATTAATTCCTAGCGCAAACGGTCACACCGAATGTGGTAGATAATTCGGTGTAAATGTAAAACTGTGAGTAAAGTGAGAAAGATGGTGATCTGAAAAATTTTCCTAACCCTTTTAATTTAACTGGGGCCAAGTACCATTCCGGATATTAGCGTTAGCCGATAATGCTTCTTTTTCTTATGGAATAAGGTCGTTAGTCACTGATTCCGACCAAAGCTCGGCCTCAACAGTCGCGTACTGCTGATAAATTACGACAAAAGAAACAAGCGGCGATTGACAATCTATATTAAATAAAAGCGCGTTCAATGGCGAACCCAACATCGCGGAGTATTAAACTGTCGTTGGACGACATTATAACAGTTAGTGTCTCATTTTCCTTCTTCACTACAAGCCTATTTGGTTTGAACTTCTGCGTCTAAGCTTCGTTTATAGAAGCATGATGAGATTAGGTCCTAAAAACTAGCGGAGAAAGATTCCTTTGATTATACTCAACTTAAAAAAGGATCTAGCAATGGTTCGTTTAGGCGTGAATATTGATCATATCGCCACCTTGCGCCAAGCACGGGGGGTGGATTATCCTGATCCTGTGGAAGCGGCTATGATTGCTATAGAAGCGGGTGCTGATGGAATTACGTTGCATTTGCGAGAAGATCGCCGCCATATTCAAGGTAACGACGTCCGTAATTTAAAGCGCAAATTAACAGTACCAATGAATTTGGAAATGACAACTGCCGAAGATATTATCCAATTTGCCGAGGAAATTAAGCCTGAACGTTGTTGCCTCGTGCCTGAAAAACGTGAAGAGCTGACAACCGAGGGCGGTTTAGATGTTGCCGGCCAGAAAAATACTTTAAAAAAAGTTTGTGCGCGCCTGGCGAAAGTCGGTATAGAGGTTTCTTTATTTATCGACCCTGAAGAAAAACAAATTAATGCAGCGAAAGCCGCAGGCGCTCCTGTTATCGAAATCCACACCGGCCATTACGCCAACGCCAAAACCGATCATGAGCATAACCAACAATTAAAACACATTACCGCCGCCGCTGCCTACGCCGATAGCCTCAGTCTCATCGTAAACGCCGGCCACGGCTTAACCATCCACAACATCCAACCAATCGCCGCGATCCCCGTCATTAACGAACTCAATATCGGCCATAGCATTATTTCTCGCGGAGTACTGGTTGGACTAGCGGAAGCAGTGAAAGAAATGAAAACGCTGATTGCTGGAGCGCAATAACCAAATAGATTGTGGGGTGAGTCTAACGGTGAGCTGGTAGGAGCGCTATCGAGGGAGGCCCATTGAGCTGGAGTTCTCTCTCTCTGCAGCAGGGTCATTACGTCTGTCTATCTCATTTTTAAAGAAGCCGACTAAAGCCCCTCTGCTTGTTGTAAGTTTCTTGTTAAGGAAGAAGGTTTCTTAACAATTAAAATCAACGGCTTGGATACTTACGAGAGTTGGTCTATTGAAGAAAGGCGTAGTACAAAAAATGAAAATGTAAATAACGTGGTTATCTTACCAAAGGTAATTTAAAATAAAGTTAAACAAATTCCCTTTTGTTGCTATTGGCTCCATACACGAAGGAAAGCGATGAGTTTGTTTCCTGAGCAGGTGGAATTAATGGAAAGGCTTGTTTTAATTGAAGCAATTGATTATTGGGTTGAAAATAATTTCCCTTACATTTTCTAAGCCG
>NZ_VFIV01000087.1 GCF_019425495.1 Coxiella endosymbiont of Ornithodoros amblus
AAATTTCTGCACACCAATTATCAGAAACTCAGCGTTTATTCGACTTATACCATTAATTGCTGCCCAATTCGAATATTATCTCCGGACAAATGATTCAAATGGTGTAATTGTAATTTAGAGACAGTGGTTCCATAAAGGTGGGCAATGGTCGAAAGGGACTCTCTCCGTTTAACGAGATGGTATTTTGTAGCGGTATGAAGGGATTTCCAAATAATCAATTTATCACCTACCCCAAAGGCGAAAGATGAGCAATCTGTGCAATCGTTTCATGAGCTTTCACCACGTGCACAATACGTTTGGGTCCCGGAATATCATCCTCAGAAATGCGAGCATTGTGAACAGGGGTGTAAGGAGTTGCTTGCGCCTCAGGAATTAATAAATTTTTTCAATTTGGATAACATTGCTTTTTAATTTATTCATCTGACGAATTTCCGTCATACTCGTGTGGTAGCGGCTTGCTAAAATACTTAACGAATCGCCAGCGTGAACGCGATGATATATTCGTTTTCCCGACAACGCGGGAGTTTGCGTTTCTAGTTCAGCTAAACTTTTTGGAGTTGGTCTGCTTTATCGATAGGTATCAAAAATTATAGATATGATTCGGCATTGTTGACGAACGACGAAAATCGGGATTTAAATTGCTGATAAGTTTCGATGTAGAATCAGACAATTCACTAATTTTTCTAAATTCATTTGCCCTGCTAATGCCACAGTTGTAAAAAAGGAGGATTCTCAATGAGTGTTAAATGTAAACCATAACGAGTATGATTTTTAATAATGTTGGCCAAGGCTAACAATTTCGGAACGTACTCGCGAGTTTCATAAGGTAAGGGGAGAGACCAAAAATCGGTGGATCGGGGCCCATGCCGACGGTTATATCGGATAGCCGCTGAGATAGTTCCCTCGCCGGCGTCGTAGGCGCCAATCGCCAAGAGCTAGTTATATGGAAATAACCATGAAGGTATTGAAGGTAATTTAAAGCGGCATTCGTTGAAGCCACCACGTCTCGACGTCCGTCGTACCACCAATTAATCAGAAGACCAAAGCCAGTAGCAGTGCCGGACATCATTTGCCAAAGTCCAGTGGCTCCGCGATTAGAGTAAAGAAAAGGGTTAGCTTTCAATCATCGGGAGAATGGCAATTTCCGCCAGCATCCCCCTTTTTTCAGTTTGTTGGAGCACGTAATAAATATAGGGTTGAACGTTTTTGGTCAATTGAGTAAGATAGTGCTACCGGTACTGAAACCACCGTATTTTTTCACGGACAGTAATTGTTGCTATACTTCCCGTCAAAGCTAAAACGATGATTGATCACGCTCAAAAAACTTTGGCCTTTTGAAAAAGGTTAGTGAGGTGCCATTGTTGGTCTGATGAAGCAGGCATAGCAGTGGTAGTATTTGAGATCCATTTTCGCATCCGAGGCATATTACGGATAAATGGAGTCAGAATCAAGGAAAATTGACTAAAAATTTATCGGAAATTTTTTAACTAATTGAAAATTATAATAAAAAATTTAAAGTTTGGGATCCATTCCATCCTCTAATTCCTAAACAAAGAAAGAAATATCGCTCGTTTTGCGGCCGAGATTTTCAAAACTTATCTTTCCAACGACGCAGAGCAGCGAAAACGGCGACTGTGTTAGCGAGTGGATAGCCGCAATATTCTTGGACTCGCCGCTGGATGTTTCTTTGATGACAACGAAGAAAAGGGTTGGTGTCGAGCTCAGCTTGAATGGTAGAGGGTAAAGTCGGTAGGTTTTGATTAGTTTTTTGATTGGTTTCAATGATGCGTTGTTTAAGTTTGAGATTTTCTGGTTCTACAGTTTTGGCAAATTCAAGATTCTTGGCTGTGTATTCATGGCCGCAGTAAACCCGTGTGCTGGGGTTTAGTGAAACTAATTTCTGCAGCGAATGATAAAATTGATCAGGAGACCCTTCAAAAATTCGCCCACAGCCGCCCGCAAATAAAGTATCACCCGTGTAGATCCATTGATCTGCATAATAAGCCACATGATCGAGGGTATGGCCGGGTATTGCCAATACATTAAAAGTAAGTTCTGCGCAGGGGATAGAAAAGCTTTCCTTATCAACGACTGGGCGATCACAAAACGGAATAGCACTTTCAGCAAGACCATAAACGGGGGCGGGATGTTCTTGTAAAATAGCTTGGACGCCGTTGGTATGGTCCCAATGATGGTGAGTGATGAGTATGGCAGCCAAGTTAAGTTTTTGCTCTTTCAGTAAATCAAGCACGGGTTTTGCTTCGCCAGGGTCGATGATAACAGTCGTTTGTTTTCGTGGATGCACGATGGTCCAGATGTAGTTATCATTAAGAGCAGGGATGGCGAGAATATTATGCGGCATAAGCAAGCCTCTCTCTAACACACAGATCCTTAATGAGTATAAGACAATAAATCGAAACTTGCGATATGAAACCTACGTCACCGAGTATGCAGGAATGGTACCAACAATCACCGGGGTCGTGGTTGTTAACCTTAGAATGTGAAGAAGCTGCCCGCGTTTTAAGCAATATTAAAGGCCGATACTTAGTACAAATGGGTGGTACAGCAGATCTTGCTCATTCGGCGATGAGCTCCATCCTTTATCGAATAAGATTAATGTCGCAACCCGACGACCTTTCCTCGTTGACGATCCAAACAGAATATCAAGACCTACCATTGTTGCCGAATAGCGTCGATATTGTGGTCCTCGTGCATTTATTAGAATTCATCAATTACCCCGTTAAATTACTGCAGGAAATTTTTCAAGCGCTAAAACCGGACGGTCGATTATTAATTTTTGGGTTTAATCCGTGGAGCCTGTGGGGAATAAATAAATTTTTTAATTTAAAAAAAGATATTCCCTGGAATGGAAAGTTCTGGTCACGCGCGCAAGTTAAACGTTGGTTAATTAATTTTAATTATTCCATTTTATTCAGCAAGACTTTTTGCTATCGTTTCCCTCGTCAGAAAAAACCCGGACGAGGAATGCAATTATTTAGCGAAGTGGCAGGTCAATTGTCTTTGCCGGCAGCAGGCGGCATTTATTTATTGATTGGAAAAAAGAGCGTCTACGCTCCCTTACTGCATAAAATTGTTTGGAAAGGAACGGATATCATTGCGGGGAAAATCGTAAAGCCAACCTCCTCACCTTATTATTAAAAGTTGATAAAATTAATGACGAAACAAGAGCAAAATATTGTTTACTTCTATTGTGAT
This sequence comes from Coxiella endosymbiont of Ornithodoros amblus, assembly GCF_019425495.1. Lineage (GTDB taxonomy): Bacteria > Pseudomonadota > Gammaproteobacteria > Coxiellales > Coxiellaceae > Coxiella. Next base: position 3,217 of record NZ_VFIV01000087.1, read on the forward strand.
GGCGCCTGTCGCGGAAATCCGGGCCCTGGCGGATGGGGAGTATTACTACGTTATAATGAGCATGAGCGTCAGCTCCATGGTGGAGTTGCCAAAACTACCAACAACCAGATGGAATTAACAGCCGCCATTGAGGGGTTAAAATCCTTAAAGAAATCATGCCAGGTAATTGTAACAACAGATTCGCAATATTTGCGCCGCGGAATCACTGAATGGCTTCCTGTTTGGAAAAGGCGGGGCTGGCAAACCAGTAATAAAAAGCCTGTGAAAAACCAACGATTATGGGAAGAACTTGAGTGCGAAGTGGAGCGCCATACAATTGTTTGGCATTGGGTAAAAGGCCATAGCGGCCATGTCGCAAATGAAATCGCAGACGAATTAGCGAACCGTGGCATTGACGAAGTTTTGAAGAGAGGGACGCAGTAATTATACCCTATCAA
>NZ_VFIV01000043.1 GCF_019425495.1 Coxiella endosymbiont of Ornithodoros amblus
AACCGAAAAAGGGCCCGCCGATAGCGATGCCAAGCCAGATTAGAGAGAGTAAAGCCGTGGCGTGAACATTCGTAAATTGATAGGAACTTACGAGAAATAAGGCGCCCCATGAAGTAGCGAACAACGGAAAAAGGAAATGGGGATGATGTATAAAAAAACATTAATTTTCCATACCAAGGTTTGAAGAACTATCGATATCACTGGTAAAGTTATCAATATAGTTCTAAGTTCGGAATGTAAAAAGGGTTTGTGCCACGTTTTTATTCTCAACATACAAGCACTTTTTTGATCGTCTGTGAAAATGCTGATCGGACAGTACGAAAAGATTTAGAACAGTTCATAGAGCATTTTATCCAGGAGGGCGATAAGCTTTTCCAACACGAAGTTGAAGGGCCTGACGATATGTTGGCTCATTTGCGAACGATTTTAACGTAAACGAGCTTAACGGTTCCAATTAAAATAATGAATTAGCTTTAGACATGGTAGGGGATCTATCTTGGGAACACCGTCTAGGGGCTTATTTTCGTCGCCGAATTATGCTTACGGTTATAAAAGGGTTGGAAAGACTTCCAACCCCTACGTGCATTCTCCTAAAGGAATTAATTACGGCTAATATGGTCGTGGCTTACTTCACTGCTTTTTTGTCAAGTGGAAAATAAACCACAATGCAGTTAAGTCAATTAAGAGATAAATGGTCTGTAACAATGCTGTTACTTGGCTAAAAATACCACCAAGTATGTTGTAGTCGAATACGCCCATGAATCCTATGTTCAATCCTCTGATGATGAGCAGGATTACAGCGATCCAATCAATGACACTTAAATTTTTCATGGTCCGCCTACTACCTAATACCTTGTTAATTCCTTCTTTTTACGTCCCTCTTTTAAATATAAGCAAACAATGAAGTTATCTTAATTATTGATTTTAAATAAAAAATACCCCCAACATGGGGGTATTATAGGGAAGAAAAGGGCATTTATTCTTGCTCTTCTATTTCTATTTTTTTCGTTCTGGGCGGCTGAGCTTTCGGGATGGTGATTTCTAGTACACCGCGTTTGCTTTTTGCTTTAATGTTTTCAGCATCGGCGGATTCAGGTAGGGTAAATTGCCGTAAAAATGAGCCTTTAGTACGCTCAACGCGTAAGTAGCTTTGACTTTTTTCCTTTGCTTCCGTTTCTCTTTCCCCTTTAATCGTCAAGATATTATTTTCCATAGACACCTGGATTTTTTTAGGATCAACACCTGGTATATCTGCACAGATGAGGTAATTTTGGCCTTCATCCTTAATATCAATATGAGGAGACCATTCACTCGAAAAAGAATCCCAAAATTCGCCGCCCGTCGCCCATCCAAATGGCTCAAATAAACGGTTAATGTCTTGTTGGAGGTGGTTTAACATACTGTGAGGGTATTTTTGTACTGCTTTTGCCATTTTCGCTCTCCTTTCAGAAGGGTTAGTGTCATTATTTATTTATGGGGTATGGGAGGAAATATTTCAAGGCGAATTTTGTTGCTAATGATCCTATTTTGAGAATAGCACCTAAGGAATTAAATGACAGGCTTTTTGTTTAAGGAGTGCTTCAACAGACAGATGTATATCTAATTTTTTCAAAGCGCACTAGGTTGCGCCGTCATGTCGGGATTGTACATAGGTTATTATTTCATTAAAATCCTCGAGATTATAACTGAAAACTTTCCTCCCGAACTTACTGCGTAGACGATTTCTAAAAAGGGAGTACCAAGTTTTTTGGCGATAAAGTTTGCTAAAAGAGCTTATTAGAAGTGAATTATATTCTTTGAAAATTTCTGTAAGATCATTATTTCTTACGATCTTATTGTTTAAAAAATATCTGAGTACTGAGCCTACAGTTCTTTTGAAAAGATTTTCATTAATCAAATAGAAGGCAGGAGGGCTTAATATGATTAAAAATTGGCCACCTTCCGTTTTATTTTTACTGTAAGAGTTGATAAATATTGGCAGAGGAAATGCGAAATTTTTTTCATTAAGCTTGATAAAGGCAGGGCAAAAATCTTGATTATTATCAAAGTCAAAATGCTCAAATGTGCAGTTAAGGCCAATAGGCTGTTCCTTCTAGCAGCCTGATTCAAGTAAAATTAATTTTGTAAAAGGTAGACCTAATTCTCCCAATCCCTTGCTATTATATTTTTTACTTCTTCAATGCAGCCATGAGGAGGGAGATTTTGTTTAAAGTCGTAAATAAAGCGTAATACCTCATCCGTGGCAGGCCCCTCCAATAATATTTACTCTGTATTTTAACCAGGAATTTTCTAATAAGAGGCCCAACAACTGATGGATAAGAGGTGGGAATAGGTGGCATGTTTATGTTTAAATGAATCGGAGACATCGTAGGTTCCTTTCCTAAATTGGTTTAATTTTCTCTTGTGAAAGATAATAAAATGTGTCATGCTTAACAGTTCTGCGTTCATAGGAACGAGAATGAATAAGTCAGTGTGAATGCCTACTTTTCTTCTGAAATTTCTGGTGGTATATAAGTAAACGTTCCCTTTGCTATTCTATCCTTTGGTGGATCTACGTCTTCTGTATCTAAAACTCCTAAGTCGATAATAGGACAATCAAAAGAAGGCATCCGCTCTTCTTTGATTTTTTGTTTTTATATTTATCCGAATATTATGTGGTTTTAAATCACAATAGACAAAGGGTTTCTCTATAGAACCTGTAAAAGAAGGTATAGTGGCGAAAGAGATTCAGTTATTGCACGATATAAAAAATAAGTTCGATTCTTTGTTAAAAGGTTAATTGAAGTTTGTTTCCGGCTAATTTTGTTAATAATATTTCAAGCGATTTTCCACAAATAAATTCTAGAAAAAGATACAATTTATTTATTTTTTTAGGTGTATTTCCATCCGTCGATCTGATAATATCTGCCAAATATTTTAGCTTCTTTTATAATCCCCTCCATTGTATTATTCTTTTTTTAAGGTCAAAACTCTTTACAGCCGAGGAGGGGGTTTTTTCATTGATTTTGCCTTCCTTATCTATAGAATAAGCTCGGCATACAGATTGAAAATTGCCTTCTCCAAAATAATACCTATAATTATCTACCTATGTCATAGAAAAAAGAATTCTCGCGATTTTTTGCTCGGATGATCTGCCAACTCTTACGTTCTATCCACATTTCTTCTACTTTCGTATTCCACAGCTCTTTTATTGCCGAAGAAAAATTAGGCGCGTTCATAAAATATTTCGGATGGAACAAAGCTAGCTTTATGAGACCACCTTAAGCTTAAGAAATTATTAAAAAGTAACTAATTGATTTTTAATTGGAAATTGGCGCGCCCGGAGGGATTCGAACCCCCGACCAACCGGTTCGAAGCCGGTTACTCTATCCAACTGAGCTACGGGCGCTCCTGAAGTGACTGGAATATTATCACAGACCTCAAATGAAATCATTATTTTAAGTTTTCTTAATTGCTTCATCCAATAATTAATTTGCTTTTAAGTTATAAATCAAAATTTAATCGAATTATATTGACGGTTTGATTTACCAGATGTTAGTGTGGGTGAACCAAAAATAAGAGTGAAGTTTCTTTATGGGTCTCCACCAATAATACAATCACATGGATAAAATAATACGTATCAATATAGCGGTCGAAGAGAGAGTGACCCCACCACTCTGATAATAAATGAAGCCACTGACTTAACGGACAATAAACTACAAAATTACAATGGAATTATCGTTCATTCTGATGATATAGAGTCACATCCGCATTTTTTCTTTAAGGTCGATGCGATGGATGCGAATAATGAAGTATTGAGTAAACGTTCTTTTGATAACTTATTTACTCAGTTACAAACACCCGAGGAAAAAACGGATTACCTCCTCGAGTCATAGTTTAATTTCATCGTTTCTAAATTTCTTTTTTAGACGCTGGAGGTGCCTGGTGGTTTTGGAAGGACTTGTCAAAAAAAAGATAGAATCATGTGCATAACGGAGTAGGAGATCTTCCTATACTCGCAGATTTAACGGCTGTAATTAATATTGTTTTTTAGATTGTCTCCGCTTTAGATTCGATTCACATCACACTGAGATTTTTTCTTTCAATAGGCTTTGCTGTCTATTTTTGTTAGCATGGCAATTTATATCAGTATTTTTAGTTTGACTATTGCGTCGGTTGTGGACATGGATGCTTTAGCGTCTTTCGTTCACGCAAATGATATTTTTATTAAATTTATAATGGAAATTATGAAAATTTTATGGATGGCTTGTTAATTATCGAGCTATAGCAAGATTATTAGTAATTTTTCTGCCACGGTTTCAATGGTATAATTTTATGGATTGGCTTTTAAAATTCTCATTGGTGCGAAAGAAACAGAGGAAACCTCACAGCCGTTTATTGGTAATGTAGTGATACAAAAAGCTTAGACTTTAGAGATTCTCGAAAAGATTAACAAAGAGAATAAAGAATATATTATAAACATCACTCAAGAAAAATTTACAAATGAAAAACTGCCATATTTAGGAATAAAATTTTTTGGTTTTTCTTTAAAGGAAAAATCGGAAAAGCCGCTTCAGCCAATTGAATCAGAAGAAGTAACTAGTTCTTTTAAGGAAGAAACTAAAAGGGGTTATTGTGATTGAATCAACAAACTATTTTATTCTTCGTGGAACGCAGGCTCAACAGGAAACGATGATAACGTTGTCCCTACTTGTCCTCGTCTCTCAATTTCTCTTTGAAAGGCTGAAAACTTGTAGCAACCATAAGTCATTGACGTCACCCATTCAATAAGGTATCTATATTAGCTAAACAGGCATTGAACTTGCGTAAATAGAAAGGGGCGTTATGGACGATCATGATTATAGAGAAGAAAATGGCGCGTTTTTCCAAAAGATAGTACTTATTTATCATCATCACCTGACACGCCTCGTCCTGAAATGATGGTATGGATCATTTTTATAGGCGTTTCTTATTATTATTTTTCTTATGCGCCACTCCAGTTACCTGTGGGAGTGATGGTGGATCGCATTAGGCCGCGGTGATCCTTAAAATTGCTTCAATAATGGGTACCCCCCATTGGCGTTTTCATTTTTTCTTCTTTTTAAAGAGTTTGACTTCGCATTAATGGGTCGTTTTATGGTTGGGTTTTTCCGGCCCTTGCTTATGTAACAACGCTAAAGTTAGCGGCTACTTGGCTTCATTGTAAAATTTTTCCACGGCCACAGGCATTGTGACAGGGTGAGGAATGGTGGCGGCGATTTTCACTGATATTTATTTAACTCATATTGCAATGTATTTCCCGTTGTTTATGGGAATAGATTTAATTATGGCGATATTATTAATTATTCTATTCGTGATAAACCCAAAGAAGAAGGAGCGACCACAGAAATGGCGGCCATTAGTTATCGCCAGTTAGGCGATTACCTCTTTGGAATTATAAAGAAATCGATAAATGTGGTTTATTGGTATTGTGGGTTCCCTATTATATTTGCCTTCGTTGATATTTTTAGATGTTTGGGCGATCCCTTATCTGCGTTATGTACACCATTTGTCTCCAGAACAAGCGGCGAGGGGCGTGTCAATTATGTTATTCGGCTGGATAATGTCAAGTTTTGGCAGTGGGGCGTTATCTGATATTTTTGAAACTCGCAAATACCATTGTTGACCTCTTCTTTTTTAGCAGCCTCGTGGCCAGTCTAATTTTATATTTGAATTGCTTGCCTATTTATGTGTTATATCCGTTATTGTTTCTTTTTGGTATTTGTTGCGGTCCGCATCCATTATGTTTCACTTTAAGTAAAGAAAATAATCCTAATAAGATTTCGGGAACGGCTATTGCTTTTGTGAATTTCGTTATTATGATGGGCGGATTTATCTTTCAACCGGTCGTCGGTGATATTTTAGATTGGTTGTGGAGCGGGCGATTGGAGAATGGAATTCGGATTTATACTTCCCATAATTACACATTGGCATTAAGCATTATACCAGTCGGATTATCAACTGCAGGGATCGTCACTTTATTTATTAAGGAAACTTATCAAAAGAGATAAAAAATTCAGTAGTAAGCCTGTGTTATAGCAATTCTAATTTGGAGTTTATCATCCCCGCCTGCGCACCTAGCCATCAACTTAAGCATAAACCCCTAATGACTGTAAAGTTGATGCTTCTCTTTCGCCTTGTTCCTTTCAAAGCTCCTTGATACAAGGGGCCTCTATCATTACCCACCCGTGGTGAAGCGTGAAAAACTTAAACCCCGTCGCCCTCCGCGGGGCATCTGCTGTATTATTGAAGCATACAAAACCTTCACGGCGGAGTCAGGAGGAGACCTAAAAGACTAGGGGCTAAGAAAAACACCGATGGTGCTTTTCTTAGCCTTTTAGCCGGGACTCCCGTGACTTCGGCTGTGAAAGCCCTCGATTCTTTGTCTGTCAGTAGACGGCCCACGCACGGGAACGACGGGGTCTAAAATAAATAGATATTACTTTTTATTTTTTGCTTTAGTTAATAAATACTTCGCTGTTTTAGCTCTTGGATTGAGTTTGAGTGCTTTTTTAAAATAATTAACTGCTGATTTATAGTGTTTCGCATAAAAATGACATAATCCGATGTTGTAGATTGATTCAAATCTCGACCCAAAATGCTTTTCTGATTCTAAGTAATAATGAATTGCCTTTTTATACTCATCTAGCTGGTAATACAACATACCAATGGCAAAGAAAATATCATCGCATCCTGGAACATAATAGAAATTATCAGCAATAAGGGATAGATTTTTTTTAAGGTAATGGATCATTTGTTCATCTGCTTTATTCAAGCGTTTCATTAGCTCATCATGAATTTGGTAAAATAGAAGCGGATCCCACTGAAAGAAACATAAAAAAGATAACAACATTTCAAAAGAAGCTTTATTTGCTGTTTTTAAAAAATGTTCATAAAAATTAAAATAGTCCGAAGGACTAAATCCTTCGATATTATCGATTAAAAAATTTTGTGTTTCGGGTAGTTTTTCAAATTGAAAGCCGGCGGCACAGACAACGCTGGCCAAACCTTCTCGTGGAGTCTGAATAAAAGCTTCTCCATTCTCACGTTTAAAATATTCTCCAATAGCATGATAATTAACCATTAGCGAAAAACTACCATGGAAATCTAATTCGGGGTAGTCTAATTCATTAAGTTCGTCAATAGTGTTGAACCCTTTGTCGGAGGAGACTAACAGTAATTTGCCGCAACTAATTTGAATTAAATTTTGTAGGCATTTAAGTGCTCCTGAAGGAAAAAGTAATTGCGTGTTTCTTAATTGGTCTTTGTATTGATTGAGGATGTCGTCAAAGATTTTATTTGAATAATAATCATAGCGGATGGACCGTTCTGTAAATTTAATTTGTATTTTTTTCAAATTGATCTTAGCGTTTATAAACGAAGTTTTTTGTTTTGATTTTAGCGTGACTAAGGATTCTTTGATTTTTTTATTTTTAATAGCGAATACGTCAGCTTTGATGCTATCAAAGATATAATTAGCGAAAACAATCAGTGGGTTGCTTAGCGAGTTTGGCTGCAACTCTGTTCCGCTTTTAATCAGTGTTATGGATTGATCGTTTTCTAAATCATAGACCGCGAAATCCAATTGTTTTTTTTTAAGAAAAGGAAGAAACATTTTTTGATTTTGCCAAAAGCTTACATTATTTTCAGTGAAATCACTCATTACATACTTGATATTAAGATGTGATAAATTCAATTGAACTTGAATGGAACTTAGTTGCTTTAATACAAAAAAGCTAAATTGCCCACTCCCCGCTCCCAATTCTAAAATGTAAAAGGTTTGGTATCTTGATTCAGGCTGTTGATTAATCCAATCCTGAATAAATCGGATGACTAATTTAGCGTAACAATTGGCAATAAAAGGATTACTTGTAATATAGAAAGGTACGTCGCCCGCCCAAGCTTCAGCCCCTTTTTGATCATAAAAAGCTCGCTGTCTGGTCCAAAGTTGGGATTGTGATAATCGTTTTTGTTTTTCGATGTAAGTGGTTTGATTCATGATTAGCCTTTTTATTTTTTTAACTTCTCCCTAACCTTTCCAACAAGTGGAAGAGGGAGATTAATTTTCAGATTTTCGCCATTTTACCATAGCATTGAATCTTTTAGTTAAAAAAATAAGGAACTGTCTGAGAGGGTATCTGTTGGCAATAAATTTTTCAATAGGAACCGTATTTTTATGGTAACGATTCTCGTCGTGTAGCGAACGATGTGTGAGTAAAATAGTTAAATAAATTAAATAAAAATAAGGTAAGAATGTGAAAATAATGTAGTTACTGTCCAGAAAAAAAGCAGTGCCTATTTCATGGGGCTGATGAAAATACCGATAAATCCCTTACCAGCCAGAAGTCAGTAGAACCGCTTGCTTTTGCTCACCTTGTACTTAAAATACTGCCAAAATGATCATAATAATAGTTGGGGGGAAAGAATGAAAATTGATAACCATAAAGATAAAATAGCGTCAACGTAATATCCAAAGCATAAAATCTCGTTCGTTTTTTAGACAGGAACGTTACTTTTTGGTGTGATAGGGCCCTCGAAACGTTTCCCCGGAACTATTCGTATGAGTAATAATTGGGTGATCATAAAAGATACTAATAACGAACCAAGCTTCTCGGGTGCTAAATAAAGATAGGACTCCAGATTTGATATGGTTTGAATAAGAGAATCTTTCTGCGTGAAAAGAACAGCTAGCGCTAGTTTAAGGAATCATTCAAAGCGACGTTCGTGTACCACATGTACCACATAATATATAGATAGTGGCCGGCGGGCAGACGGTAATGAAGAAAAGTGGAAATAAAGAATAACTCAATAATCGATAAGACTTGTTGTGCTGCACTTCCCGTGTCGTTTTTCAATCCTAATAGAAAACAAGGCGAGACAGATGATAACATATAAAAATATGAAAATAGGCTTGCCTAACTTTAACGGAGAAGGTAGCATATTGTAAATTTTTTGCATAGTATAAAAATATGATAAATATCAAATAGTTATGAAAATAATTCCTTTAAGAAAAGTCCTCTCTTTCTTCACTATCCTTCTTGCTTTAACATTTACTGGTTGCGCTTCCATTCATCACGGATCTCAACGCAACATAATTTAGCGCGATTTTAAAGTACCGCGGCTATGCTTTTAAAAATTTGTGGCCTTATTTTAAGCGGGCTGGGGTGAGTTATCCGCCGAAAGATATTTTACTACTCGTATTCAAAAATTCACCGAGTCCAGCTATGGGCGAAAGATCGAGGCCTTTGGCGTTACATTCGTTCTTTCCCTATCTTAGCTTCGATTCAAGCGGCGGACTGGGACCTAAATGCATGATGGGGATCATCAAGTTCCTGAAGGCGTTTATAAAATTGTCAGCTTCAATCCGGCAAGCCGATTCGATTTATCACTAATGCTTAAATTATCCCAATTCCGCTGATCCCTATTATGTAAGGTTAGATCACCGCCATGATTTGGGTGATGATATCTTTAATCCATGGTAGCGATGCGTCGATCGGATGTATACCCATTTGGAATAAAGCCACATTGACAATTGTTCGTATTGGCTTATTTGGTAGGAGAGCGCCATATCAAAGTCATTACGCTCCCGATGACTTGCGTTACTATACGCCCATCTATGGAAGCTGTACATCCTCGCTGGTTGCCGCAGCTATATGCGCAGATTAGACAGGCACTTCAGCCTTATGGTTAAGGTCTTTTTCTAAGAGAGGTGATGAGTCGTATGGGCGGGTTGAGCAATTGCGCAAGACGAGTTAATGCAGTTTTGCTAATTCCTTCTGCGAAGGCTTTTATAAATAACAAACCGACTACAAAACCGTTAGCACTTTTAATTAAAATCGTTTGAACATTCTTATTCGGAACAATATAAAGCAATTCTAGTGGTTTTAAAGATTGTGAATTCAGATAATCCTTTATGGACTCTCTTGCAAGTGAGAAGTGCATTG
>NZ_VFIV01000001.1 GCF_019425495.1 Coxiella endosymbiont of Ornithodoros amblus
AAACGAAACCATAGTTATTGACATAAAGATACTGAAGAGTAGAAAACAATATCAATTCAAATAATACTGCAAATCCACGGCAGATCCCGTGAGCCGGAGCCGGCCTAACCTACACTTTTAATTGCACTCGCCGTTAACCCCCCCCAACCCCGAGCCCAACAGTTTAAATAAATATTCCCGCAAGGGCTCTTTAAATTCAGGTCGTTTGAGCGCATAAGCAATCGTCGCCTGCAAGAAACCCAATCGACTGCCGCAATCGTAACGGTGACCCTGGAAAGGAAAGGCAAGCGCCTGCTCTTCTTGCAACAACGCGACAATCGCATCCGTTAGCTGAATCTCCCCCCCCACCCCAAAATTGATGGCATCCAGATAATCAAAAATACGTGGAGACAAAATATAGCGGCCGGTGACAGCCCAATCTGACAACGTGCTTCCAAGGGGAGGTTTTTCAACCATACCAGTAATTCGCTTCACCTGGTGCTCATCCACAACAGAAACGATGCCATATTTATCGGTTTGTGTTAAAGGCACTTGTTCAACCGCAATGATATTCTGTTGATGCTTTTCAAAAGCCTCCATCATCAATTGCAAACAACTTTTCTCACCGCAGTCAATAATGTTATCGGGCAACAATACCGCAAACGGCTGGTTGCCGATAACATGTTTCGCCGATAACACCGCATTACCCAAGCCTAAAGGGTGCGCTTGACGCACATAGCTAATATGAACTTCTTTGGGTAAGAGGTTTTGTATTAATTTCAGGGCATCCAATTTCCTACTGGAGCGCAACCGCGTTTCCAATTCATAATTACTATCAAAATAATCTTCGATAGCCCGCTTGCTGCTACTCGTTACAAAAACGAGATGCGTAATGCCAGCAGCGATCGCTTCTTCTACTACATATTGAATAATTGGCTTATCAACAATTGGCAACATCTCTTTGGGACCTGCTTTGGTTACCGGCAAGAATCGTGTTCCCAATCCAGCCACAGGAAAAACCGCAGTAGTGGCTTTTTTCATGGGCAGTTACCTTTTATTTTGAGCACGTAATTGATCAATCGTTCCATAGAACCATCAAAGGATGACTGATCAGTTTCTGCTTGCAACGCTTGCAAGATATCCTTAGCTAAATGTTTGCCTCGCTCTACTCCCCATTGATCAAAAGGGTTAATATTCCAAATAACACTTTGCACATATACTTTATGTTCATATAAAGCTAACAATGATCCTAACGAATAGGGGTTCAATTTTTCCAGAATAATGGTATTACTCGGGTTATTACCACGGATCAACCGGTAAGTTGCCAATTTTTCTGCTTTTTGGTGCTCAATGCCTTGGCTAACGAGATCCCTTACCACTGCTTCTTTATCATAACCTTCCATCAGTGTCTGGCTTTGGGCTAAACAATTGGCGATTAAAGGCAGTTGGTAATGGTTTTCTCGCGTATTTTTTAAGACCGTAATAAAATCCACGGGCACCATCAAGGTGCCCTGCAAAAATAATTGGTAAAAACTGTGTTGGCTATTGGTTCCAAGATCGCCCCACACTACCGCCCCCGTCTGCCAATGCACCGCCGAGCCGTCAAGTTGAACGCTTTTCCCAAGACTTTCCATGTGCAATTGAGTGAGGTAATGAGGTAAATAAGCTAATCGCTGGCTGTAAGGAATAATGGCCTGAGTTTTTGCATTGAAAAAATTAATATACCAAATTGACAACAACGCCAATAATATCGGCATATTTTTGCTAAATTCAGCTTGCCTAAAATGGGTATCCATGGCATGCGCACCGCGTAGAAATTCAAAAAATTCTTCCCAGCCAATCGCAATTGCTAACGAAAGCCCAACTGCGGACCAAACTGAAAAACGGCCACCCACCCACGGCCATAGTATAAAAATATTATCCTTTTGAATACCATATTCGTGTGCTTTTTCTGGCGCTGTCGTTACGGCCATAAAATGAGTTTGAATTACATTTTCTTTTTTAGCGGCCTGCATTAACCATTCTGTAGCGCGATGTGCATTTTCCAAGGTTTCTTTTGTCGTAAATGTTTTTGAGGTAATAATAAATAAAGTAGTTTCTGGATTTAAAGTTTGCACCGTCTCATAGAAATCCGTGTCATCTAAATTGGAAATAAAATGGCATCGCAAAGGAGCTTTGACATAAGGTTTTAGCGCATTGTAAGCCATTTGCGGTCCTAAACTCGACCCGCCAATTCCAATATTAACGATATCGGTAATTGATTTGTTGGTGAACCCTTTATAATCGCCCTCGCAAATCCGAATTGATAATTTTTTTATTTTCTCCCAAGAAGCGTGAACTTCCTGAATCGCATTATTATTCGTTTTAAAAGAGAAGTTGTTCACTTGACGCAGAGCCGTGTGAAACCCCACCATTTCCGCCGACTCATTTGTTAATTTGCCGCTAAAGAGTTGATCAATTCGCAGTGGCAAATTACACGCATTTGCGCTCTCACACAGTAAATCAACGGTCTTCTCATCCACTCGATTCTTTGAATAATCAAAATATAAACCAGCCGCCTCTATGCTCAACCGCGTTCCACGCTTTTTATCTTGCGCAAAGAAATCGCACATATGTAGAGAAGATAATTCCTGGTATTTAGATTTTAATGCCTGCCACGGAGGACTTTCGACTAAACTCATGGAATAACCTTACCTCCCGGCCATATGCAAAGCGCCATCTAAACGGATTACACTCTCTTTTTAAATAGGAGTTTTTAATAATCTCTCCCACTAATCAGGCGTATCCGCCCGGTTGACCTAGCCAAGAAGAAAAAGGAACAGCGACCGCTAAACTTTCTTTAACCACATCAATCATTTAGCCATCATGGGAGTGACAATAACGCCTGGAGCAATCGTCATCGCTCGAATACCAAATTTGCTGAGTTTGCAAGCAGCCAGTAACGTCAGTGCCGCAACTCCTCCTTTAGAAGCACTATACCCCGCTTGATCGACTTGGCGCTTATAAGCCGCTATCGATTCTGTATTAATAATAACGCCCTGTTCACCGTCATTATTAATCGATCCTTGTTTTACGATTTGTTCGACACATAAGTGTAATAAATTAAAAGTTCCGATCAGATTAACGTCAATCACTTTTTGAAAATCCGCTAGTGGCATTGCTCCATCACGCTTCACAATTCGGATGGTGATTAATTGAAATTTTTTAACAATGTTAACGACAGCTTCACTGCTTTTTGGATCAGAAACATCACATTCCACCGCTAGGCCACCCAATTCTTTTGCAATGTCGCGTCCCTTATCAGTTTCTTTATCGAGTAATACTATCTTGGTGCCCCAATGGCACAAAAAACCGGGCGTTTCAGTGCCCATTCCCGATCCGCCAGTGGTTATAACCGCAACTTGATCTTTGAATTTCCATTGCTTCCTCTTTATTAATTGGGAAGGGTTTAAAATTGTATCCCTCCTCGAGCAATCGCAAAATAATCAAATCCCCATTCCTGTAATTGATGCGGTTGATAAAGATTGCGACCATCGAAAATAGCAGAATAACGCAAATTATTTTTAATTAAAGCAAAGTTAGGATTTTTAAATTCGTCCCACTCGGTTACGATGGCAAGCACATCCGCATTATTCAATGCAGCATAGGCATTTTCATAAAGTTTCAATTGTGATGACTCTCCTCCATACAAGGCATGGATATTCTCCATCGCTAAGGGATCGTAGGCTTGAACAATAGCACCTGCTCTCCAGAATGATTCTATCAATTTCAGACTGGATGCCGATCGCACATCATCCGTGTGAGGCTTAAATGCGAGCCCCCATACGGCAATAATTTTGCCTTGCAAATTCCCATTAAAATAACGTCGGATTTTTTCATATAAAATTAACTTTTGTCGTTCGTTGACTTCTAATACGGCATTAACAATGGATGCTGGAATAGTGGCTATTCTTGAAATACTCTGCAAGGCTAATAAATCTTTTGGGAAACAAGAGCCACCAAAACCACAGCCTGGGTTAAAAAATTTACCATTAATTCGCGAATCCAAGCCCAAAACAATTTTTACTGCTTCAATATCAGCTTCAAAATATTCAGAAAAATGACTCATTTCATTAATGAAACTAATCTTCGTTGCTAAAAAAGCATTTGAAACATATTTTGAAAACTCTGCCGAGCGATGGCCAATGACAATAAAGGGGTATCCTTTTTTAATTAAGGGAGCGTAAAGCTCCTTCATGACATTCCCAGCACGCGAATTATTTACACCTACTACAATGCGATCAGGCTCCAAAAAATCAATGATCGCTGATCCTTCTTTTAAGAATTCAGGGTTAGAGACGACGTCAAATTCAAGCTCTAGTTTCCTTTTTTGAAGGTGGTTTTCTATCTGCGTGTTAATCCTATCGGCCGTACCCACCGCCACAGTGGATTTAACAACGATGACAGCGTAATCGGCAAGTTGTTCTCCAAGCGATTTGACAACATTGTCTACGCAACGCATATCCACTTGCCCATTGTCCGAGGATGGCGTTCCCACAGCGATAATTTGTACGAGCCCATGTTTGACAGCTTCGCTAGAACGCACTGTGAAAAAAACGCGCTTGGATTTCAAGTGCTTTTGAAGCAAAGACGCTAATTGTTGCTCATGAATCGGTGTTATCCCTCGCTTTAGTTTTACAATTTTTTCTTCGTTAACATCACAACAGCAAACGCTATGGCCAAGCTCAGCTAGACAAACGGTACTTACCAATCCAACGTAACCTGCACCGTACACACTCACTTTCATGGTTAATCCTTATCTCCTACTTTCGCAGAAAGAACACTTACGTTACAATCCCACAACATGAACACCGTCGCAAGGAAAATCGCTGTTGTTGGGCTTGGCTATGTGGGTCTTCCCGTCGCCATTGCTTTTAGCCATCTACAACCGGTCATCGCTTACGACAAAAACCCTGCCCGAATTCGGGCACTTAAACAAGGTTATGATGCCTGCGGCGAAGTTGATTCTCAACAGTTACGCACCTGCCAAATTGATTTTACTGACGACCCGGATGATTTGGCAAAAGCTAATTTTTATATCGTTGCCGTCCCAACTCCCATCGATCAATCAAAACACCCCGATTTATCGCTCCTTCTCAATGCTTCCGAAACTATTGGTCGTTATTTAAAACAGGGGGATATTGTTGTTTTTGAATCGACCGTTTACCCAGGCGTCACAGAAGAAGAATGTGCACCCGTTCTTGAAAAGGCGTCAGGTCTTAAATATGGTGTTGACTTTGCACTAGGATATTCACCCGAACGAATTAACCCCAGCGATAAAGCGCATCGGTTTGAAACGATCACCAAAATCGTATCGGGCTCTGATCCTGAAACTTTAGATATTGTCGCCCACCTCTATGGCAGCGTGATAACCGCCGGCATCTACCGCGCTCCTAGCATTCGCACAGCAGAAGCAGCAAAAGTCATTGAAAATACCCAGCGCGATTTAAACATCGCTTTAATGAATGAGCTGGCCATTATTTTTAAGCGAATGGATATTGACACTCAAGAAGTGTTAGCCGCTGCTGAGACTAAATGGAATTTTTTGCCTTTTAAACCCGGTTTGGTGGGGGGGCACTGCATTGGCGTCGACCCTTATTATCTCACCTACCAGGCTCAGCACTATGGCTATAATCCTCAAGTAATCCTTGCCGGTCGCCGTATCAACGATGCGATGGGTAAATTTATTGCGGAACAAACGATTAAACAAATGATCCACGCAGGCTATACCATCAGAGGCGCTAAGGTAGCTGTTTTAGGCCTCACATTTAAAGAAAATTATCCTGATCTACGAAATTCAAAAGTCATCGATATTATCGAGGAATTAAATGACTACGGCATTGAATGCATGGTGCATGATCCTCTTGCCGATCCTGAGACAGCTAAGCAACTCTATAACATAGATCTTAAATCATGGGATGAGATTCACGATGTGGATTCTTTCGTATTAGCCGTTGCTCATGACCAATTTCGCCAATATTCTTTAAAAGACTATCACGCCAAATTCGCTAATCATTCGATTATTGTTGATGTCAAAAATGTATTAAATCCACAAGATTGTAAATCAAATGGTATCACCTTGTGGAGATTGTAAAAATGCGAACGTTAGTCACGGGCTGTGCAGGTTTTATTGGATTTCATTTAACTAAGCATTTATTAGGGCGAGGCGCCCATATCATCGGGCTCGATAATTTAAATGATTATTACGATGTTAATTTAAAAGAAGCCCGTTTAGCGCAATTGAAAGAATTCCCCCATTTCAGTTTTCATAAATTAGACCTCGCTGACCGACAAGGAATGGCTGATTTATTCCAAAAGCACTTATTTGATACTGTTGTGCATTTAGCGGCACAAGCCGGTGTCCGTTATTCCCTGACTAATCCTTACGCTTACGTAGATTCAAATTTAGTTGGTTTCGCGCATATTTTGGAAGGCTGTCGGCACCAATCCATTAAACACCTGATTTTTGCTTCCTCCAGCTCTGTTTATGGCGCCAATGAGAAATACCCCTTCTCTGAAAACGATAACGTGGACCATCCTATTGCTTTATACGCAGCATCAAAAAAAGCCAATGAATTAATGGCGCATAGTTATGCACATTTGTTTCAACTTCCTTGCACCGGTCTGCGATTTTTTACTGTGTATGGTCCGTGGGGGCGACCGGATATGGTGCTGTTTAAATTTACGCGTAATTTATTAGCTGACAAATCTATCGATGTTTATAATCATGGAAAAATGTCGCGTGATTTTACGTATATCGACGATATCGTTGACGTTATTTTACTGACTTTAGATCATCCACCTGAATCGAATTCTAATTGCTCCGCAAATCAACCTAGTTCAGCAAACAGTAAGGTGCCTTATCGAATTTATAATGTTGGTAGTAATAATCCTGTTTTATTGACGGATTTCATTGCTATTTTGGAAAAGGAGTTAAATAAAAAAGCAATTAAAAATTTTCTACCCCTTCAACCGGGTGATGTTCCTCAAACATATGCTGATGTTTCTCAATTGGAAAAAGATTTTCAATATCGGCCAAGAACTTCTTTACAAATAGGTGTTAAAAATTTTGTTAAATGGTATTTGCAATACTTTTCTTAAAAATTTATTTTTTCCGATTCGGATATAATGAGCGGTACAAATTAATTTCATGCTGTTTTTCTATTAAACTTGAATACTTACTCCAATACTCTTTTTCTAAGCATTTAGAATAAGCAGTCATCTTTTCAGAGTTTAGCAGAGCAAAATTAATTTGATTCATCCATTCTTCGACAGATAGAAGGTCAACTAACAAACCTGTCACATGATCTTCAATCATTTTTCAGCATGCCACTCTACTTTCGACGTAATAAACAGCTTCCCGATACTCGCTGCCTCCAAGTAACACAAACCCCGACATTGGAATAAGAAGAAGATAGGCTCTCTTTATAAACCCATGCACTATCTCCCTTTCCTACCAACTTAAAAAATAAACATTCTCGTTATCAAAAACTCCTTTGCTTCCCCCCCACTGATAAAGAGGCCCATCACCAAAAAACGAAAATAAAATTTTTTATCTGGCAAAGGTGATTTCCATTTTTTAATTACATTATATAAAACATCGGTTATTTATATCTATTTAAAAATCAAATAATAAGGATTAAAACTGCATCAGAAGGAATATTAAATCGCTCACAAATACAGTCTTTTTATTCACTCTCTTGGATTGGATCTCTAATCCATGTAATAATGGCGCATCTTTTTTCCAATTGTTTTTCACAATTAGTTTTTCCACATATTTTTTAGTAAATAAATTAGGGAAAATAATTCGATCGATATATCGAAGGATAAATTTTTCGATTGTATAAGAAATAAATTTATAATTATAATTAAATTTTTTATTCTTTTCTTGGAAAAGACGATTGTCCAAACCTAAAGAAAGTACAAAAGATATCAAAATATTTTTGCCATTAATAAACCATATAAGCTACCCAGATATGGCTATCTACCTCGAACGATATCAAATTTATTCTTTGAAAATTGTTTAAATATCTTAAAGAAACCCGCAATAATTCTTAAAGTCCGAAAGGTATCCACTTCACAAGAATAGAGTTGAATCGAAAATTGTTTAAAGTAATCAGTATATTTCAAATCTTGATAATGCGGCGTAAATGTACCACCTTAGAATAGGCATTATTTATATTATAAATTTCTGGCAATTCTGTTAAATTTCCTTTTTTATCAAGCTCCACTAAACTGGAATCTATAAAACTATCTACTTTCATAATACTCCATATATTTAAAAATTTTTAAATACTGTCTATAATGGTTGCGGCAGCATTACCGTCATCATAAAACATTGGCCTAAACTCAGATACGTTATTAAATGGATCATTCTTTAAAGCCTTTTGAAATTTTCAAACGATTTTATTTGAAGCAAGATCAGGAACAAGTGTATTATACTTGAAGTCAATCAACTCCGTCCATTTCGTAGAATCACATAAAACAAGACAGGGAAAATCATAAAAATAAGCCCTTTTTTTGAACACCTACAGAATCAGTAATAATAATTTTCTCTGAATTTTCAAGTCCTAACATGGATTTGTATCCTACAGGATCAATAATGTTTACTAAACAAGAAACGTGCTTATATAAATCAGATTCTTAAAGCATTTTTTTTGAAGGAGGGTGAATTGGCCAAACAACGGAAAAATCTTCAGAAATTTTAGTTATTGCAGCAATGATAGAATATAAACAATGATTGACATCGGTATTTTCATCTCTATACATAGTAAACAAAATATAGCCATTTTCTGGACACCAATTTTATTTAAAAGAGTTTCATCAGATTTTTTCTTACAAAAAAGAGCAATATCATACATAATATCGCCGGTTTGAATAATTTTTTCACTAGAGATACCCTCTTTTAATAAATTATTTATTGCAGTGACTGTTGGTGCACATAATATACCTGAAATATAATCTACCGAAATCCGATTAAGTTCTTCTGCCATTTTTTTATCAAAAAATCTTAATCCTGCTTCCACATGAGTAACTGCAAAATGCAGTTTTTTAGCACATAAAGTAGCCACTAATGTTGAATTTGTATCTCCATAAGTAATCACCATACCAAGATACAACTTCTGTAATAAAGGTTATAAACGTAATAACATCATTCCCGTTTTAACACCATGCGTTCCTGCACCTACTTCTAAATTATTAATCTGGATAAGGTATACTTAACTCACGAAAAAAATATTTGACATATTATTGCCATGAAGTACTATGGCGTGTCTTCAATTAACCCTGGATACCATTGCAAAGTTCATTACCGATATATAGATTGATTGATTTAAAATTTTTGATTGAAATGTAAATACCGTCTTTCAAAAAAATTTTCCTTTCAGTTAATGAACTCAATTTTTTTCACTTAAATTAAGAAATTTTCTTAAGAAGGGTTTCATAAACCATTATTGTTTGAAAATTAATTTTCTCCAACTCATATTTGAACTCTACCCTTGAACGACCACGACGACCCATTTCTTTTCGAAGTTCCGGATTTTGGATAAGAGTCTCAATAGCCGATGCTAATTCTTCGCTATTTTTAACTGACACAAGCAATCCATTTTCTCCATCGCACACAACGTCACGACAACCAGGTACATCTGTTGTGATAATGGCTCGGCCACTCGCCGCCGCTTCTACCAAAACACGTGGTAATCCTTCGCGATAAGAAGGCAAACAGACAATATGGCCTCGATGCATAATAGACAGCATCTCTGTACTCTCTCCCCACCATTCAATTAAGCCTTCACGTTCCCAATATTCTAATTGTTTTTGATTAATAGCAGCCGGATTTTCTGAATCAATTCCTCCTACCAAAATAAAACAGGCATCTATTTTTTTCTTCTTTAATATTTTTGCCGCTTCAACAAACTCTCCCACGCCTTTGTCCCATAATAATCGAGAAGCTAAGATCACTTGAGGAACCCCTGACGTTTCTTCTGTTGGATAAAAAGCGCTCATAGAAACACCTGACCCTGGAATTAAAACACTGTTATTTGGATCTAAAAGTTTGGTCTGAAGAAATTGAGTTCGATCATCCTCATTTTGGAAAATGACACAGGTATTTTTATGCTGAAAAACTAATTTATAACCCTGTTGCAAAATAGAGCGTAAAATTTTTATATAGCGAGATTTCGAAATGAATATAAACCCAAGTCCTGTCACCGTATTAACAACAGCAGGAACGCCAGATAAACGGGCTGCGATACCTCCATATAAAACTGGTTTAATAGCTAGATGATGAACAATGTCAGGTTTCAAACGACGATATAATTTCCATAATGAAAACAAGGCAAAAATATCTTTAAAAGGATTAAAACCACATCGATCTATCTGAATGGTATGATAGAAAAATCCCTCTTCCTTTATTTTTTTAATCAACGGAGAAACCGAAGTTGCTACATGGACATCATAATTAGCAACTTTTGCTGCTTTTGCTAAAGACAATCGGTGGGAGAGAAAAAATTTTGCATTGTTGATGACAATCAATAATTTTTTTTTCATTATTTATCACCAGCGCTCACGCCACAATTGGAACATAAGCACACTCCAAAGTGAATATTGCCAATTTCTTTTTCCAGAAAGATGTTCCTTCCAGCGTTGACGAAATAATGAGGAATTCAGTAAACCGTCTTTTTCTAGTTTAGAAATAGATAATAAATCCTCTGCCCATTCTCTCAATTGACCACGTAACCAATGATCAATCGGCATGCCAAAGCCCATTTTCGGACGAGTAAACAATTTCTCTGAGACGTATTTCCCTAATACACGTCGCAATAACCATTTAGTTTCACCCTGTTGTAATTTAAATCGCATGGGTAAAGACCAAATATATTCCACTAATCGATAGTCTAGAAAAGGGATTCTTACTTCTAAGCTAACAGCCATGCTAGCACGGTCTACTTTTGTTAAAATATCATCAGGTAAGTAGGTGAGAGTATCAATATACTGCATTTGTTCCGTAAAATTTAAATCCAGCAATAGCTCTGGCCATAAGGAAATATCGGAACCATCAATCACTAATTCAGCTGGTCTTTCCCAAAGGCTAACAACTCCTTTATATAAATCCTCTGATGATTGGATTAATAGTGTGGCTAACTTATGCGCCTTATCCCCCACAGAGGATGGACGTAACTTCCGTGGTATCACATTTGCAAATTTATCCCACCCTGAAGGACTAAAGAAATTAATCATTTTACTAGCTGACTGTCTCATCCACAGTGGAAATCGAACTAATTTGGACCATAGATTTTCGGCTAAAAGATAGCGATTATAACCAGCAAATAATTCATCACCCCCATCACCCGATAAACTTACCGTTACGTGCTGCCTTGCTAATTGGGAAACAAGATAAGTGGGTATTTGAGATGAATCTGCAAATGGCTCGTCATACCACTCCGGAATTTGAGGAATCAATCGAGCAGCTTCATCCACATGCAAATACAATTCGTGATGATCGGTTTTTAAATGTTTAGCAACTTCTTTCGCATAAGAGGCCTCATTGTATTCTTTTTCATAAAATCCAATAGAAAAAGTTTTAATTCGATTTGTACTTTGAGCCTGCGTCAAAGCAACGACTGTAGAACTATCAATACCGCCGGATAAAAAGGCACCTAGCGGAACATCTGAGTACATACAACATTTAACAGCGTCACGCAATAGAGTTTCCGTCTCTTCTAGTACTTCGTTGTCGTCAATTTTTTTCTTATTAATATTCTTTTTACAAACTGTTTCTAACGACCAGAACGTTTCTTCAATAATTTTTTGATTGTGGTCGATAGAAAGTATCATGCCTGGTTTCAGTTTATGAACACCACTGTAAATTGATAATGGCGCGGGGATATAATTAAATCGAAAGTAGGAGGTTAAAGCAGTCCGGTCAATTTGAACATTCCAAACTGGATGCGCAGCAAGTGCTTTTAATTGCGAAGAAAAATAAAAAATATTATTTTTTAAGCTCCAGAATAACGGCTTAATTCCTAAACGATCGCGAGCAAGATACAGCTTTTTTTCAAGCTTGTTCCAATAAGCAAAGGCGAACATTCCATTCATTTTTTTTACTGCAGATTTAACACCCCATAATTCACAGGCCTCGAGAAGAACTTCAGTGTCTGAATGCCCAAAACAATAGATACCTGCATTTTCTAATTCTTGACGAATAAAGGGAGCGTTATAAATCTCACCATTGTAAATAATAGCGGTATTTCTTGAACGCGACAACATGGGTTGATTCCCTGCTGTCGAAAGATCAATAACAGCTAACCGTCGGTGCCCAAAAGCCAGTCCCGTTTTTTCGTCGCACCAAACGCCTGATGAGTCTGGCCCTCGAGAAATAATTTGATTCGCCATCTTAGCAACAATTTTTTTGTATTGCTCTTTTTTCCAAGACTGACGAAAATCCCAAAATCCAGCAATTCCGCACATTACTTTATTTACCCGAAAGTGAAAAATTAGCGCAAGCCTTCCCTTCCGCAGTATTTTTTTTATCGTCGTCCTGCCAAGAGGGTGGCTTAACAACATTAATGGCTCTCTCCCATTCAGAGGCCAGCATAGCCTCATAAAATTGATCATAACGCAAAACACAAGACTCTAAACTAAAATACTTTTTAACACGCTCTTTTGCCGCGTTTCCATATTTATCGCGTCTTTCTTTATCTAAAGCGAGCATCAATAAAGCTTCTGCTAATTTCTGTGGTTGTTTAGGCGGCACGACGAATCCACATTGTTTATCAATGATAGCTTCTGCATTTCCTCCAACGTCGGTGACCACCATCGGCAATCCAGCCGCCATACATTCAAGCAATGCATTGGAAAAACCTTCTTCATGAGAACTCAGAACGCCAATGTCAGCAATTGATAATAACTGGGGAATGTCATATTGTTGACCTAAAAAAATAACATATTCTCGTAAGCCCAAACTGTCACGTAAATTTTCTAGTGTATTTTTTTCTCCTCCATCTCTACCAATGCACAACAATTTCCAATTTTCGGACATTTTTTCTTTTATAGAAGACAACGCATAGAACAAATCTTTATGTCCTTTCCTTTTGTATAAATTCGCTAGGATAATAATGATAAACGTATCGTCATTTAAACAAAGATAGCGTTTAATTACAGGCTTATTGTAATGAATATTATATTTCTCAACTTCAACACCGTTATAGATTAATCCCAATTTATTAGGAGGAACACCCTCCTCTAAAAGCTCGGCGCCAACACGCGATGAGGTTGCCAACACTACCTTCATATATTTATGCAATAGTGGTTCTATTTTTGCAACAATGGGGTGCGTTTTTTGATATTCATTAGTGACACGACGACTCATCACCATGCAGCGGGCACGAGCCAAAAGGCCACTAATCCCTCCAAGTACATAAGTTCCTGGAAGAAAAAAATGAAGAATTGATGGATTTTTTTTTAATATAAGAAGATATAATCTTATTATCGACAATGAATAAATAAAAAGCTTTCCCAATAAGCCTAATTTAATTAAAAATTCACAGAAAGGAGGAGTAATAATCGGAATGCCGGTCGCTAACATTTCCTCGAACATTACACCTCGATGGTTAGTAAGATATAAAATGATATTATAGTTCCTCTTTTTTAAAGAAGGTAACACACTCAATAAATGCTTCTCCGCGCCACCAACGTCTAAAGCATTTATGGCAATAACAATACTTAAATCACGTTTTGAAATTTTTAAGCACATATTCATCACAAGCACTCCAAAAAATAGCGGAAGAAATTTTATGGGCTTGGATCTTTTGTTTATCAACACAAAATCCAATAAAATTAGCAAACTTTTTCATTTCCTGAAGAGTGATAGATTTATAAGGATAGCCAACCTAACCAATCATGCACATCGTGAATAAAGGACATGCCAAAAAATCTTATAGTTTTTGATAAATTTAAATGGGTTATTTCTTTTTATCCGATGGTCGAGTAATATCAAAATAATATAAGTATAACGTATAGAAGCATAGATAATCGCGAGCACTTTACTATATAGATCTTTTTTCATTTTCTAAAATTTGCATGACTTTGTCTTTATATATAAAGAAATGACGAGTCTACCATTTGATTCGAATATAGCTTCTATTTTCCAAATAGCTTTGTACATATTCCCAGTATAATGTAACACCATAGGAGTAAACTAAATTAAACTAAGAATCGATTGTCCGATCTAAATCAAAAACGCTAACTTTCTCAAAAGAAAACTAGATGAATGGAAATATTTATTTAATAATTTATTAATCATAAAAATACTCTTAGTATCGACATCTATTGCAATAAGAGTATCTGTCTTTAAAAGAAAAGCTGCTAAAAAAATAATCCTAAACAACAATCGATATCCAAAAAAGTTTTTCAGAAAAAATTTCCACCTTCTAGTAGATTGACAATCGAATCCTCGGTAATATTAATTCTAACTTCATTAATAATAGATGAAAAATTAGACAAATTTTTAACAAATTTAAAATGAGTTTTTAAAGCTTCTAGATTTTCTAACCCAATAAATTTCATTCATTTATATTAATTTTTTGTTTTGTCGATAATTAATTTATATAGATTCTTATGAACTTTATTTAAATCACTATTTACTCGATAACGGTGATGAGTTTTAGAATCCATTCCCCCCCCCCTAATTGAAAACTAATCTGATTAATGTCTGAATAGATCACTCCTTCTGGATTAACTAAATCACCATTTGTATAAGTTTCAACAAAAATTCCCATTTCTCTAGCATATCAAATCATTTCATAGGAATGCTTATTAAGAAAAGGCTCTCCCATAAAATAATACATCAGGCTAGAGGTCGTTGACCATACTTCATCAATTAATCCCTTAAATAAATCAATATCTAAATGACCTTTTTTCGTGCCATTTCATTTTTTCTTGTTTCACAGACAAAACAAAGCGCGTTACAGGTATTTTCAGGTTCAATTGAAATATGAATAGTCATCATTAAAGGGCCTGTTTTTGAATTTTAATATATCTAAATTATATAAAAGAGACTTCCAGTCCATTTGTCTTTTATAAGATAAATCTACAACTCTTTTTCTTAGATCAATCGTCTTCGATATTTTCATATTCCACCTAAAAATTAATTCGGCCACCACATGTATTTCTCTAACGTTTTTATTAATATGTCAGAAAGACAATCGTTTAATTGAACTTTATTTATAAAATTTAGTAATTCTTCTTTCACTAAAATAACTTCACGTCCACTCTTTCTCCATTTACCTTTTATTTTCAACGAATTTTTTTTATTATCAACCACAGATATAACGTATTCCATGCGTGGACGATTTTCCAAATTTTGAGAGAACGCCCGTTTTAATTTTGTTTCTAAATATTGATAAGGTGTTTCCATTAATAAACATATACTTTCCTGGATAATATTACGGATATCTCTGCTGGCACAATATGTATCCCCTCTATTTCAAACTTTTCTTATTTACGCCATTGAATTATTTCATACTCAGCATAGCAATCCGTATTCATCGACGCACACTAATTATAATTAGTATGAGTTAATTTTTCTAAATTTAAATTAGGATACTAAAATATTTTAAAAATATGCTAAAAAACGTTGTAAATTTATTTTTCTTGCAGAAATACTTAAATATTTAATTTCTTCTGAAATTTCTATCTCTATCTTAAGATCTCGTAAAATATTACCCAGTTTTGATAAAGATTTAATCCTTCCAATATCTTTTCACAGGAAATGGAATATTTTTCTATACTCGTTTGTAAAAATTTATTTTTAAACCTGCACTCGCAACCCTTTTACGCGCTATTTTAACACTATTTGAAATATCAACGACAATAAATCTAATTTTATTAAGTACATCAAGAAACTATTCGAGCGTACCTAAACCAGCACAAGCGCCTGCATCCAACAAGAATAGATAGCCACCGATTAACCATTTATAGGATTTAGCTTCGCCATAATGTTTGTTTAGCCAAGCACGGGTCTTTTTCTAGCAACTTGTGAGTCATAAGTGTTTGTTTTACGCTATCTCTGTCTGAAAACTTCTGCTGTTTTTTGCACTTTGGAATAGATTAATTGATTTATCAAGATGTCTTCACGATACTTAAAATTAACTCCATTAATACAAATTTCCTCATTCTCACGCACAGTCTTGATCGATATTAAATTGTAAGACATTGACTTTTCTTGTTAATTTTTAATGCTTTCTAAGCCATAAAGCGTTCGATAAATTTCAGAATTTTTTACAAGTTCGTTGTGATTCCCTTACGAAACTATCTTACCTTCACGTAACACGACAAGTTTATCACAAAATAAATTGAACTGTGTCGATGAGCGATGATAATTAATGTCTTCTTTCCCGTCAATGATTTCAAAGCTTCGTTAAATTCATTTTCTATAATAGAATCTAACGCATTTGTTGCTTCATCCATGATAACGATGTCATGGTCGTCGTTATATAATGCGCGCGCTATTCCCACCCGCTGTCGCTGGCCGCCTGACAATTTTTCACCTTTTTCTCCAATTTTCGTATAAGCCATCAGGTAAATCATTTACTAAATTCTATAATTGCGATGTATTAACGCTACGGCTCACCGTCTCGTGGTTAATTGCTTTCTCTGAAATTCTTAATGCAATATTATCTAATAACGTACCATCAAGGAGATGTGTATGTTTTGGTACATATCCTACCAAATGAGATAAATCCATATGGCTATTTGTTATGTCGATATCGTCACAAAAAATAGAACCGCTTTTCACTGGCAGCAGCCCAAGAATTACGTCAACTAACGTGGTTTTCCCTGCCCAGAAAGCACCTACAATACTAACAGAAGTATTTTTTGGAACTGTTAATGAAATATTTTTTAAAGTCATTGTTTTTGATTTTGGATATTGATACGTGATATCTTTAAGCCTTAATTCCTGCCTGAATTCAACCCCTTTCTGAGAACAACGCTTCATCAGCAAAATTCTGATATTCCCCTAACTCATTAAGTGCTTCACAGACTAACTAATACATTCGCATGGTATTACCTTTGATATTGTCTAACGCAAGTGAGATACGTGCCATCGCAGACAATATTCTCTGGATCGAGATAGCAATAATCCACACTATTAGTAATATAGAGATTAAATTTCAATGAGAAAATAACAAATATAGTAGAACGATCAATAATATTCTAAAAACCGACTAAATTCGTAAGCACCGATGGCACATTTGCAATGACATTATAACTCACCATATTTTCAGCGTTTTTTCTTCTCCAAAAAAAAACAAATTTTTCAATGAAATAAGTTTCAACATTATTTATTTTTATATCTTTCAACCCCTGAAAAGAATCAGAGGCAATGTTATATGATTTTCGTACATAATACTTTTTTTCATTACTAATATTTTTATTTTCTTATTTGTTCATTTCATTTTTAAAAGTAAAAGAGTACTCAAACTAGCAGAAGAAAATAAGACAATTTTAAAGTCAATCCATAAAATTAAAGATCCAAATGAAAGAAAATAATAAAATCAATCGCTATTGATAGTATAAAAGTAATTACATTTATGGTGTATACTACGTCAGTCAAGATATAATTTGACAAAGTAGAAGTATTAAATTCTATTTCTTTTTGATAAAGAATAAAAAGATAACTTCTAATACAAAATCTGGATATTTTTGTATTAAAATTTTGACTGATAATAATTATTTATTCAGATTATAATCGCTTTTAAAGAATAAAGCATAAAAAACATCACGATTTCAATAAAAACTAAAAACGAATTATTTCTTTTAAAATGAATAAAATTGAAAACATAATTCAAAATTGAATTATGTTAGATAATTTGCTGATCCCCTAATATCTTTATATAATGAAAAATAGCGCCAACACTAACTAATTCTATACAGGCTGCTAACACCATTAAAAGAATTAACAAGTTTAATTTCTTTATATCATTTTTATTTAAAAATGATAAAATTACTTTAATATAATTAAACATATGCTTAGTTTATTAGTATTTTAAATTAACTTTGTCATCAATGATTTCTATTTTTCCAATTATCTTAGCTGGTGACCCCGCTACTATCGAATAAGAAGATAAATCAGTATTTACAAAACTATTAGCAGAAATAATTGAATGATCGCCTATTTTTAGGCCAATTTTTATAATCGATTGCGGGGCAATGTAACAGCAATTACCTATTATTACATCTCCTTTTTGATAAATTCTTTTACCCCCGTAACTGCCCAGCCTACACTATCGTGGGTATATATGTACTCCTGCTGAAATGGAACAATAACAACCGAACTAAGTCGTCCCCCAACCCATCTAAGATCACATACGGACCGATCCAACTTTTCGCTCCTACTGCCACATTTCCAAACACTAAAGCGCTATTATAAATACTAACATTTTCTCCAAATCCCAATCTTTTGGCTCGTTTCTAACGATCAAACATAGCATCTTGAAAAGGAAGACTACGATTCCAATAGTCTAGCAAATAAGCTTCTTTTTTTTATAAGCATCTCTAATTCATAAAAAATATGACTCATTTAAATCTCCATCGTTTCTGGCGTAAACAAAGGATAATTAGACTTGTGCCCCTTAGACAAATACATCTGCATAAAAATTTCTAAATAAATTAGTGACCAAATTAATAATCGATGATTATGATGGTTTTGAATATGGTCATTCACTAAATGGTTCACGACTGAATAATCAAGTAATTTAAAAATTTTAGTATTTCTATCACCAAGCGACGAGTGCACAAATTCGATACTTTCTCCATTGAACCAACTGGCATTCGATGCGGAGAATCCTTGCTTTAGAGCATGAGCGACATTATCGGGAACATAAGGGCTCATCATTTTACGTAAGATCTTTTTACCATTCACCCTTTTTTCTTGTTTAGAGAATATATCGTTATCAAGGAAAGGAACCCGAGTTTCAAGTCCATGCGCCATACTTAGTTTATCTTCAACTACAAGTAATCCATGAAAAAACGTTTTATCTTCAAAATATAAAGAATGATTAACATGGTCTTCAGTCTTTATTGGCGTATTCTTAACTCGAAAAACATTAGCAAATATATCTTGGGTCCAAATAGATTTTACTTCTTCAGCAATAGGAGAAAGAACTTTAAAAAGATTTTTGTTACTCATTAATCGTTGCCAATATTGGTAATATTTATCAATATAATATTTAAAACTTTTTCTGTTCTGTTCGCACAAATAGCGCCATGGACATTCTGCGTAATGCTCATCTCTGCCAGTTCCAGCTAATACAACTTTACAAAATTTACTGGCCAATTTAGCAGCATAAAAATTCGGGTAACTTTATCCGATCCGCGGTTCCTCTAAATTCCACACCAAATCCTGCATTCAACGTTCCATATCTCCTGATTTTAATACCATTTCATTAATGCTCAGTGGCCAGTAAGATAAGAAAGATGTTCGGCTTCTTGACTCTCATTAAACCCTAATTCAAAACCAGAAGCGGAACTCAAATCGAACCCCACCGTGAAAGTACGCATGTGCGGCAATTACTTTGCTGCAATCATTGTAATCAATCCCGAATTCACACCCCCGCTTAAATAACTATAACTATTTACAGGAATATCACTGACAAGCTGGCGATTAACCGCTTTCTGAAATAAATCATTAATTTTTTCTAATAGCATTTTTTCAGAAAACGCTGAATCATTTATAAAATTAAAATCCCAATTGATAGAGCGATGAATTTTCTCTTTTTACCATCATAAAATGACTGGCAGGCATAATACGGACATCTTTAAAAAGGGTTCGATTCGTAAATAAATTTTGGAAAGTTAAATATTCTAGCAAAGCCTCTTTATTAATCTCAGTTCCATAAAGGCTGGAAACAATAATTGCCTTTATTTCATATGAAAAAACAAAGCACTCATTTGTTTAGTAATAATATAATGGTTTAATTCCATCGTGTCGGTGTTGAAAAAAAGAATAGCCTAAATTTACTAATTCTTTACGCAGTATTTTGAAATTATAAACTTCACCATTAATAAGTAATAAGATAACGACCATCCTTCGTTTGAATCGCTTGATGACCGGCAGGACTTAAATCTATAATTGCCAGTCTTCTATGCCCCAATCCGATATATTTGTCAGTAAACTGTCCCTGGCTATCGGGTCCGCGATGAGCAATAGAATCCATCATCGCTTTAATTTGATCGAAGGCAACTGGGTTACTGTTTATATTGAAAATCCCTGCAATACCGCACACAATTAAATACTTCTTAAAGTTTCAATGACGTAATCGTAATCATCTTTAGTCATACAATTATGAAGAGGAATTGCCATCGTTTTGTGAGCACAATCACACGCACCAGGGAAGTCATCTGAATAAATTCCATATTTCTCTCGATAGAAACTTAACAGATAACAGCATGAGTACCCGGCCGTGTGGCAATACCAGATTCTTTTAAGCATTCCATCAATGTATTGTGAGGCATTGGCGCACACTCCGAGTCTACGTAAAAAAAACACAAGCTTACCAAGCATGTTTGCAATTAGGTAACAATCGCTGCGGACGCAACCAAGTGAGATCTTTTAAATGGGTGTAATAATAATTAGCCCATTGATCACGTTCATTAATAAAAGTATCCTTTAGCTAATTGCATAATACCAACGGCAGCCTGTGAATCTGTCATACGATAATTAAAACCTAATAATTTAATAAGGCAAGAAATAAGGTTTATCACTCAAATGCCGCACTCTTTCAGGAATTTCAGAGCCGTGATTACGCATAATTTCAACTTGATGTGAAAGCTCGATGTTGTTCGTCGTTAACATCCCTCCTTCACCGGTAGTAATCGATTTGCGCGATGAAAATAAAATTAGAATAAACTTTGCGCATGGCGTCTATATCCGCACAAGCACCAAATAAATGCATTGGAATAATTACTTTCGTTTTATCTGAAATTTCATGACGGATCTGTTCAACGTTAATATTAAAAGTGTCTATCAACGTCAACAAATACGGGCGTGCCCCACAATATAAGACCGCATTGGCTGTAGCAACCCATGTAAAAAATGCAGGCACAATCTACTACTCACCACCCCCTCCCTGCCATATCCCCATTGCTGCTATGGCCAAATGCAACGCAGTGGTACATGAAGTGGTTGCCAACGCCTTTGGCTTTGTGTCGAGCAGCAAAAAGGCGTTCAAATTCGGCAACTTTTGGCCCTTGGGTTAACCATCCCAACTCCAATGGTGTTTTCACCGCTTTCCATTCTTCATCACCTGTAGAAGATATCGCAATAGGAATTTTTCGTTTTTGTTTTATCATCGGCTACCTCTCGACGTTGCTCTATCTCAGCAAACATGTGAACGATGCGATTCAATTAATCTTTGTAATCCTTCGATTAAACCACTTCTGCCTTAAAAGCAATTTGTTCCGCTGCTTTTTTAGGACAACCAATGCGATTTTTTACAAAAGTAGTTCCTTGCGGTAAAAATTGAATATTATTGGAAGTTCCGGTGACTTTTTGAATTTCTTTGGCAAGTTCTAAAAATACTGGTGCGTTTCCCAGTACCCACATTATAATATTCATTTCATCCACCGTATCCTCTTTCATCGCACAAATATTCGCTGCAGCACAGTCTTCAGCGTACACAAAATCATAAGCCCGTGATCCATCTCCATAAAGCGTCATCGGTTGTCCTTTATCCAACGCATCTAGCATTTTCATAATCACTGCAATATAAGCGCCGCGATAATCTTGACGCGGACCATAGACATTCATGTAGCGCAACCCGAGAAAAGGCAACCCATAACGATGATGATAAGCTGTCGCCATCGCTTTGCCAGCAATTTTAGTAGCCCCGTAAAAAGTCCGATTATTAAACGGATGTGCTTCAGTCATCGGCTCTTCTAATGCATCCCCATACACCGAAGCCGAAGAAGAAAAAACTAATCTTTTAACACCCTGCACCACACAGACTTCTAATACATTAAACGTTCCTTGAATATTTGTCTGAAAGGCGGAACGAGGATATTCATAGCATTGCAACAACCACACAGCGCGGCAAAAGAAAAACCCCCATCAACCCCTTTTAATGCCGCATTTAAAATATTTGTTTGATTTATATCACCGCCAATGTCTAAATCTTAGCCCGTGGATCACGTAGTGCCTGAGCCAAATTTTCCCGAGTTCCTCACACAAAATTGTCATAAATAACGACTTCGACCACATCTTCTTGTAAAAGCCGATCCACTGTATGCGAGCTAATCAAACCGGCGCCACCAATGACTACAAATCTTTTACCTCGAATATCCATCAATTTCCCCCTTATTTTTACCTAATACAAGCGATATCAATTAGTCCATTCTCATCATTCACACCGTAACAACGTCCTCCCCGCGGACAAATCAAACGATCGTACAATCGTTCTCCCGCATGGCTTACCAACCCCACCTGTCGTGCTAGATTACCCACCACTAACGCATGAGGCCTGACATCTTTCTCACCACAGAGCCTGCACCAATAAACGAATAAGCGCCGAGACGCATGCCACAAACAATTGTTGCGTTTGCTCCAATCGTAACACCCAGTTCAACATAAGTTTTTTTAAATCCATTTTTCCTTTCAATTATGGCGCGTAGGTTATTTACATTGGTGAAAACACAGGAAGGTCCAAAAAAACACCATCTTCCAAAGTCACTCCCTTATTAAAGGCTGACATTATTTTGAATTTTACAATAATTACCTATTTTAACCTCCGGACCAATCATTACATTTTGCCCGATAATACAGTTTTCTCCAATTTTGCATTTCTCTAAAATATGTGAAAAATGACACACCTTCGTGTTTTTTCCAACGCAACGTGCTTATCAATAATCGCTGTTCCGTGAACAAAAAAGTCATTGGCTCGAGCCAACGATTCTAAATTTAACGACTTTATCGCCTGGTTTAAAACTTCTAACACATGCAAACCTTCTTTGGCATCGGTAATTAGTTGCTCACGCATTTCATTTTTATACAGTCTATAAAATGCTCACATTCCCTTGTTATTGTTAGTGGCTCTTCCTCCGTTAAAGGCCAGTAAGTGGCATCGGCTTTATCCAGAAAAGGCATTCCATCACACCAATGAATTTGATGTGAATAAAAAGCTAATCTTTGTACCCGCGGTTTTGCATCGTCAAAATAGCCATTCCCTTTTATCCCACCACAACCAGCTTTTGTTCTTTATGATGGAGATGTAACCAAGAAACAAAAATATGCGCTTGTATTCTGCTTGAAAATTCAAGGTGCATCGTTGTCACATCTGCGATGGATTTATGCAAAAAACATCCGCCAATTGCTTTTACGACACTCAGTTTTTCGTTTACTAAGCTTAAAATCATGGAAATATCGTGTGGTGAAAAACTCCATAAAATATCTTCTTCTCGTCGTATTTTCCCTAAGTTTAAGCGATTAGAATAAAGGTATTGCAACCTCCCCAGTTTCCTTTCGTGCACCAACGATTTTTACGCTGTAAAAGCAGGGTGATATTGCAGCAAATGACCAACCATTAAAATGCGATGATGCGCCAATGCGAGTTGACCTACTTTTTTGCATCATCCACTTGTAATGCTAAAGGTTTCTCAAGAAATACATCTTTGTTAGCTTCTAAAGCCTGCCAAGCAAGTTTTGCATGCTCTTTTGCTGGTGTGGCGATCACTACAGGGTGATACGAGGGATTAACTAACGCTTCTTTCCATGAAAGAATAGGGATATTATGTTCTTCTTCAGCACACTTAATACCGACTTCTTGAATTAACTTCACAGATACCAGCTAAAGCACCCAATTTTGCGAAATTGCGAATTAAATTCTTTCCCCAATACCCTATACTCCCAAAACAACAATCTTTGGTCAATCTTGCATTTTTTACTCCAGTTTTGGTTAAGTGCTTTTGGATTAAGTACGCTACCGCCCTACGGATATTTTTCCGCATTGGGCGATTTACACACGCAACTATGTCAACAATATATTCGGTACCGACACCCGATGGGATGCTACCACTTGTTGAATATCTTTAACCATATTACTGTGGCACTTCAAAAGCAGTAACAAGAAAAACTGCTTCTAAGGGTAATCTCTCGCGGGAATGCCAAACCACATGCTTCAAATAAGCATCGCCCTCGTAGTGAAGATCATAAATTCCCAATACCTTCGTTTCGGCGCGAGCCACTTGTAAAAGCGCGACTTCAGCCAAATCAGAAACACCACACAGCACAACTTCTTTTTGATGATTAAGGCGGCATTGATTGAATAATTGAAGACATGCTTAACCGGTTTTACGATAAAAATAAAAAGATCGGGAAAGGTATTGCGCAGTAAGACGCATTTTCTTTACAAAACCTTTCGGCGCTAAATAATATAAATAACGATTGGCTGGAATTTGTTCGATTTTTATTAATCCTTTATTGATACAATATATTAAATACGCATTCGTCAAACCTAATGAAAGACCTAATTTTTTAGACAAAGCCCGTTGCGTAATATTGCTTTTCTGTTCAATCGATTGAAGAATCGGTAGCGTAATTTCCATATCCTTATCATGAGCGTTCATAGCACGAACACTATATCTTGACTTACCAAGATTATCAACCTCCTGTCACAGAATCCAATGGCACTTCAACACGGGTTACTTTACCAAGCATGTTCAATAGCAAGGTGACTCGTTTAGCGCCCGAGTGCATTTCAAAAATTCCCTCATAACCCGCCATAATGCCGTCGATTATTTGAACACGTTGCCCTTTTTGGAAAAGAGAAACTTTAGCGGGCGCGCCCGCTAAAGTTTCATTGTTTTTTAAAAATTGAACGAAGTCTGGAGCTACTTTTGCAGGAATACCGCCAAAACGAACCAATGCAGAAACACCGCGCGTTGAACATATAGGACCCCAATTATCCTTATCGATATTTAGAAAAATAAAAAGATAACGAGGAAATAAAGGCTCTGTAACCAGCTGGTAACACTTGGATCGCCGTCTATTAACTTGGATAAATGGCAAATAAATTCTATAACCTTGACGCTCTAAATTTTCCTTGGCTATTCTTT
The DNA here is from genome assembly GCF_019425495.1 of Coxiella endosymbiont of Ornithodoros amblus. Taxonomy (GTDB): domain Bacteria; phylum Pseudomonadota; class Gammaproteobacteria; order Coxiellales; family Coxiellaceae; genus Coxiella. The sequence goes on from NZ_VFIV01000001.1 coordinate 25,126, forward strand.
CTTGGCGAGGTTTCGTATAAATAAGATACCAATCGCTATCCGTTGACACTCTTACAGCTCACAATGCTTAATAATTCGTCACAAACGTTTCTTACTGTCTCTTTTGCCAAATAGGGATGAAAAGGTAAACTCAATACTTGCTCACTGGCTGTTTGCGCTTGCGGGTAATTGTCATAGGTTTGCAAATAAGCTTGTAGCGCAGGCTGTTCATGCAACGACTTCGGATAATGAATGGCTGTTGGAATGCCAGCTTCCGTCAAAGCAGCTTGAACGCTCTCTCTTTGTTCAACACGGAGGGTGTATTGGGCAAATGCACTCACGTTATTTGGAGCAATATAAGGGGTAACAAAATCTGCCCCTAAAATTTCAGAATACCACTCAGCCACCCGCTGTCGCTGCTCTAACTCATCAGCAAATAATTCCAGTTTTGCCAACAAAACAGCCGCCTGCAAGGTATTGAACCGCGCGTTCAAGCCGACCCGAACATGATGATAGCGTTTCTCTTGGCCGTGGTTACGAATCAAATGCATCCTTTGCGCCAGTTCGTCATCATTCGTAAAACAAGCCCCCCCGTCTCCATAGCAACCTAACGGCTTAGAAGGAAAAAAACTCGTACAGCCGATGCTAGTGAAACCACAAGACTGGCGACCATGATGGGTCGCACCTAAGCTCTGAGCTCCATCTTCAATCACAGGCAAACCATGGCATTCAGCAATGGCATTAATCGCCACTAAATCGGCACACTGGCCATACAAACTCACTGCCACAATCACCTTTGTTCGATCAGTAATCACCGCTTCGATACGTGAAACATCTATATTGTAGGTTTCAGGGTCGATATCAACGAAAACGGGTGTAGCACCCAAAAAAACAATCGTTTCAGCCGTCGCAAAAAAACTAAAGGAAGAGGTGATAACCTCATCCCCCGGCCCTACGCCTAAGGCCATCAAGGCAATCAACAAAGCCATCGTCCCGCTAGAAACCGTGATACAGTGACGAACCCCCACCCACTCAGCCAACCGGGTCTCCAACTCTTTCACTTCCGGTCCCATAATGAATTGACTGTGGTCCAGCACCGCTTGCATTCTTCTATCAACCGCTTGTTTTATCTTCAGGTATTGCTCATTTAAGTCGATAAATTTCATTACGCGGTTCCTTTAGTAGTAGTAGCCTATAAAGAGGGAGAATACTATCTAAAAACCCAAACAACTTCAATTGGATGATTTCTCCAAACGTCTCGTGTATTATTTTTCACTATGAAACTATCGCCACTAACTGCATTATCGCCACTCGACGGTCGCTATCAAAACAAGGTAGAGGCATTGCGGCCCATTCTCAGCGAATATGGCCTAATTCGCTATCGGGTGATAGTCGAGATCAAATGGCTGCTTTTTTTATCACAAGAAAAAGCGCTAACTGAAATTCTTTCTTTAAATGACTCGGATATTAAAAAGCTAGAAGAGATTATTAATCACTTTGATTTACAAGCCGCCGAGGCAGTCAAAACAATTGAAGCAACCACCAACCACGATGTTAAAGCCGTCGAATATTATTTACAAAAAAAATTGGAAAAAGAAAAAAACCTCGCGCCTCTCATCGGTTTTATTCATTTCGGATGCACTTCTGAAGACATTAATAATCTTTCCTATTCACTGATGATTAACAAAGCATGTGAAATCGCGCTTATTCCCATCGTAAAAAATATTGGAATGCGATTACAAACGTTAGCGGAAAAATATGCTGAACTTCCTTTATTAAGTCGCACTCACGGTCAACCGGCAACGCCGACCACCTTAGGGAAAGAATTAGCAAATATTATTGCGCGTATTCATGCTCTATATCATAGTCTCACCCACCTTAAATTATTAGGCAAAATGAACGGTGCTGTCGGTAATTTTAACGCGCACCAAGCAGCGTATCCAACTTTTGATTGGCCGACGTTCAGCAAACGTTTTATTCAATCACTCGGCCTAGAAGCCAACGAATACACAACGCAAATCGAACCTCATGATCGACTTAGTGAATTCTTACAATCGCTGGTCCGTTTAAATACGATCCTTATCGATTGCTGTCAGGATATTTGGAGTTATATTAGTCTGGGTTATTTTTTTCAAAAAGCGAAAAAAAATGAAGTGGGTTCTTCTACCATGCCGCACAAAGTAAACCCGATCGATTTCGAAAATGCGGAAGGGAATTTAGGTCTTGCTAACGCCTTAGCGAACCACCTCATCAACAAACTACCCATTTCTCGATGGCAACGCGATTTAACCGATTCCACCGTAATGCGAAACTTAGGTTGTATATTCGGTTATGCGCTTATCGCTTATGAGTCACTTCTCAAAGGGTTAGATAAAATAAGTGCGAACGAACAGCGCATTCGGGACGATCTCGAAGCACATTGGGAAGTGCTGGCAGAAGCTTTACAAACAGTAATGCGTCGATATGGCATCCCCGGAGCTTATGAACAACTGAAAGACCTGACTCGGGATAAAAAAATTGATAAAAATTGGCTAACCAAGTTTATCGAACAATTATCGCTTCCCACCGAAGTTAAAAATCATTTAAAATCTCTGACCCCTGGCAATTACACTGGTTTCGCCGCAGAATTAGCAAAAAAAATTAGTAACTTTAAATGGGATTAATAACGAAGATAAAGAAAAGACTTAATATGCTAGACATTACCTTCAAAATCGACAGAAACAACAAACCGTATCTTGAAACCAGCATCACTGGTAAGGCCTTATTAACTATCCCTCAGTTAAATAAAGGAACGGCGTTCACCGAAGAAGAACGTGACACTTTTGGATTAAGAGGGAAACTACCGAACAGAGTCGAAACGCTAGACGATCAAGTGGCTCGCGCCTACTTACAATATAAATCATTTGATATGCAGTTTAATCGTAATTTCTATCTCAATCATCTCTTAGATACCAATCAGGTTTTGTTTCATCGGTTAATGAAAGATCACCTCCAAGAAATGCTTCCCACCATTTACACACCTATTGTCGGCAACGCTGTGCGCGCTTTCAATAAAAGATTCATGCATCCCCGCGGTCTTTATATTTCTTACGAAGACCGAAACCAAATTAAAAAAATTCTTAATAACCGTTCTCACCCCATCATCGACCTTATCGTCGTCAGCGATGGTGAAGGCGTACTAGGCATTGGTGATCAAGGGGTCGGCGCGATGGCGATTCCTGTGGCGAAACTCATGGTTTATACCGCCATCGGTGGCATTAACCCCATTCGGACTTTGCCGATCTTGCTAGATGCAGGCACTAATAATGAAGAATTATTAAACGACCCTCTTTACTTAGGCTGGCGTCATCCGCGTTTATCCGGCAATGAATATGCGGAATTTATCGAAAAATTCATTGAAGCCATCCAAACTACGTTTCCCCAGGTTTTTTTACATTGGGAAGACTTCGGACGCACGAACGCTTATCATAATTTAATTAAGTACCGTGGAATCACTTGCAGTTTTAACGATGATATTCAGGGCACCGGCTGCGTGGCTCTCGCAGCTATCTTGGCCGCATTAAAAATCACCCGCTCAACCTTGCCAGAACAGCGTATCGCCGTTTTTGGTGCTGGCACAGCAGGAATGGGAATAACCGATACGCTATTTCGCGCCTTATCTCAAAACGGTTTATCAGAAAAAGAAGCCAGAAATCCATTTTGGTTAATCGATCGAAATGGCTTATTAACGGAGTATAGCGAAGAAGTAACTCCTGCTCAGCAACCGTACCTTCGTAAAAAAGGAGAAATAGCTTCTTGGAAAATCAAAAATCTACAACAAATTTCCTTGCTTGAAATCATCGAAAATATAAGACCCACTATTTTAATTGGTGCTTCCGCTCAAAGCCATGCCTTTCATCAAACCATTGTAAAAGCGATGGCAAAACACGTTGAAAAACCTATTATTTTTCCTTTATCCAACCCTACCGATCACAGCGAGGCCGAACCGGCTGACTTGCATCGATGGAGCCATGGTAAAGCTTTAATTGCCACTGGTAGCCCTTTTGAGGATATTATTTTCAACAATCAAATATTTCCCGTGAATCAATGCAATAACTATTTAGCTTTTCCCGGCATCGGTCTTGGCGCTATCGCAGTTAAAGCCAATCGCGTTAGTGACAATATGCTGTCGAGCGCTAGTCAAGCCCTCAGTCGATACGAAAACGAATCCACACACCGCTTATTGCCCAGCATCACTCAAGCCCAAGAAGCCTCCCGCCAAGTAGCCATTGCTGTTGCAAAAACCGCTATTGAAGAAGGCCTCGCTAAACTTCCTCTCGATCAAGTAGAAATACTGCTCGATCAACAAACCTGGGAGCCTCATTATTTACGTTACCGAAAAAGATAATAAAACCACATTCGTGAAATGGATCAGCATTTATAATGATATATCCACATTAAAAATCGCCAATTCCCTCATTTAGAATGTCTAAATAACCTTGGTAGGTACAAATTTTATGGCGTTCTTTGTCCATAATTTCTTTGGCAATACTAAGTACTTCTAAATGCTTAATCAATTTCGTCGCTGTAGGAATAGTAATGTTGCAATGCTCTACGATTTTTCTAATATTGGTGACGAATATTTTTTAAATAATGATGAACTAAGAGTGGATATGCAGCTGGTCGGCCTAAGTTTTCTATTTTCTGCCGATCTTCTACAAAAAGCTGGATAATATTTTTTTCAGTCTCAATCACGCCTTTTAAAAAAATCGAATCCAGGGTCCCCATTCACCGATTTCTCTGACTCGCTGTAAATAACCATAGTATTATTGTAAGTTATTAATTTGATGATGGGCCGTCAGAGACTCGAACTCTGGACCTGCTGATTAAGAGTCAGCTGCTCTACCGACTGAGCTAACGGCCCTAATTAAGGCTTAATAATTACGTAACTGTGCTTTGAGGTCAAGCATGATTTTACAGGATATTACAGGGCCTACGCATGAAAAATTTTATTGACAACCTCGATTTGGCTGCCCAAAGAAGGAGAAACCACATTTTTAAGCCAACTACAACTCCTGGAACAGCAAAGTCTTTGTTATTCGCACCGCTAGAGGTTAACACTAGCAGGACTGCTCGCAAAGAGCTAATTTTTTCATTCTAAGCGAAAGGAGGAATCGCATTCTCAATGAAATTGTTATCTATTTCAATGCGTCCAATTTTTTCTTATTCCGATGTTTTTGATAAATGATCATCTGACTTTTTTTAAAGGTATCCCACATGGGTGACGCCTTTTCATTCGACCCATCCCCATTCTTAAGAAATACAAATTTTCATTTTTCTAAGCGTCGATACCAGTTTGTAGCGTAAAAAAATTCGTATCGAATTAGAATCTCAATAATACTTCAATTAATTGTTTCACTTCCGTTATATTCAAATAGACAGCACACAAATCGACACTTTGGAGACAAGCGTCGTTATGGCTTATCAAGCAGACCGGATTCATAAAAATTCTGTTAAAGGATGATGTACCGCCGCCCCTAGAAAAAAGTACGGGATTCATTCGTAAAGGAAACGCCAAATAAACTGAATAATTTAACATTCGTGACAGCGAATTACTCGTTTTTATTGTTGGGTACTTTAGGCCTACTAAGAATCCTATGAGACAAAGAAAGAGAATTCATTTTTTTAAGGACAACTTGCCTTGATAAACGGAAATAATTTCATCAACATCGCCGAAGGCTTTGACACTAGCATGCTCCAATAATATCGCTTTATTACACAATTTTTTAATTAGTTGATTGGAATGAGATGCCAAAACAAGAGTGTTAATGTTCTTATAAAAATCGTTTAGACGATTTTTAGCTTTTATCGAAAAATTTGCATCACCTGCACCAATACCTTCATCCACTAATAAAATATCAGGCTCAAGTGCTGTTGCTAGAGCAAAACTCAGTCGAGCTAACATACCTGAAGAGTAAGTCCGTAAAGGCAAATGAATAAAATCATCCAATTCACTAAACTCAATAATTTCATCTTGCTTTTTTTTAAGCTCCTGCTTTGTCATTCCCAAGAACATGCCAATGGTGTGAATATTTTCAAGACCTGTGTCATCCATATCTATACCTAAATTAATACTGAATAATGAAGTTATCCGCCCTCGACAAATATATTGACCTTTAGTCGGTCGATAAATATGCGCCAACAATCTCAACAAGGTTGTTTTACCAGCGCCGTTATGGCCAACTAAACCAAGACGGTCACCTTTCTTTAAAGAAAATGAAATATCATGTAAAGCAGTTATATAAACTTTCTTTTTCTCATTACGATTAATTTCTCCACCTAAACGATTTGCTAAAGATCGACGGAAACTCCGGTTAGCGTCAAAAACAGGAATTTCAATAGATACGTTTTGCAACTCAATATAATTTTGCATCGATTTTTCCTATAACCAATAAATCAATTTATTATAATTTCGCCCTAAATAAATCATCGTAAATGTCCAACCAACCACAAGAATTAAAATATTTGCTATCCAGCTAACGAGACTTGTAGGCTCACCCATTAAAGGATAGCGAACCACACTAATGAAATGATAAATTGGATTAAGATTAACAATTAATAAAGCGATTTTACCATGACCTAATTGAGATTCTGACCAAAATATTGGCGTAATAAACATTGCAATCTGCAAAATACTCGTCACGATTTGTTGAATATCGCGCATCCGTGCACAAACTAATCCAAGTGCAATTGCAATACAACTACAGTTTAAAATCAATAAAGCGAAGCCTGGAATAACCAACCAAGTATTATGAGTAATATGAAGATGGAAAATTAATGCAACCGTAAGGAAAACAACAAAGTGATGAAAAAAAACCATTACGTTACGTGATACAACCAAAAAAGCATAAAAGCTATAAGGTAAAGCAATTTGCTTCATGCAACTCTCACTGGCAATAAATGTCGTACACGATTCAGAGAGCGTTGTTGAAAAAAAAATCCATACTACATAACCAGAAGCGAAAAAAGGCAAATAACTGCTGATTTCACGGTGCCACAAAGTAGACAACAAGAAACCCATGCTTCCTATAAAAATCGCAATGCTCAAAGTCGCCCAAAAGGGCCCTATAAGGGTTCGTTTGTAGCGCCTGCGTATTTCCGCATAGGCCATATAAAGCCAGAGATTCCATTTTTTAAAACCTTTGAAATAATCCTGCGCACCAATAAAAATAGATAAGCGTTTCTTATCGATAATTATTATCGGTTCAGCTAAATTTTGTACTAACTGATCAGTAACGTCATTCATTTTCTATCCTAAGCGGGTGTATAACCCATGCCCTCGCCTGCATCGAGGGGTAGCATGCAGCCGCTCAACAATGGAGTTTTTTGATTACATAAGACTTCTACAATGGAAAAAAATTCTGCGACATCGGTCATTCGTTTTGATGGCAGCGCTGCAACGTAGTTCTCAAATTCAACAGGCTTATCATTTTTAAATCGGAACATATTATTATCCTTTGCTATAAAACTGCCAGGAGAGATCCCTGTCATCACAACCCCACTAGCAGCTAGTGCTTTCCCTAAACTTCTGACATAAGCAGCCAAAGCTGCTTTAGCCGTGTTATATGCTACTGATCCGTGTGCCGCAGAATCAGCCGTTGAGCCCACATGAATAATCACACCGCTCTGACGGTCCACCATTTTAGGTATCAGTTTGTTGTTTATTTGAACGCCTGAGAACAAATTAATATCAACTAATTTACAAAACTCTTGTCTAGCTAAAAGCGGATCATGCATTTTGAATCCCCCGCCAGCACAATGAATAATAACATTCGGTATAAAGTCTATTTCTAGTAATTGAAGTAGTACTTTGTCTAAGGCTGTTTCATCAGAAAAATCTATTGCGCAGATTTTAGTAGTGGACTTGAGCTCCGCTTGTAAATCCTCAAGTTCTTGTTTTGATTGAGATAACAAGTACAAGTCTGCTCTCAATTTAGACAACCACAAACTTAATGCTTTTCCCAAGCCGGAGCCAGCACCTGTAATGAGTATTTTCTTACCTTCCATAACGGTTATCCATTTTTTAACAGACCTAAAGGTATCAACTCTTTATTCATCGTGCAACAAGCACCTTTTCCGGCTAATTTCTATTGCTATTTATTTACGAATCGAAATTGCTAATAATCGTATTGAAACAACTGGAGAATGATTAAAGATGGAAACCTTCATTCATAGTCAAAAGATGTTGACATCTGTGATTGAAATAATCAAGTTTTCTGCAAAAAAGATTCTTAGTATCTATAGTGAGCCCTCTTCTTAGTGACAAAGAAAAACGATGCTTCCCCGTTAAGAAACGCTGATTGATTGACGCATGATTTTATTTCAGAGCAACTCCCTAATTTAACCTCGAAGATTCCCATCATTTCCGAAGAGTTAGATTTTGAAATTTATTCTAACACCCTTCTAAACTCTTATTTTTAGTTGGTTGATCCTTTGACGGAATCAAAGATTTTATTAAACCTAATGGCGAATCTGCTGTTAAAATAGCCTTAAGAAAAAATGCGAAAGTAGTTACTCGGGGTAGCGTTTCTTCCTATAACTGACACTTGTTATTATACAAGTGAAGCAGCTGGCGCCTTCAAGCAAGTTGGAGAACAACCAGCCCGACAATTATAATTGGCCCCGGAGAGAAAAGGACTTGAATCAACCTATCAAAGTCATAATAAATCGCCACCGGACTTGATGGCATACAAAAATTTATTGATAAAATTGGTCCTTGCGAGTGTATCAGCATGGGCAGTAGCTTAAAGATATGCTGCTAGCAGAAGGGGAAGTACACATCTATCCTGGATTAGGTCCTACTAAAGGGTGGGATACGGCTTCAACGCAATGCGTTTTAGAACAAGCGGGAGGAAAATTCTCATTGAAACCGGAAAATCATTATCTTGCAATAAATTGCATTTTTTATCCCAAATTCTTGGCTTTTGGCAGTAGGGGATATCCATTTGTAGGCTACCTGATAATAGTAAAGGATTATAAGGACAATTTCCCACCATATGTTCATTGATTTTGAGCTCGCGCCAACTTTGCGATCTCGAAATGCTTTTTTAATGGTGGTTTTTGACAACTGAACGACTTCTTGTCAGAAGTGGACTATTATTGCGTATTGTTGATGGGAGTTTATAGTCTATCCCAATCACGTTGGATGTGAAAAGCGAATTTGCAACAAAGTTGATTATTGTTGAACCCCTTGCTTTAAGTGATGACCAAGGTAGTTTATTGGAAATTCTGGAAGTTGAAGAAATATGGGAACCGGATAAATACAAAAAGCTCACTGTGTATTTGGTACACTTGATGAAGCACACATCCCGGAGTGAAACAGCTTTTACGTCATAAGGGTTCTTTTTATTTGAATGGAAAATTGACAAAAATTAACGCCCCTAAACATTACGATTTCATTCCAAATCGACTTTCTCCCCAACAGCTGAAAGATAACTTAAAAGGATTACATAGAAATTTAGTTGGTTTTCAAACAAGAAATCCCATGCATTGTGCCCATTTTGAATTAAGACGGTACGCTGCAGAAATATGCGATGCAAATTTGTTGATTCAGCCTGTAATTGGAATAACTAAGCTTGGTGATGTGGATTATATCACGCGTGCGTGTTGTTACGACATAATGCTCTCCTATTATGCCTTCCAGAATAACATTTCTAAATTTTTTGCCACTGGCAATGCGTATGGTAAGGCCGCGTGAAGCGCTCTGGCATATATTAACTAAAAACTACAGATGTACGCACTTTATCATTGGGCGCGATCATGTAAGCTCTGGTATTGACCATCGAGGAAAACCTTTTTATGAGCCTATGCAGCACAGGAATTGGTACAAAAATACCAAAAGGAAGCAGGTATTCAAATTGTTCCTTTTCACGAGATGGTTATAGCCAAGCGAAGCAGAAATACATTCCAGTAACCCAGATACAACAAAATGAAACAATTTTAAAAATATCTGGGACAGAAATTCGTCGGCATCTGCGAGAGGGACTCGAGATTCCAGAATGGTTTTCCTATCCTGAAATTATTGCTGAATTGCGAAAATATTTTCCTCCTAAAACAAGCAGGATATAAATCTGTTCCTAACCGGATTGTAGGGAGCCGAAAAATCTACCATCTCAAAAGCACTAATTTCCAAATTGCAAGAAATGCATGAGCGTAAAATCACTCTTTACAGATGGAAACGTTTTTCGAAAAAACCTCTCTCATGGTTCAGGTTTTTCGCGCGAAAATTGCGACGCTAATATTGCACGTATTACGTTTTCTACTTCTGAAGTAACAAAACAGGAGCATTAGTTAGTTGTTTGAAATGCGACTTTTCTTTCCATTTTTTAATAAACTCGTCTGAAACAATAATCCCAATAAAATCACAAAACTCTCTTAATTTTTTCTCAGTCCGGTAACAAAGATCCTTATATTTTAAATCATTTATATTCTTGAGGGCTTCTTGCATATAATTTTCAACATAATAAGCGCAATAAGCTGTAAATCGATGATCTCTATCATATTCAAGAATATCAATTTGATTAAGCATTGAAAAAAGAACATCTAAAGGATTTCCCATAATTACCCATATAATAAAAGTGTATTTAGAATTTTTTCTTCTAAAATCTAACAGATTTTTTATTTATGCGTGCATGATCAGTAATGATATTCGTTATAGCGAATAAAAATTCAGAAACAAAAATAATGAACCGTGCAACAAACTCCTGATTATTCTCGCTAAAAATACCTTTTAGACGTTTAATAGCATTAAATGCAAAATATCGATAGTACGCGCAATATGCCTAAAAAGTATATCAAAGGATAATAGCTGTTTAGCAAACTGCGCAAAGTCAAATATAAAATTCTGCAATAGGCTTTTATCGTACTTATTGTTGTTGAATAACCTTGGAGTTCTGACATAGAAAAAAGAGTGCAAAAAATGCTAACCCACCATCTACATAAGTTCAGGCAATTATTGTTTATATTGATTGATTGCTTCAAGTAATATTTTTATTTGGGAAAAATGCGCAGAGAATCCTCATAAAATGACTTGACGTTCTTTTCAAAACCCTGTGTATTCATTATTAAGTTTCTCATCTCATTATTAAGTTTCTCATCATAAATCATTTTTATGATACACTCTAAAAGAGTTTGACCATCATTTATCACTAAATGATTCCCTAGGTTTCGTTTTTCATTTTATTTTCGCAATTATTTTCAATAAAATCAACCAAATAGATGCTTACTGCAATATTTAGGAATTCTTGCATCTTTAATCTAAGATATAGTAATCTACATTTTTTTGTATAAACTTATAAGTCGAAGTAAAAAGATGATCGCCATTAGGGAAAAAATCAAGGCACAAGGTTGGCGATGGTTCATGCGGCGAGTGCTGCGTGAAATCTTACAGCCTGTGACGAAAACAGGGAAGTACCTAAAGCCCTTTAAGTTCGCTATTTATCCACTTCTGTGTAAATTCATGGATATTATTAATTATCGGCGCTCAAAAAAAAGCCACGCTGATACACTATACTTTTTTTACGATCTCGAAGTAGAGCCCATTACTTACAATTTTTGCTGGGCGTTGGCAATTGCAGAAGCAAGGCGTAAAGAACATCGGCTATTACAGCTAAAAATTATCATCGTACCCGGGTTATCACAAGGCTTAAGAAAAGAAGACTCCGAATACCAAACGATCGTCAACGATGTTGCCCGCTGGTGGCGCATTTATTCCATTCTATTACCAACGCCAATGCTGCTGGCTAATCAACCTAGTCTTTATTTTTGTGCTTCACGAGAAGAAGCTTTAATGATAAAAAAAGAAGCGCGATACCTCTATCCAAACAATTACAGCGTCACTTTTCCTACCACACATCAAACAAAGGATGGCCTGAAATACAAGAATTTCATGTCATTTCGCGCTACTGCCAAAGCACGGACTTATGTTTCCGAATGGTTGGAACAGCGCGCCAATCATCGCAAAGTGATTGTTATCACTTTGCGACAATACGATTACACGCCAGAACGAAACAGTAATATAACCGCCTGGGCAGCATTCGCTAAGAAACTCAATAAAAAAGAATTTTTTGTCGTTATTGTCCCTGACACAGAAAAAGCCTCCCACAGTCCACCCAAACCACTCCAAGAATTTACGTACTTCGAAGCCGCTTGTTGGAACATGGGGCTACGCGCCGCTCTCTATGAATTAGCGTATTTAAACCTAGGCGTTAACAACGGCCCGATGTCATTGTGTTGGTTAAATGCACACACCCGTTATGTCACTTTTAAAATGATCGTAAAAGAACAGTCCGCAGCCACTTTAGAAAACATGCTAAAAATCGGTTTCCGTCTCAACCAAACACCTCCTTTTGCTAATCAGTTTCAACGCTGGGTGTGGAAGGATGATGAAGAGGAAATCATTTCTAGGGAATTCGACTCAATGTATGCGTTATTAGAGAATAAAAACAATCGACAAAAACAATCCACTAATACTATAATGTGAGAGCTGTTTGGAGGATCTGCACATGAACGTACCATTCTCAGCCCTTGATAAACAACACACTAGATTGCTCCCAGAAATATTTACTTCACTTGAAGAAACCTTTCAAACAGCTCATTTTATTTTAGGCAACCCTGTTGTCGAATTTGAAAAAAAATTCGCTGATTATCATAAGAAATCATTCGCTATCGGCGTTAATTCGGGTACTGATGCACTTATTCTTTCATTACGAGCTTTAAAAATTGGCGAAGGCGACGAAGTAATCACCACAGCCAATACGTTTATCACCACAGTAAGCAGTATTGCGTTGGTTGGCGCTACACCAGTGATGGTTGACATCGGAACTGATGATAACATCGATGTCAATCAAATTGAAAAACAGATCACTGAAAAAACAAAAGCAATATTGGTAGTGCATTGGACAGGCAGACCTTGCAATATGGAACGTATTTGCCGGCTTGCGCAAAAATATAATTTAGAGATTATTGAGGATTGCGCGCAAGCGGTTTCAGCAAAATATAAAGGCCAATTAGTGGGAACGTTCGCTAAGATAGGTTGTTTTAGCTTACACCCTTACAAAACATTAAACGCCTGCGGAGACGGCGGTATCATTATTACTGATGACCCAATGCTTAACGATCGTATTCACGCTCTCCGACAAAATGGACTCTCTAACGACGGTTCCTGCTATTATTGGAGCAGCAATTCTCGTCTAGATACTATCCAAGCAGCTATTTTGAATATAAAATTCAAGCACTTCGAAAAATGGACAAAACGACGGATTGAAATTGCTACTCATTATTCAGAACAATTAAAGGATATACCGCAAATTGTAACACCACCTATCTCAAATGACGAATATCATTCCGTTTTTCATACCTATATTACAAAGGCAGAAAAAAGGAATGAGTTAAAAGAATATTTACAAACCCAAGGGATTGAAACTCACATTCACTATCAAGTGCCTATCTATAGGCAGCCTATTGCGATAAAAACTTTACAATGTAGCCCAAAAGACTTCCCGAATATGGAGAAAACCTCCCAACACACCCTGTCATTACCCATTTATCCAGAACTTAGTCTCAAACAACAAAATTATATTATCAACGAAATTAAAACGTTTTATTCTTCACCCATCATCGTAGAGAAGAAAGAAAATCACTCCTCACACTCACTTTCACGAGTGTGACACATAATGAAAAGAAGGAGTATGTAATGCGTGTACCCTATTCTTATTTAGAACGTCAGTTTGCCGATATTGAACCTTATCTCAATGACCTTCGTAAATTCATCAAAACTGCTGACTTTACATTAGGCGCAGAATTAGAAAAATTTGAGAAACGATTTGCTACATTGCACAACGTACCACACGCCATCGGCGTTGCCACAGGCACTGACGCATTAGCGATGTCTTTTAAGATGCTAAATATTGGTGCGGGTGATGAAGTCATCACTTGTGCGAACACTTTTATTGCATCCGTAGGCGCTATTGTCCAGGCAGGCGCTGCGCCTGTATTGGTTGACAGTGAAAATGGTTATGTGATTGATCCTGAAAAAATTGAAGCAGCGATTACGGCTAAAACCAAAGCGATTATGCCAGTTCATTACACAGGCAATATTGCCGATATGACAGCCCTTGCAAAGATTGCTGAAAAGCACAATCTTTATATCGTTGAAGATGCCTGCCAAACAATTTTGGGACGAATTAATGATAAATTCGTAGGAAGCTGGGGACAATTTGCTTGTTTTAGTTTACACCCCCTTAAAAACCTGAATGTCTGGTCCGATGCGGGAGTGATTATCACGCACTCCGATGAATATGCAGAAAAGCTAAGACTTTATCGAAATCACGGCCTAATTAATCGTGATGTTTGTGTCGAATATGGTATTAATTGCCGCATGGATACGATTCAGGCAGTTATTGCGAATCGGCTGATGAATCAGCTTGAAACAATTACCGAAAAACGCCGAAGCATTGCGAACTTATATGATCAATCATTTGTTGATTTATCAGAATTCATAGACGTACCGGTACGTCGCGAAGGCGTTTACCATGTTTTCCATATTTATGTACTGCGAGTAAAATATCGCGATCAATTATTTCAATACTTGAAAGACAACGGCATTGAAGTAAAGGTACACTACCCGATTGCAATGCATCTCCAACCCGCTGCTAAAAGCTTGGGTTATCAACAAGGTGATTTTCCTATGGCAGAAAAACATGGAGAAGCAGTGATAACTCTCCCCGCACATCCTTATTTAACGGAGGAGGAAATTAACTATACTATCAAAAAATTTAGGGAATTTTATCTTGAGAAACATTATATATAGCGTGACTTTATCGCAAACTCAAATAAATGCATAAATTATCAAAAAAATACTTAATTAAGACTGCAAAATACATAAGAATTTTCTTTTATTCTGGGATCAAATATCTACTCGGTATTTATGCCTTAGATAAAGTTCCTCAGATAGTTAAAGAAAATTCTTTAGCGTCAGGAATATCCTTTCTAAAAAGCAAATATAAATTTTTTCGTCCGTCTATAGTTAAATTTTTTATTAAACTGTATCGTTATTTATTAATAACGGATAAAAATCTGCTTACCTTAAAAATAAATAACGCCTACATTATTCATTTCTGTTGCTGGGGGAAAGCATATGCTGAAAAAGTTAAAACCTACTTGATTCCATCGTTACTCGCTGAAGGAAATTTGCCTTCCATTTCAAAAAAGTATAAGACAATTGTACTCGTTCATTGTGATATTGATACAAAAAACAATCTTTCGCTCTCACCGATAATAAAGTATGTTAAAAACTACGCCAATATAGAATTTATTATATTACCTCGATCTCTGATAAAAGCTTATAAATCCAATTTTAAATATTTTCCTTTTCTATATTCCAAAAAAATAACAGGTATCGTTTCGAATATTAAATACATCCTTCTAGGGGCTTTACAAACTCAAGCGCTCGAAATAGCTGTAAAAAATAAATCTTATATTTCATTCATGATGCCAGATTTTGTATTGTCAGACAGATTCTTAACGAATACATTTTTTTTAATTGAAGGAAAAAAAGTAGCAATCATCAGCACATCCAGAACAGATTATCAAAAAATTGCTCAGCAGCTTGAAAAATTTTTTAAAGGTAAGGAAAGAATTCAACTAACGGTGCCTGCCTCAGTTTTAACAATGCTTCAAGTCACTAATCTTCATCCAGCGGCTAAAAAAATCATCGTATCAGAAAATAATACAAATTTTAGCTCCCGCGCTCAGTTGCTTTTTGAAACCCCAAATGGCTTTGTTCTAAGAGCCTATCACTATCACCCTATATTGTTAGATTGTCACCATTATAATTATAAATTCCAAAAAGATTACTATCCAATTGACAATTCTATTCTAAATCAGTTGCTATCGATTAACATTCCATTTGATCAACAAATAGCTTCTTGCAATAATGAATCTGATATACACTGCTTAGAACTGAGTGATGAACATATCGATGAACACATCTCTACGAAACAAAAAAAATTAAATTATAATGAGTTTCTCTACGAAATTTGTGACATGATTTCAAAAAATCCATCTACTTATGATACACCGCTAAACCGTTATTTTATTTCTATTAAAAATAGATTCGAATCCCCGTCTGTTCTCAAAGAAGGTGATTTCGTAGACGACGATAGGTTTTTTTCAGACTTAAAAGAAATGTTAAAGACATATAATTATAACTGACTTCTCAAAAAGAGCCATTTGACCTGATGTCGCGCCTTAAGATTCATCGAAATTAAAGATAACTTATGTATAGTACCTCAATTGAAAATCCTGAACTACTAATAAGCGTTTTGAGATAATTATCATTGATGATTGTTCATCAGATGATACCCTCGCTGTTGTCAATGCCTATTAAGGATAAGCGTATTCGTTAATATTCGTAACAAAGTGAACATAGGATCTATACAAGGAGACCGAGCACATATCCGACGTTTCATTTCCGCATTAATGCGGGTGAAATATTTCATTTATTTGTCTAATGACGATTATCGGCCTCGCAGTACCTTACTTTTCAGGCAAGTCGAAGCATTTAAAACACATGACAATGTTGCAATGATTATTAGTAGTCAACTGATCATATACAACAAATTCTGCAGATGACCGCTACTGGACTTAGAAAAGATTTCACAAGTAGATTACAAAGACCTCTATACATATCCATTTCCAAAATCTAATTATTTTATTAAACACCTATTTCCAAAATTTTTCATGACTTCTGAAGAATTTTTGTAGACCCAAAGTGGCAATCGGGTTATGAGATTTTAGTGGGACCCACGTGCTACGAAAATGTCATTTATTTTAGATGAACCCGATGTTGTCGTAAACGCTCAACCAACTAACACAGACTTCAAAGGAACGTAATTGGAACATTTTAAGGACAGCATCCACAGCATCAAAGCTGCATTTCAAGCGCCATTAGCAAGTGAAATGTCCGAAGAAAAAAAAGATTCTTAAATTTAATAAAACGCGAAACAATTCGAAACTTGACAAGAACCTTACTCCAAAATATCTTTTCTATCAAACTACATCGGAAATTAACCTTGTTCGCTGAACAAAGCATGATCAAGCCCGTACAAGTAATTCACGCGCTTCGAGAATATTTTTTATGAAAAATAACCCATAAAAAAGGACATTAAATACATGTACCAAGCGACGCTACCTCGTCAAATATTGAGAATATATTTTAGTATGGATTAACTCCACCTTGAGCGCGTACAAAATGATAAAGCTTTCACTTTTATTGATTTTAAAATTAAATAGATTTATAGTGAGGCGAACTTAATTTTTAAGTTAAACTTCCCCCACAGTGGAAATGAGTATTTGACCAGCGAGGCCTCGATACGGATGGAAGATTGGAATCGATATAAAGAATTACTGTACAAGCTCTTGCGGATACGAATGATTGAGGAAGAAATCGCTCTTCAATATCCCAACGGGAAAATGCGATGTCCAACCCATCTTTCGATTGGACAGGAAGCTGTTCCTATTATGGTTTGTGAAAATTTGCACAATACTGATTTAACGCTCAGCACCCATCGAGCTCATGCTCATTATTTAGCTAAAGGCGGGAATCTCAAAGCCCTCATTGCTGAATTGCACGGAAAAGTTACGGGTGCCACTGCCGGGAGAGGCGGTTCTATGAATTTAAGCGACCTTTCCGTCGGCTTCATCGCCAGTACCGCTATCGTAGCTAATACAGTGCCTATCGGTGTCGGGCTAGCATTCTCACAAAAACTTAAAAAAAGCAATCTCATAACTACCATCTTCTTAGGGGATGCTGCCGTTGAAGAAGGTGTGGTTTATGAATCATTAAATTTTGCAGTATTGAAACGTCTACCGATCTTGTTTGTTTGCGAAAATAATTTGTATTCTGTTAACACGCCGCTGCACTTAAGGCAGCCAGCTAATCGAACCATCCACGAAATGGTAAAAGGAATAGGTGCTAAGACACAAAATATCGACGGAAATGACATTCCGACAAGCTTTCATAGCGTTTGTGAGGTGATGAAAGATCTGCGGGAAAATGGCGGAGTGTGGTTTTTAGAATTTCAAACGTATCGTTTCAAAGTGCATTGCGGCCCGGAAGAGGAAACATTTACCGACAGATCGAAAACTGAATTTGATCATTGGATGGCCCGAGATCCTCTCTCACTACTGCAATCTCAACTATTAACTGCCAGGACCATTTCCCCGGAAGAAATCGATAAATGGCGGCACGAAATCCAAAATGAAATTGATGAAGCGTTCACTTTTGCTGAAAGTTCACCATACCCCCCTCCTGAAGACCGATTTCGTTATCGATATGCTGATAGTCGGAATGAATGGCTAAGACATCAGTTGGATAAACAAAAGGATGAGCTGCTAACTTGAGTCAGAAAAAATTTATTCATAGAATCAATGCTGCCTTGAGAAAAGCAATGCAGATTGACCCATTGGTACTTTGCTATGGATTAGGTATCAACGATTCAGCGCGTATTTTTGGCACTACCACGCGATTGCTTGAAGAATTTGGCGAAAACCGAGTTTTCGACATGCCAACAGCTGAAAATGGCATGACTGGGGTGGGGATCGGGTTGGCAATTAATGGATTCCGTCCCGTTTTATCGCATTGCCGATTAGATTTCGCTTTATTATCGCTGGATCAAATAATCAATGGAGCTGCTAAGTGGTATAGTTTATTTGCCGGTACTATGCCCGTCCCCTTAACTATCCGCGCTATTGTGGGTAGAGGCTGGGGGCAGGGGCCTACCCATTGCCAGAGTTTACAAGCCTGCTTTGCGCATATACCCGGTTTAAAAGTAGTGATGCCTTCGTTAGCGGAAGATGCCTATGGTTTGCTATTATCCAGCATTTTTGATGATAACCCAGTTATCTTTATTGAACATCGATGGCTGCATAATATTCATGTCAATGAAGTCGAAGACAGTTATCGCTATATTCCATTAGGGCAAGCGAGAAAAGTCATCGAAGGTACCGATATCACCGTAGTTGCTATGTCATACATGACGATAGAAGCACTGCATACCCTGAAATTCTTAAAAAAAGCTCAAGGCATCCACTGCGAATTGATCGATTTAAGAACCATTAAGCCTCTTGATTGGGAAACGATTTATGTTTCAATAAGAAAAACAGGAAGATTATTAGTCTTAGATACTGGTTTTGAATTTTGCTCTGTTGCAAGTGAAATAATTGCAAAAGCAAGCATTGATTGCTTCTCTAGCCTGCTTGCACCACCAAAACGTTTGGCTACGCCTGATTATCCTGTCCTAACGTCACCCACATTGGCCACACCGATGTACACCTACAGTGATGATATCGTTCGAGCTGTTGCTGAGGTTTTAAAGTTGCCGGTGAATGTTGAACCTTTACAGAAAGAAAGAGACGCTAAACCAAGAGACGTGCCAGGCGATTGGTTTGGAGGGCCTTTCTGAAGTTGCGCTGATTTCATTTTCTAAATAATCCTCACCTCTGGGAAAAGGAAGAATAAATCTACCGCCTTGCGCTATTTATTATAATGCTTTTCTCTGCGAAGTATGCCTTCTTTAAAATGCCAAGGCAATAGCAGAAAATAGTCTGGATTCATGGCCCATGCCTCTAATTCAGATACGATTGCG
Organism: Coxiella endosymbiont of Ornithodoros amblus; assembly: GCF_019425495.1. GTDB lineage: Bacteria > Pseudomonadota > Gammaproteobacteria > Coxiellales > Coxiellaceae > Coxiella. The sequence goes on from NZ_VFIV01000001.1 coordinate 44,790, forward strand.
ATATGTGTCCCCGATGTAAAACACAATTAAACTTGTCTGGATTGACTTCAGCAATAGCTGGAATATCTTTTTCAATAAACCCACAGAACTGGAGCACTACATTTCCTTTTGTTGACACACCATAACCTAATACCTTTTTACCAGCCAAATTTAGTGCTCTAATTAAACTGGTTAGTTCGTTCAGTTCGATTTTATGCACAACACGCTCCTTAAAGACAGCATAAGGGATGTATAGCATTTAAACCCATTCGGTCTTCTTGTTCTAACATCCAATCTATTATTAGCTGATTTGATTTGATCGTTTTATTAGTTGATTTTGCAGCTGTGACAGCAAAGCTCCCACCATTTATGTCATTTGCGACAACATCGATTAGGAAAAAATTCGCCATCTCCAAAATCTTTTTGATAGTGCTTAAAGAATAATACTCTAAATTTTCATGACAAATAGTATCGTAAAAATTAAGTCGCAACATGTATGGCATATAACTTTGCTCTAAATGCCAAATACCATCATCAGCCAATATCGACTCTACTTGTTTTGAAAATGAAATAGGCGATTCTAAATCGTAAAACATCACAATTGAAGTCATAATACGAACAGGGTTAGTTTCAGCAGAGTGATAAGCCTCTTCGGAAAAAAATAATGATGCTTAAATTTTTTCCCTGCTGGATCAATACCAATGCATCTGATTTTTTGATTGGAATATACCTTTAAAAGTAGTCGCACCATTGCTGCCAATATCAACGACTACATCATTATCTTGAAGCGTAACTATTCTTTCCTAGGTAATTAACTTTATTAGCTAAATGATCGATGATTGCCTGATTTAATCTAGAACGATAACCATAATTATCCCCATACATCTCTGCAGGATCATAGGAATGATTCAGTTGAAATACACCAGTATCTTCACAGCATACTAATTCCAGCGGCCCTTGTGTTATTGCTGTTGTCACATCACTAGGGAAAACTCCTGTTAGTGCTTAGTTACCTAAATGCAACACTGGAATAAGATTGGAGCTTTGGTTAATTCTATCGAGCATTATTTGATGATAACTAGTCATATTTCCTTGATTTGATTGAAACGCTTTATAGCGTGAAAAATTATATTTAAAGCCTACAAAGACAGCATAATAAAAAGCCCTTAATTACATCAGTAAATATAATTTTAGAGTTACCTATGTTCCTTTCTACATAAGTTGAAGGTAACTCAATAATCTTAAGGCCATTTGACATACAGATGATCAAAGTTTCAAGTAAATAAATTGGTGAAGAATAAGAAAACTTTCTTGATAAAATTAACTTGGCAGTTTCATAGGAATAAAAACGATAACTGTTTCTATAATCTCTTAATCGTCGCAAAAAAATCCTTGCTAAAAAACTGTAACAGTAACTTATGATCTTTGATAAAGCGTCCTCCCGACTACTCTGAAACCATACAAATATTTTGATCCAATAATAAAATCGAACTTTCACAAAGAAACAGCCATCAGACCATTCATCATCTGAATCAATTCAGTAAATACCGTATGTGACGTATTTTTCACTAGCCATTCTAGTACCATTCGTACCCCAGCGTTTCTCTGATTACCAGGTCTGTTTTTAATTTGATGAAGGAAAATGATATTTGGATCTGATTCAGACATTTTTTTACGATTTCAACCGTGCGATCAGTGCTTCCCCCATCGGCGACATAATACAGTGTAACGAACACTGGGGGATTATAGCGTATAGATTCTAAAACGCTTGCAATCACAGCCGATTCATTTAATGTTGGAACTATAACAGCAAGATCAAGTACAAGTTTTCTATCTGCTGTATTAATATCACGCTTCAATAACTTCCTCGCTCTTTCTGAAACCATAGTAGATTCCTCACCGTAGTACAGATTATTTAAGCTTCCTATACAAACTTCAACTGTTTGTTTTTCATTTGACAACGGCAGGATAACATCATAAGATTTGAGGTCATGTTCAAGCATAATTTTGATAAGCTTATGGAAAGAAGTATCTGGCTGCCAACCAAGCTTCTCTTTTTCTTTCTCAGGTCCCCCTAACAAAAAATCAACTTCGGCAAGTCTATAATATTTTTGTATCTATTACAACATAATCACGCCAATTAAGATTAACTAAACTAAATGAATATTCTAATAGATCCTTAACAGACCATGTTTCACCTGTTGCAACCACATAATCATCAGGAGTGTCTTATTGCAACATAAGCCATATCATTCGACATAATCTTTAGCATATCCCCAATCACGTTTAGCGTCTAGATTACGCAAATAAATTTTTTTTAAGTCCGGCTAGATTTTTGCTATCCCAGAGGTAATTTTTCGGGTAACAAACGTTTCACCACACCAAGGACTTTCATAGTTGAAAAGAATGCCTGTTGACGCATGAAGCCCGTAGCTCTCGCGATAATTAATGGTTTGGTAATGTGCAAACACTTTAGCGCAAGCATAAGGGCTACAAGGATTAAATGGAGTGGACTCTGTTTGCGGAACTGATTTAATATCACCATAAATTTCTGAACTTGAAGCTTGATAGAAGCGTATTTCTTTTGCATTATCAGCATTTTTAATTGCTTCTAGAGTATTTAATGTTCCTAGTCCAATCGTTTCCAAAGTATAGACAGAGGTATCAAAGGAAACACGCACATGACTTTGTGCCGCTAAATTATGATTTGATGTTGTTTTATTTCATTGATAAGCTTATTGAGCACTAAACCATCTGTGATATCACCATAATATCAAGAATAAATGTGCATTTTCTTTGTATCTTTCCTCATAAATATATGAAAGACGCTGAGTATTAAATGAAGATTATCGTCTGATCATACCATGTACTTCATAATCTTTTCTCAAAAAAAGTTCTGCTAAATAAGAGCCATCCTGCACTGTAATAGCAGTAATAAATGCTTTTTTACGCATTTTTCTCTATTCCCTCAATTGCAATAGCTTATCTCCCAGCAGACCAACCAAGGTATTGCATTAAACTAACGTCCATGACTTTAGTAAATGCACTATCTGGTTTGTGCTATGATCCCAAATAATCCCCTTGATATCCAATGATATCTTGAATAAGTAATGAAAGCTCATAGATACTAATTTCTTTACCACTTCCTATATTAACGACGGGAAGCTGATCATCTTGTTCAAACACAGATTTAACAATATTCATCGGGGGATTCATAAGATGGCAGCAGGTCTCTGCAAGGTCATCTGAATATAAAAATTCTCATCTTGCTTTCCCACTACTCCATAATACAAAACTGGGTCTTTTTTGTACTTTAGCTTCGTGTATTTTTCTAATTAAATATGCTAAAACATGTCCATTCTCCAAATCATAATTATCATTAAGGCCAAAAAGATTCATAGGCATGGCACATAAATATTATGTATTATTTTGCCGATTATAATCCAAACAATTCTCAATACCAGAAATTTTTGTGTTTGAATACGCTCGATTCGTAGGCTATAATTTTACCGAATTAAAATATACTTCTTTAAGTGGTCGTTGTGCGCCGTTAGAGTGAATACATGGACTCACTAAAAATAATAAACGCTTAATTTTATATAGAAATGATGCTTCAATGATATTCTATTGGATGGCTAAATTATTGCGAATAAAATCAACGGAGTGTAAATTACTGTCATTAATACCTCCAACACGTTCTTCTTCTAAAAACATATACTCTGGACAACTATTTTCAAAAAAATCAAATATTTTTTCTTTATCCATAAGGCCAAGTTCTTGATGAATTCGAATGATAAGTAAGGAATAACCTTACTTTTTAAGCCGACGCAGTATCGCTGAGCCAGCAAGTCCTCGATGACCCGTGAAAAAAATACGCGCATCATTTTTCATTTAAACTCCCGCCAAGTTTTTAACACTGCCCCCATTACCATCCTCAAAACAGATGGATATTTGTCTCACTCAGATAATCTATTATGCTAACAAATTGCTTGGATATTTTTTTAAATACGCATTCCCTATGCGTCGACAAAGAATGATAAGAATTATCACAACTTATCGAATTACCACCTTTTTAGTATTGAACTTAGATTGTACATTAAAAAATAAAGATCAATAGAATAAATAACAATTTTTCACATAATTATAGAGTAGTTTTTATGTTTTCAAAACTTAGTATATTGTTGTGGACATCGGTTTCAGTTTTGTAAAAAAATATCCTATTGGAAAAATCCTATATGTCTACATGTATATAATGGAGTTAGATAGTTCAGCAACTATTTAAACTAGCGTGTCACAGAAACTTTATACATCGAATAAATTTTTTCTTACCATGGTTGTAAAGATGTCGACTTCAGGCCTATTGGCATAATGGCGTAGATTAAATTGGTTATTTTTTTCTGAAATATATTGATTTTTCCTTAAGTAGTGATCAACTAAAATATTAGTAACATTTGTTTCATGCTTTCCTGACTTATTTCTATGGAAAAGGTAGCATGTAAATGAAAATTTACTAATACTCGTTTCGGGATGAGCTTATTTATTCTCTATCTGTAAATATTGATTCAAATTAATATTTTTATGCCTGAACATTATCTCTAATATTCTTAAATTCCATTTTTCATCGGGATGTAGAAAGAAAACAGAAATTAGAACTAAGAATAATAGTAGATTTATCTATTAATTTTCTTTACTTTCCAATTTTTTTAATTTATAAGAAATTTGTTCTGTAATTATAAAATCTATTAAAAAACAGCTACAAACGATGATACACTAAAAAATAAGTATTTCCGAATAGCGAGTTGACCATGTTCAAGGAAAAGAAATTTATCACTAACAAACGAAATAAAATATGGATAAAGTAAACGAAAAAAATGTGTTCTTATTGATCCACCCAATAAGATCGGAGTAATTTCAATTAAATAACTTGTAAATAATAAATACATTAAATTGGCGCAGAGAAGCAGAAAATGCAGTAACTTTTGCTTTGTTTTTATTCTATCATTAGTGAGAAACATACATAACAGTCGAAGTGAAAAAATAAAATAAAAATCACAGAATACTTACATGTGAAATAAGTTGATTCTTCTAGTGAAGTAATTATATATGCAATACCATATAAAAACGTTCCTAAAGGTGTCCATGTGTATTTTCTTATCTCACCTCTGGAGAAAAAAAATTTAAAATTGTACTACTAATAGTATAGATTAGTATAAATGGTTAACAAAATTATAAACTTCCTGTCAGTCATGACTGTTTTTATAAACGTGTTTAGAGGACGATACTAATTATACTGATCCCGCTGGAAAGCGTACCAAATGTATAGTATAGAGGAATGAAAAAACTACTAATAACTAAGAATACTTAGTTACTGTTAAGGTTTAACAGGTAAAAAATCAAATAAAATGTTTACCACTTTTTAAATATTTTTTAAAAAGAGAGATTAACATAAAAATAATATGTTGCATATGAATAAATTGCTAAGCTAAAACAAAACATATAATTTATTACGCCATACGTCAATACAAAAATGGCAAATGAATATAATATTAGAGCCAAAATTATACTACTTTTAAGCTCAATACCAAAAATTCTATTAAATAAAAAATGATATAGATAAGGGTATAAAATCGCAAAAACATATCCTAGAGAATATCCAGCCAAAATATGGGCTTATGAATATCTCACTGATTCTCGCCATTAGACATAGATCAAAATCAGCAGATGATTTATTAACGATAGTGTGCAAATAATAAGTCCTGTTCAACAAATAATTCCTGTACCACTGTTAAGTACACTCATAGGCCCTAATTCATCAGGATAGAATCACATGAATAGTGCTTCTGAAATTCTGAAATAAAACACAACACTGATAATATCACACCAGCAGAATGAAATATGAAGAGTACGCTCTGTGTTTTATTAATCACCATGGATTCCTTAATTTTAAAAAAAGTTGTCCAAACTAATCGATTGACACATCTCTTTGTCTAAGATCTCTTTCTTTTTATAAAGATTCAACATTCACCGGCAACTGAAAAACCTTGATGATAGCATGAGTGATATCATCGCTATCGGTGTACATCGACTCAGCAAGTGCGGATGATGTTAGTGCAGGATAATTAGGTGCAGCAATCGCTTTATCGGTTGGAGTAGTATAGAGAATCAATCTATGTTTGTTATCGCAATTATTTCACTCGCGACAAAGCAAAATTCAAAAGCGGTATCCAAAACTATAAACCTTCCTGTTTTCCTAATTGAAGCGTCGGTTGTTTCCAAATCAATCGGTTTAATGGTTTTATAAAGTTTATTAATTCACAGTGAATACCCTGAGCTTTTAAAAACTTTTCAGTGCGGAGCGCTTATATCGTCATTTATGACATAGCAACTACGGTGATATCGGTTCCTTCGATGACTTTTCTCACTTTCCATAAAGTAATAATATCGACAGCTTTCTTCAGCTAGGATAGCAGTGCTTGCCACGAAACGAAGAAAGGTCGTTAGATTCATCGACCCGCCGAAACCAGCAGTAACACCCTTTACTTATAGATACAATTTAGAAATTAGTGCTTTGAGACTGCCGTTTTGATCAAATAATAATTATATACTAGATGGCTATTGACTGCTAGATCAATGGTGCTTAATTTTCAAAAACCATCACAGCAACAACCTCTTGTGAATCGAAAGATGCGTAGGGCATCGGATTTTGCGTTTGGGATATTGAAACACAACTTCTTCTTCTATCTTCCGTATGCGGAAAATTTTGTATACAAGCTCTTTATATTTTTTTAATCATGAATCCTTCATTACAACTCCAGCTCAGGATGAATTTCACTTAGGAATAATTTAAATTAAAAATTAAAAGAACGCTATCATTACGATCAACTAAAATGATTTTTTAGCTAGGTATTGCCATCGTCATATTTTTTTCGGAAAAAGTGATAGAAAAAAAGAATATAGATTTTAAAACGGACGAAATGTAATGAGTAAATTTAATTTCAACACCTCTGGAACTATTCATAAACTTATTCCAGTTAGACTTACTCGAGACACGTGCTTGACGTGTCTCGAGTAAGTCTTTTAATGAATCAAACAAACGCCAGGCTTTAATTCTTGGAGAAAATCTACGAGAAAACCATTTTAAAACTTTATACGACAATAATAGATATAATATATTAACCAATATTGAACTAAAAATTGCTTGTTTTTTGCTAGGTTTTTTATTAGCTTCATTTAATTCTGGCCTAATTGAAATCGTTTATATAATATTCTTTTTTACATAACGTAGAGCTCGATCTTTTCTCGCAAGGTATATCTTAGAGCTTTCTGATTGAACAACGAGATCTGGCATGGAAAGACGCCGCTGAACTTCCACGACTGTTATCTTAGATCGGTCAATGGTTTTCTGAAAATTTAAAAGGATCAGCTCATTTTCATGCCATAGTGTATAGTAATTAACATAATCTTTGCATGGGTGTTGCACAACTTTCAGCCCACGTAGCAATGGATACTGCATCGAGATGATAACTTTCTCCTACATAAGGCGTTACGAAGTCTTCTTCAGTTAAACTAATAAGAGCTAGCTCATCAGAGTCCTGAATAAAATAGAGGCGATCTGCTGCCGGATAAGCAGAGGGTAAAAACTATTCATCTAAAGTTTTATCAAAAGGGATCGAATACTCAGGCATGTCATTCTTTACTTTTAACATCACCGGATGGCTATGGAAATAACGGATAAGCAAGTCATCTAAAGGACCTAGCTAAAGCACATAAGCGTGATTTCCTGTGTTAAGGTTATAGGAAACGTTATTATCCCGCATCATAGGATGCAAAATAGGTTTTTCATAGCGAACAAATATTCGCGGAGTGATTGATATATTAAAATCTTTAATCCCATCTCCAGTGTACTGCACAAAATCAGTAAAATGACTATTTAAAACTTCATAAAAATCCTCCAATAACACCGGTGGCACTGGGGAAACAACCCCCTCATACCCTTCGGCTAGCTTTTGCAGACAAAACTTAATTCCCCTTTAGCCAATAGGAAATCAGAATACAGAAAGCAGATCGCATCAAAGAAATGACTACGCTGTACAGTATGAGATTGGACGTTACTTAAAACAGCGTATTTATTTTTAAATTTCTGGGGATTGATAGGTACTATTTCAAAAGAAATAATTCTTTTAAGTTTTTGAAATTTCTCCGTCTCTTCAAAAAGTGGAACATCTTCATCGCACATATAGAGAAGAAATAAACTATATTTATTATTCATTAAATTGCCAAAATTGCGTTCGGCTAACAAACTAAGAAAGCATATGTTAAGAAAGTTTTCAATATAGCAACTGTCCAAACAGCAAAAGAATATATGACCACAATCGCATCAATAGATGTTCCAAGTTTGGAAGGCGCTACTTTATAATTACTAGACCCCAGCTTCCAGTTTTCAATAAGAGTTTTTAAATTGGAATCCGCCTTTTCTAAAATAGCTGCTACGTTCAGCAATCGATCACATTTCAATCTATTGCCTAACTTTGCCAAATCTGAAATCACATTATCCATATGAGCTATTAGATTATTTTTTACATTTTTCATATTTCCAAATACGATTCGCTTCGTTAACAGCCAGAAGCTTAAAGGGCGCATTACTTTTGCAATCCACAAACCCGAATCTGAGTAAGGTTGTTAGTATAGTATTTAATATCGACCGGAATATCTGATCCTGACAATTCAAACATGATTATTTGACGAGGTTCAGTTATGATATAAATATTTTGTTGCCAATCCTAACATCAAGGAAGCATTAGGTAAATAAAGTCACCGTCAATTGAGTCAAATCGCCGAATAGGAGTATGCTGAAGAAATTCGGACTTAATGAAGATCGGATGCATTTGAAAACAGTGACCGAATAAACCATTCTCTGTCCACCATAATAAAAAGCCAGGATAAGTCATTTTTTTTCACGAGTACAGAAAGAAGCTTTTTTCGCAGGATGTAGATTGTTAAAAGCTAGTTCGGTGAGTTTCGCTGGGGAAACTCTAAAGGTAGAAGCATTGTTATGATCTGTTAATTTTGAAACATCATCTAAAACAGTTTCTCTATTTAATTGGATGCCCGGAGCAAATATGACTTTATACCATTTATTAACTACGCCAGTTATTTCAGCGACAGTGATATCAGAAAATATCGCATCTGGAGTCAAATTGATAAGACTAGCATTACATCGTTTGTCCATAATTAGAAAACAAGTCTGTAACAACCCTGAAAGGGAGTATGCTAAATTAGGAGTCACATCATAAGCATTCGGAACCAAATCAGGATGTTTCGAAATTAGTCGCTCAGAAATTACATGAATTTCAATAGAAAAAAAGAGGAAATTTCTTGATAAAATTTTGATCGCCAAAAACTGATTTTATCAAAAAAAGTACAAAAAATTACAGAATGGGGTTCCAATATTTTTTCAAAAGTTCTAAGTTATTTTTGAATAAAAAATAAGCTACCGCTGACTTTTAAAAAAGTTGCCTATGCACACCAAAAAAACACAACCCACTATAACTAGTGGGTTGTTATTAGCAGTGGATAATACTTCTTGTCGTTGTAACAAATCTTTGCTTTCTATACTCGCGAGGTAGTCAAGCTCAAAGTTTTTATATTCTGCTGTCCAAGTTATATTGCGAGGATCTCAGTCAAACCGGACTGCCATATTAAATACACACCGAGCATCCCAAAAGCGCCCAAGACGTTGCAGTAAAATCCCCATGTAAGTATAAGACATACAGTAGAATATAGGATCAACCCATTCCGATGGGCTTGTAAATTGAGAAGTTTCATTTTCTATAAGGTCAAAATTAACCAGCGTATCTAAATCATAGAAATAAACTTCCATAAGAGAACGATAAATAGAATGCTTATGTTCCGCCACTTTAATGATCTCTAAATATATCTGTATACTTTTCACAAATTCATGTAAATATAATCCTACAAAATTTGCTAACCACTCTAATTCATCTGCGTTCTTGGACGTTATCTTCAGTGAAGTTCCTAATTACATCTTTAACAGACAGAATCAGTTCTTTGGTTAATCCCCTCTTCCGAAGGCTGCCTTCTAAATCATTCTGTAGATGATATTCAGGGTAGCTACGTTAATATATTCAATAGCTTTTTTTTAAATGCTTTATAATAGCGATTGGTTTAGACATCTGGCTTAACTCCCCAGCACTAAAAACAGTATTTCCCATCCAAAAAAGCTATCTCAATCAATGTTGAGACACTTATGTTTCTCCAAAAAATAGTATTTCTATTTAAAATGAAACTGAAATAGACAAAGATCGTTTAGTCAGTGTTCAACTACTGATATTAGTATCAGAAGCTATTACAAATCAATAAAAATTTATTGTTGTATATTAATCAATCCCCATCTATGGACAACGGATGATAACATCTATGGATAACGTTGGTGCAGCTTGCTGTGCCAAAATTATCCATAAACTTTCTCGCCCATTACCGACGACACATTTTAATGGTTTAGACGTGTCGGGTTCTATTAGATAACTTGATAAACTTTTTTGGCTAAGTTATTTAAGCCGCACAAAGAATCATTAAAATCGTTATCATTAATACAATCCCCAGTTAGGTGTTAAAAAGTAAGAGGTATTCCTATAAGATTGCAAGAACTTTCGTCTATTTTTATAAAAGAAGAGTCTAGGAAATAAGAAAAATCTGAATTAATGCTTAGTTGTTGAATGTAAGAACTATCATAACCGATAGAATAAAAGAATAATTTCAGTTTTTGAGGCGTAGTATAATGTTGGTATTCGGTATTTCTATAGCGCCAGTAGGTAAATAACCTATAAGCCAACGCTTATTCACTTTAGAGAAAGGTAAGTTATTTTTTTCAGTTTCATGAGATTTACTTTTAATGAAATCTGTTCCTGAAATTTTATATCCTAGGCTATTCGCTAAATCAATGATTCCTAGTTTTTTTAAATTTCCATTGTGAAATAGGCTTTCTATTTATCAGCAGCAGCAGAACCTTTAAAATAACATTGTCCAAAATCTATAATTTTTTTTATATTTTAAGTTATTATCTTTCCATGCTATTATTTCCTCATCTTTTACATTTAAATTCATATAATTATATAGTCATGATAACGCGCGCTACTATCTGCTATGAAAATATCTTCGTAACGAATTATAAAAACATTCTTTTTATTTCTAACAACATGACATGTCGTAAATATTGCGCGCGATAGTGTGCTATGTGGATTCTCCATTGGTAAATTCTATCAAAAAAACTACCCTTTCTTTTTTAGATAAAAAGAAAATATTGTATCTCAAGGGATGACAAATAATGACTATCTTTGTTATACCCTTTTTTGTTAAAAAAGTCTAAAAACTCTGTATGGGGAATATTGTGAGTTACAGACACCTCTCCCATGTAAATGTATGGAGAGGAAACCTCATAATGATCATAGAGCCTGTATTTTTTACAAATTTAAATATTCCTTTTCTTTATACAAAGGAGAATATATTGCTTGTGTATCGTTCTCATCAAACGCTATAGTTTCTGGCTGAAATATATTAGACATGGCTTTTTTTAACATATCATCCATTAATAAATAAAAATGACTTCCTAGCTTACAATAAAAATTTTCTATTTCAGAATTCTCTTTATGAGAAATATGATCACTTAAAAAACTCACTAAAAGGATATTACCAGATCCAGGAAACCAATAAATCCTTACTTCTCATGTTAAGGGTTTAGAATGTACAATATTAGCTAGAGAACAAACAGGATGCAAAAAGCGCAATTTATCTTTTATGTTGTCTTGGGATCTATTAGGAGATTTAAGACAATAGCGCTAAAGAATAAGATAGTAATTGATATTACTTCATAAACCCCTCTTCTTTGTAAAGCAGAAATTGAAATTATTTGTAGAGGCTTAATCTCCTAACTTCCTGGCCAATTTTGTATATATCATTACCTAAACCACTCTTTAATTTCAATCAGAAAATTTCTATAACTCACCAATTAGATTTTGTGAAAGTGAGAGAGTTGCAAAATAAGAAACATTAAGTATAATGGTCAAAAATGTTGTTTCCAAAATCAACACTGCGCTGTTGAAAAAATAAAAAGCGGGGATGATTCAATTTCAATTCGCTGAGTAACTTGTTATGATTACATATCACCACATCGGCGGTCGTAATGGAACTTATCCCTTGCCGCTAGCAGATAGTATTTTATTACGAGATTTTCATTTGGCTTTGTACGATGCGGATGAAAATTGTTTTGAGCAAATGAAAAAAGTTGAACAGGAAGGCTGGGGGGAATTTAGCATCTATCCTTATTGTATTGGAAAAAAAACGGGACGCGCTTTATTTAATTTAAATTTCCACCCAACAACGAATTCTTTATATCCTTTTAATCAAGAATATGCAAATTATGGATTTGTAAGAGATTTTCGATATGGAGAATACATCTTTGGTGAAGCTTGTAAGCGCGTTAAATCAATTGAACTTAATTTACTTTCATTAGAAGAAGCCTTAAAACGCTCCAAGAATGTTGGTTTAGACTTTTTATCATTAGATGTACAAGGAACCGAATATGATATTTTAGAAGGGGCAAAAGACTTTCTAGTGAATAATTGCATAGGAATACAGTTAGAAGTCGAATTTGTAAAATTATATCAAGATCAGAAAACCTTTTTTGATATTCACCCTTTGTTAGAAAGCATGGGTTTTGAACTAATCGATTTAGGAAGTTTTGGTCGATGCGCTCCAATCTCATTACCTCTCGGATTTAGGGGATTAGAACAACCGCTGTACGCAGAAGCATTGTATCTTAAAAAGGTTGATCTCTTAGTTAAAGATAAAAATATTGACGGATTATATAAAGGCGCTTTATTTAGTCTCCTTTACAAAAAGGTAGGCTTATGTGTTAAGTTTTTAACAAAAGCCATTGAAATGAATGGACGTGAACACAATCCGGTAAAATTATATAAAAAATGTTTAATTGAAATATGGGATTTGTACGAACAATTTAAAAATTATAGATTGCCCTCGATATCCCAACTCTTTTCAAATAAAATGTTCCGAGAATATTATCAGAAACAAAATACTACTAATCTAAAAGACGAAATAAAAGAGACCATTAGAAATCAGATAACTGCTGATATATTACCAATAATAACTGAACTGCATAAAAGTGCGGATTCTCAGCTTGAGGAACTATTAAAAAAATATGGGCTTTATGAGGTCGCGGCAACGGTTAAAACGAACAGATTCTTTGAAGCTAAGTGTTTTCTAGATTTAGCAAACGAACTTGAATTAGTTAAAAAGGAGGTCAATGAAAATCTTACTTTTTAAACCAATGGCACTACCTTACGGAAGAAGAAGGAATCAAAGACCCCTAATACGTTCACAACTCCATCCTTTGTTGTGATAATTAGCGCTACAAGCACTGGTTCCGCCAACATAAATGTGAATACTTTGAGTCTTTTTATCTATCTCTAGGGGTAAGTGAATATCTGCGTTAAAAATCAGAGAAATGGGTTTGGAGTTTTCCAAACATATTTTGTAGTGATCATGTCGTTAACCGTTGGCAGTGATGGTATTTTTCGTGGTCATGCGCAACGTCACTATGATTTTCTAACTGGCGTCAAGATGGGTAAAAATGATCACGTTGTTAATTCGAAAAAATCGAATAAATCAGCATGGACGACGAAAGGATAATATAATTTATATCCATCCGTTTAGGTACAAGAGTTTAAGGTAAACGGCAACATTTATGTAACAACCTTGCTAAATGCTAAAAAATATCATAAGAGAGAATGGCTAAAATATATGAACAAAGATGGGCAGTAGAGATTAATCTAAAAAGCATCAAAGAGATCATGGGCATGAATTTCTTATCTTGTAAAACACCCGAAATGATTAGAAAGAAATTGGTATTCATTTTCTCGCCTACAACTTTATCCGAATTATAATAGCCGAAGCTTTACGAGGCACATGGATCAACTCGATCCAAAATAAGTTTTAAAGGTACAATGTACGGTGCAACATATCGATTCATTAATGCTAAAATTAATCGTGTAAAATAAAATTGGGAATAGGACTGGCCGAATTGAGCCACGTGCCGTTAAACGGCGACGAAAATCTTTCCCATCACTAAACCCAGCACGCAAAATTGAGACACAAAACGTTGGCGAGAAAAATTAAAAGGAGAATTTAAAAAATGCTTTAACTTAAAGTAGCGCCATTGACTTTTTAAACTAGCGTCCAATTGTAATCCCCCGTATAACCCGCTTCCTCAAACACCTTAATCCACCCTTCTGGGTAATCATGAAACTCCGCCGTTAACACCCAATTTTCAAAAATCGCTTTTTGCTCTACCATGTGGTAACTATCTACTTGAATATACGCCTTACCACCAGAAACACGCTGAATTTCTCGCAGGGCAATGATTACCCTTTCACGCGGCAAATTGTGTACCGTGTTTAAAGAAATAACCGCATTAAAACTCTCGTCGGGAAAAGGTAAATGATCCGCGTTTCCCAAATGTAAACGACCGACGATCTCTGGTTCGCAGTTCATTAGTGCGTATTCGGATATATCAATACCATAAGCTTCCAAGCCCGGGCAGACCTTCATGAAATCTTTAACTAAAAATCCCTTTGCACAACCAATGTCTAACACACGATCACCCGCTTTTAATCCAAAGTGATCCACCATGTCTTTGGCGACTGGAATCCAACGCCCATCATATCGATAACCACCATAGCCGTAACAACGTGGTCCATCAAAATACATATCACCATATTGTTTTGAAATGCGAACTACTTCTGGATCTTTCAAATTTAAACGCGCCTGAACATTGCGTTCCACTTTTTGTAGTGAGCTTAACAAATTAATTTCTGGCATGGCTATAGCGTCTTCTCCTTCTTGAAAACCTTCATTTTCAACTGTGAATACCGCAAACCATCCTCAATGCCTGTGTAAAAAAAATCAGGAAAAGCTTTTTGACAATCGGTGATGTCAAAAGGGCGATAACCATTATGCGGCATTGAATCTTGACGCGGTGAAGATTGGATAGCCACTTCATTATTAGAAAGCTGAACTACTTTTTCAGCAAGCTGTTTAAAAGAAATAACCTGTCCCGTCGCGATATTAAGCAGACCACGACTGCATCGCTGAATCACCCGAGTAATTATTTCAGCAACGTCGTCAACATAAACATGATCACGTTGTTCTTCGCCCTCACCAAATAAAATAATCGATTCGTGATTATCCGCCAAACGACGAAATCGATTGGGACCATAACCATTATGCGGATCCTCAGCACCATAAAGCAAAGAAGGACGCAGAATGGCTAATGAAATATTATTTTCAGAACAAACAGATTGCAGCATCACTTCACGCGTCAAGTGCATGACACCATGGAGGGAAGTCGGTACAGTCACCGAGGTTTCAGTCAAGGGTTGATCACTGTCAGCATACACCGCATCAGAACTAATATAAATGACTTGTTGAATGGCTTGTTTTTGCAAGACCTCACAAACAACATTCATCATACGGACATTGCGATAAAGCATAGCTGCATTTTTAGAAGGCACTTCTGCTGCTGTTATGACTAACGTATCGCCTGCTTGTAATTGCTTTAATAATTGCTCTGTCGCACCTGGATTTAATAAATCAACTTGCTGTCGAGTCAGTTCAAGCATATTGACTGCCTCTTGCTTTAAACGCTGACACAACGCTCGTCCCACAAAACCATTTGCTCCTAAAACCGCTACACGTGATGGGGTACGTGCGTCTTGTAAATGTTCAAGCATAAGTAGCCTCTTTTTCCTTTAGGGCGTTTAAATTAACTCCCAACGTATGAACGTAAAATCCTGCCTGGATAAGCGCTTCATGGTTTAAAACTCGATACGGATCAATAATAACTCGACCTCTCATGTGCGCTAAAAAATTGCTAGCTGTTAATTTCGAGTAATCTAACCAGGGCGTCATAATAACAAGCACATCAGCCGACTGCAACGCTTTCAAAGCAGAATCGCAGTAAGTAGCGGTGTCTTCTATATTCTCTTTTTTCACAGCAGGATCATGCACCTGTATCTGCGATTTTGTTGTTTTCAATAAATTGATCAATGCCATTGACGGTGAATTTTTAATGCTATGTGTATTCGCTTTATAAGCCAATCCCAAAACAGCGACGATCGGCACATCTATTTTTGAAAATATTTCAGTTTGTAAGTAACGCCAAACCCAATTTTTGTAATAATCACTGTCCGCCAACCACCTTTTTACAAGCTCAGCGTGTGTGCTATATTGTTGCGCCAATTGTTTAATTACCACCATGTCTCGCTCAAGATTACCACCCGAAATTCCCAATCCCGGTTCTAAATACGCATACTGACCAATACGTTTATCTAAACGTAAAGCCAGCACCACCTCTTGCCAATCTGCGCCCACCGCGGATGCTAAATCAGCCAGCAAATTACTGGTCATTACGGTAGCAACCAAATACATATTAATAGAAATTTTAGCCAGTTCAGCGCTCTCATAACGCATTGTTAATATAGGGCAATGAAAACTTTTCAGAAAGGTATGATAACAAGAAGGTAAATTTTTTGTAGGATCTGAACAACCCACAATGAATCGTTCAGGTTTAGTCGCACGTTCTATCGCACGACCAAAAATAAGCGTTTCCACTTGATAAAACAATTGTTCCGCCGGAAACTCCGATGCCCGAATAAATCCCGGATGAACCTGAGACAGGACAACCACAATCTGTTCAGGACATAGCCGTTGCTGAAGTTGCTCCAACGCATAACGAATGGGTTGTAAGTCACTGTGATTTTCAGCATCCGTTAGCACATCGATCGCCACATAAATAAGTTCCGCTGCTAGCAACTGATCTAACTCCACCGTAAAACGGAAACGATCCACATTATCCACCATTAACTCAGGAAACTGAGGTTCTTCGATAGGGTATTTTTTTTGCTTAAGCTCAGCGATCAACGTTTCATTCGGATCATAACCGATGACTTGATGGCCTTTACTAGCTGCAGCAACAGCTGACACTAAACCCAAATGTGTCATTCCATAAAAACCAACTACTGTACTGTGCATAAATCAACTTCCTTTAGTGCCGCTTGCATCAAGCCATTTAATTGATCATATATCCAAATGTCCTTTTCCAAATTCGTCGTTTGTTTTGCCTCAATCAGTGATTTAAAATAGCGATATTCTAATTCCCATGTTGGATCGCTTTGAATCAATGTAGTCGTATTCTCTATCGGCCTTCCGCTCGGCAAAACACGCTGTCTATAAATCAACTGGCTAGGGCCCCATTTACACAACGAATCAATATGCAGCGAGCCCTTTTCACCAAAAATATCGCAATAAAATGAATTACGCCAAGACAACAACGACATTTCAAATTCAATTTTTATTTTAGCGACACGATTCAATATGACAACATGATCCGGTGCATTATTCTCATGACATTGCGCATCGACACAAACGTAATTAGTATCACGCAATTCAAACCAATAATCGACAAAATCAAGCAAATGACAACAAAGATCCGTTAACACACCACCGCCGGCATCCCGCCACCCTGAATCGCGAACTAATTTAGCTGTACCATTCCCATAAAACAAACGGCATCGGTAAACCTCACCCAATACATTTTCCTTTAGCAACTTGGAAATACTCTTGATATGTGGCTCAAAGCGATGATTGTAAGCGGTGTATAGAACGACGTTATGTTCTTGTGCTAATGTTTGCAATTCAAATAATTGCTTTCGTTCTGGCATCCACAGGGGTTTTTCCACCAAAACGTGCTTATCGTGTGATAAAAGATAGTGAATGACTTCATATTTAGGTTCGTCTGGCAGGCAAACTAACGCCGCCTCGTAATCTGGTAGGGGCGCCTCATGAATACCAGCGTAATTAGCTTCGTGATTAATAGGATCAACAGAGCCAACATAATCATTTCCCGCAAAAAATCGCCGTTTTTTTCCTTGTACACCTAAACCGACAACAAGGGTTTTCATTTTTAAGTTACCAGCGTCTCATTTTCTTTTATCGATTGGAAATCCGACGAATCCAAATACGTTTTCAATTTTAATAATTTTTCCCGTACATTATCAGGCGTCACTGGCTGATTGCCTTCCATTTCACATTCACAAGCCGCCGCGACAGCTCCCAGAATGCTTCCAATAACAGGACTTGCTCCTTTCAATAAAGCAAGCGTTGCATAAGCCAAAAGTGCATCACCAGCACCCACACAGTCAACAACACGATCCACAAAACTCGAAACCACAAAAAATGAATCGAGGGCTTCATGATCACTGTTATAATAAGTCAAAATACCCTTTTCACCCAACTTTAAGATCAAAGTTTTACAATTGGTAATATCGTACAATTTCGATGCTAATGGTCTTATCCCTGAATCTTGATCAGCCAGTGCAAATCTCGCTTCCCGCTCATTTGGCGCAATTAAATCGAAATTTCTAAATTCAGTTATATTTCCCCACCGACTTGCCACCTGACTATCCGCCACTTTGAACACCTGAGGTGGAATCACACTTAACAGACGATCGATCGTACGACGATTAAATATGCCGTGACGAAAATCACTGCAAATAACAACATCGCAATCGGTCTTGTCAATCGCCTTTTCAAATTGCGCTAAACAATCGTCATTGATGCTGGAATTATCTAAAGTATCAACTTTAATTAACCGATAACCATCAGTAATAATTGCGTTTTTGTAAGTGGTGGGACGATTCTCATCGAGAATAGCGTTAACTTTGATTTCATTTTTGGACAACACGTCCAGGGTAAAATCTTTACGATCATCAGCGCCTAACAACGTTGTAAGTGTCACTTGCGCGCCAGCCGCCCGCAAATGTTGCGCGACGATGGCAGCACCGCCCACATAATCTTTTTGTGATTCATGACGTACGCTAATCGTTGGTGTTTTCGTTTGGCCACCAATCATTGACGTATAGTTAAATCCATCAATGATCGTATCTCCGACCACATGAACGCGAATTTCTTTCATTTCACCCAACGCGCGTTCGATATCAGCAAAAGAAACCTGGTGATATTCTAATAAGGTAGCTAGTTTTTCATACCGAACATCGGGTTCGTTCATATTAATGAACGCTGAAGATGAATAAATGATATCGCCAGGCGTAAATAACATTTTCCCGCCGTAGGATTTAAGTAATTCCTCTTCCTCAGCTGTTTTGGGATGAAGACCATCCAAAATATATTCAAAACCTTTTGCAAAAAGATCGGGCTGCAATGCTTGAATGGTCTCCAAAGGGGTAGGATATTTATCAATAAGCACATAATCGACCATTTCAAAAGCCGCTAAATTAGCAGCACGCAAATCTTGCGGAATGTGAGGACGATAATGTCCCTTAACAATGTGCCGATCGGACGTTAAACTAGTCACCAAAATATCCGCTTTACTTTTAGCATAAAGCAAATGACGCAGGTGCCCCGGATGAACGACATCAAATACGCCATGACACATTACGACAGTTTTCTCTCGCGGGAATCGACCCACTATTTCACATAATTCCTCAAGTGTTTTTATTTTATGACGGTATCGTTTCAGCAACATCAGGTTTATCCTTTTTATTTTTCCCTAAATATTTAAACCATGCCACCGTTGCATCAGCAATGGATTCTTTATCCCAAAGAGGTGCGTCATGCCAGACATTAATTTCACTCATCATACGACTAACACCCTCAGAAAAGGTTATTGTCGGTTCCCAGTCTAAATCGCGTTTAATTTTAGTGATATCAGCC
Source organism: Coxiella endosymbiont of Ornithodoros amblus (assembly GCF_019425495.1). Classification (GTDB taxonomy): domain Bacteria; phylum Pseudomonadota; class Gammaproteobacteria; order Coxiellales; family Coxiellaceae; genus Coxiella. The sequence goes on from NZ_VFIV01000001.1 coordinate 64,593, forward strand.
CATGTACAATCCGGTTCCCTGGGTCGTTTTGGCATATATTCAACCTTACCACCAATTAGCTCCACCAGCCGATTGATAGACTGCGGATTACCAGAACCTAAATTCCAAGTCTCTCCGACTTTCCTGGTTTCTGCTGCTTTCAAAAAGGCTAGTACAACATCGGTGATATAAAGGAAATCACGCCGTTGGGTCCCATCGCCCACCACAGTGAATGGTTTATCGGCTAATTTTTGTTTAAAAAATACACCAAATACAGCACCATAGACACCTGTTGTTCGCACACGAGTCCCGTAAGCATTAAAAATACGAATAGAATTCACAGGTAAACCGTAAACCTGAAACCAGTGAAAAGCTGCTTCCTCTCCAAGGTATTTAGATAAAGCATAAGGATATTGGGGAGCAATGAGATGATCTTCTCGTGTAGGCACATCGGCCAAACCATAACAAGACGAAGAAGCTGCGTAAACCAATTTTTTGACATTCGCCATGCGCGCGCATTCTAAGACGCGAACGGTACCCATCACATTAGTTTGTAAATAATCAATGGGATTCTCAATAGAAGGAACGATATCACCAATGCCGGCGAAGTGGAAAACATAATCAACATTTTCAAACAGGGGATGTGGCGCTGACAACTCACAAATATCCTTAATTTCGAAAGTTAAATCAGGATGATTCGCCCGATGTTCTAAGCTACGTCGATGACCGCCCCTTAAATTGTCGATCACGCGCACCTGAAAACCACAATCCAACAACAGATCAACCATATGGCTGCCAATAAAACCGGCTCCTCCGGTCACTATAGCAATAGGTTTCCTCATTAAACCACTTCCAATGCTTTAATACAACGCACGTTGAAATAACGATTGTTGGTCATGCTATCAGGCAATTTACCCGCTTGAAAGGCTTTACATAAATCACGGACAGCGTCCTCTATGCTGTACTTTGCTGCGAAGCTCAAACAGCACTTAATTTTATCAGAATTAATATGATAAGAACGGATATCGTCCGTCGGAGCCGTTACAATGTCAATGGGCGCTTTTTCAGGAAATTCTTCTTCCACAATGTTTTTAACAATATGCGCGATTTCCATTATCGATTTGTTTTCATAACCCACGTTAAAAGTCTCTCCTGCAATTTTTTCATCAGGAACAACTAATAACAATTTATATAAATCACACATATCTTGAACATGTAAATTCGGGCGTAACTGACTCCCCCCAAAAACAGTAATCTTATTATTATTGACTGCGTGATTTGTCAAAATATTAACCGACAAATCCAAACGTTGTCGCGGCGCATAGCCACAAAGCGTTGCAGGGCGAATCGTTACGCAAACGAATGCAGGACTTTGATGTTTAAACAATAACGGTTCACACATCCCTTTGTATTTATTGTAAAGCGTTAAAGGTACCAAGGGATGTTCTTCAGTGACATCTTTTATTTCAGATATACCATAAACAGAACTGGAAGAAGCATAAATAAAACGTTTAACGCCCGCAGCCTTAGCCGCTTTTACCATCGGCTCAAAGGCTTCTAAATTAATGGACGTACTTAATGTTTCGTCTAATTCAAAACTAGCATCATTGGATATGCAAGCTAATGAAATTACGGCGTCGGCATCTTTGAAACATTGTTTAAGATGCTCTGTGTCCCGGATGTCGCCTTCAACAATGTTTAAATAGGGGTTTTCTTTAGGTAAGAAATCGTCACCAAAAAATAAAGTATCATAAACCGTCACTCTATAACCTAATTCAAGTAACTGAGGAACTAACTCGCTGCCCACATAACCCGCTCCTCCTGTAACTAATATCCGATCAAATCGTTTGGTCATAAATAATCCTTTTTAGCCTTTATATTAGCCTTTAAAAGAAATGCAGCAATTCTATGTCGCATAAAAAAAAAAATCAATTAAATTAAATAACGCAATTTAATCGCATCCCCGCACTCATATGAACTTCATTAAGTTGGCACAAATTAATTCCTGCAGTATACTACCCAAAATTTAATTCTCAACTGAAAGGACGCAAGATGGAAAATAACCGCTTACATGAGTTAAAAGTCAAAATATTCGCCGACGGTGCAAACTTAGAGGAGATGATAAAATTTTCAACACATCCATATATTAAAGGGCTTACAACCAATCCCACACTTATGCGCCAAGCAGGGATCGTTGATTACGAAGCTTTTGGGCACCAAGCGCTCACTCAAATCACCAAACTCCCTGTCTCTTTAGAAGTATTCGCCGATGAGCTCGATGAAATGGAAGATCAAGCACGCCATATAGCTAGCTGGGGAAATAACGTCAATATTAAAATCCCTGTTACTAATACTAAAGGCCAATTCACAGGCCCTATCATCCGACGTTTATCGGAGGATGGCATTATTCTCAACATCACAGCCCTTACTACTCACTTGCAAGTCGAAAAGGTTTGCCAAAGCTTTGCTGATAATACCCCTGGTATCGTTTCTGTATTCGCAGGCAGAGTTGCGGACAGTGGGCGAGACCCAGAGGATCACATGCGAAAAGCACTAGAAATAGTAGCTCAAAAACCAAGTCTCGAACTGCTTTGGGCTAGTCCGCGTGAATTGTTTAACATTATTCAAGCCAATCGTATCGGTTGTCACATTATAACAGTTGCACACAACATCCTAGCGAAATTACCTTTGCTCGGAAAGGATCTAACACAATATTCATTGGAAACCGTTCAAATGTTTGCACGAGATGCGCAAGCCTCTTGTTATTCAATTCATTGTAGTTCGACCGTGTTATAAGGAGGTTTGTATGAGTCACGCTAAGTTGTTCTTTGATCAAGTTAAGGAAGTCGCCAATCAAATCAATTATCAAAAAATAGAAAATCTCGCAACACATTTTGCAGATATTCGCAATCGCAATGGTCGATTATTTATTCTTGGTGTCGGCGGAAGCGCCGCAAATGCTAGCCATGCGGTGAATGATTTCCGAAAACTTTGCGGCATCGAAACTTACTCTCCTGCTGACAATATTTCCGAATTAACAGCACGTGCCAATGACGAAGGATGGGAAACAGTCTTCTCTAGTTGGCTAAAAACGAGCAGACTCAAAGAAAGTGATGCTGTCTTGGTATTATCCGTCGGCGGAGGCAATAAAGAAAAAAAAGTGAGTGTCAATTTAATTCGGGCGCTCGATTATGCAAAAGAATGCAATGCTAAAATTTATGGTATTGTAAGCCGAGACGGAGGATATACTGCGAAAATGGCGGACGAATTCATTATTATCCCGTCTGTTGATGATAAACATATTACTCCACATGCGGAAGCCTTCCAAGCCGTCATTTGGCACTGTTTGGTATCGCACCCTCAACTACAGATTCAAGCAACTAAGTGGTAATCAGTTCAAAACCCTGTATTTTTCTTGATCGCGATGGGGTTATTGTTGTTCCCGAGTTTTGTAATGGTCGGCCTTTTTCACCGAAAACCTTAGAAGATTTTTCTTATTTTTCGGATACAAAAAGGATATTAGTACGTCTAAAAACAGCAGGTTATTTACTAATTGTCGTCACTAATCAACCTGATGTAGGGAATGAAATTACTTCCCTAGCCACTATTGAAAACATGCATATAAAATACGCCAAGAACTACCTATCGATCACATTGAAGTTTGTTATCACTCTCAAAAAGATAACTGTCATTGCTGTAAACAAAAAGCAGGAATGTTATTAAACTCATTAAAAAAATTTAATGTCATCATTCAAAAAAGTTTCATTATTGGCGATCGACCCAGTGACATTGAGGCAGGAAGAAAATTAAACTTAAAAACCATTTTTATTGATCACCATTATGAAAAGCCTATTACTGTGAATCCAGATTATATCTGTCAAGATCTCTCGCAGGAGGTTGAAATCATCCTAAGAGAAGGGAATACATAGCAAGCTTATTATTATTTCTATTGGTATTGTTAGTTGATAATTCTGGCGACTAAATGAAAAAGTATGCAAACTAATGCGACTTTCATTTGTGACTGGTTATCAAATAATCGCATTAATAAATCATCCAAGCTTAGATTCCCAACATATTTAGAATATTACCGAAAAATACTCACTTATTTTCAGAGGCTGATATTTACAGTGCAACTAATCTGAAAACGACGAAATCAATTGAAATATTTTTACGTATATGTCATGAACGAAATAAGAAATCTAGTAACTGTATTTTTATTGACAATCGTTAAGATGACATCAGGATGGCTGAAAAACTTGGCATGCATGCAATTAAATACATTTCGGCTTCAGATTGCCTGGAGAAGCTCGCTAACGAAAATATTTTAACTGCGCAAACGATTGCTTTTGATAATATTAATCCTATTTATCCGAGTTTATACGAGCTTGTAGAAGGTCAAGGCATTGTAAAATGGGGTTCTCAAAACGGGTGAAGCCGCCCTCGTTGATGACTGCGATGAAAATGGTAATTTAAAAAACGAAGTCTCTATGAATCTGAATTAGCCAAATTGATTTGTTAGGATGGTCGAGCTTATTGGTAAAATGGCTACCATAATAAACTCAATCAATTATTTTTAGCTGATTTTGAGCTAAAAAAAAGCCAAATAAACATTAAAAATTGAAATTTTCCTTAAGAAATTTAGATTAATTGAACCTGATAGCAACCCGAATACAAAAAAATTACGAAAAGCATTGGCGTAACTATTTTCAAGAAATTTTGACATGTCAGCGGTTTCGCAATTTTATTATGAAATCTGGCTCAAATCGCATTACGGTCCTGAGCCTTCGGAACCATTTTTTTTCAGGTTGATGAAATTAAAAAAATAATCAAGAAGAAGAAAAAAGAATTCCATAATGACGAAGTTAAATCGAACTTCGACAGGCTACTCCTTATTTTGCCGCGAAAAATGCTTTTCGCTCAACCTCGAGCAAGAAATCGCACGAGAACTAAAGCGGTTAGGCGGCTCCACTATTGGCGGCCTTAGCGGAACCTTGGGACGCCATTTCATATATGCTAGCCCACCTTCTATAGAAAGCGGTTTGCTGACCGCTCATGAATCAATACTTAATGGGTTTCTATGCGATTTGGCCGCCTATCGAGGCCGTCACTCATTAGAAGAATGCGCCGTAGTAATGAGTCACATTATTTCCGGCAGTTTGTTTAAATCGTGGTTCAATTCCATTCAAACGCTGGTGGAATTTTACGAGCAATTTCTCACGCCAGCATTCATAAATTCAGATTCCTATAAACGTTTTGTAGAATCCTACAAAGATTTTTAATAAGCCCGGTCGTCCCTTCACAACGACGCTGATTCAACTACACGGCCATAAGTATCATCCAATCGCACAATATCATCCTCGCCCAAATATTTCCCACTTTGCACTTCAATAATCAAAAGGGGTTCATCGCCTGGGTTGCTTAACCGATGTTTCATCCCTTTTTCAATAAAGGTCGATTGATTAGAATGTAAACGAAAAACACTCTTACCTTTCACAACCTCAGCTTCACCACTGACCACTACCCAATGCTCCGAACGATAACGATGCAATTGTAAGGAAAGCGATGACCCAGGATTCACCATTAAACATTTCACTTGATAATCAGCTCCTGCTGCCAATTTTTCATAAAATCCCCAGGGGCGATACATTCTCTGGTGCTCCGTGGCTGCAACGTCGTGCTGCAATTTCATTTGTTCGACCACCCTTTTGACTTCTTGCGAGCAGGCTTTATCAATCACTAAAAGCGCATCCGGGGTGCTCACGATCACCTGATCTTTAACGCCGATAGCAACTACACGCCGCCCTTCTGAACTAATTAAACAATTCTGGCACTTATCCACCATAACATCGCCATAACACACATTACCGGCTCCGTCGCCTTCCACCATTTCCCCAACCGATAACCAACAACCTAAATCGCTCCAATTCGTTCTTAGTGGAAGTATCACTGCTCTGTTTGTCTTTTCCATTACTTCGTAATCAATAGAGCCTGCTCGGCAAGAATCGAATATTCTATTCACTCGAAAAAACTCAAGATTTGATTGCGTCGCTTGAAAAGCCTTTGTGCTTTGGATATAAATGTCATTCGCTAATTTCTCTAATTCATTTAAATAATCTTTAGCTTTAAATAAAAATAAACCACTATTCCAAAAAAAATTTCCCTGCAAAAGAAACTCTTTTATCAAGGACAGTGATGGCTTTTCAATAAAGCTTTTCACTTCAAAACCTTCATCAACTGCATCACCCTTTTCAATATATCCATAGCCTGCCTTAGGAGACTGTGGCTCAACACCAAATACCACCAATTTATTTCGTTCAACAAAATTCATGGCTGCTCTTACAGTGCTTTTGAAATAAGCATGATCATTTAAATAATGGTCAGTAGGCAGCGTCAACAAAACAGAATCAGGATGGATATATTCGCAAGCGTACTGAGCCGCTAACGCAATTGCTGGCGCCGTATTTCGGGAACATGATTCCAAAACATAATGGACATTATAAAGGTCGATTGCTTCTAGCTGATCTTTACAAAAAAAATAATAATTATCATTGGTAACGACAATTAAATCAGAATCTTCGGAAACGAACTTGGCCCTTTCCGCTGTTTTTTGCAATAAGGAAAATTCATCAAATAATTTACAGAATTGTTTGGGATAGCTTTTTCTAGAAACAGGCCACAACCGACTCCCAATCCCGCCTGCCAACAAAACTGGTATTATTCGCTTTCCCACCAGATCCTCCTATCTAAATAACCTAAATGGGGTGGACGATGGGACTTGAACCCACGACAACCGGAATCACAATCCGGGGCTCTACCAACTGAGCTACGCCCACCATCAAGACAGAGCACAGTTCTTTTGTGCCTTTGAGACAACTTATATTACAGCGAAGCTGCACAACCTTCTGTCATCAGTCTTCTGTCCACTGCCTTCCAACCTCTGAAAATGCGCCCGGCAGGATTCGAACCTGCTACCCTCGGCTTAGAAGGCCGATGCTCTATCCCAGTGAGCTACGGGCGCACTGTTGCTATAATCACGTAAGCACGTCGCCGGGTCAAGTCGCTACTACTATATAATACGTCTGAGTATCTGAAGTGCGAAGCAAATCATACTGAGCACTTTATAGATCGTCAATCTCTTAAAAGACATGAAACTTCTCCATCAGTCCCACCGCGCCTGCGGTCCTTTTCCCATTATTTTTCCGCGCTGATTACTCCGAGCACGCCGCACCGCTTGAACAGGGGGGGCTGCCTTCTTTTTAAAAGGGTTAGGTTCATACCCAGGAATCACTTCCTGTGGCATTTTAGATTGCAACAGTTTTTCAATATCTCTCAATAATCTAATTTCATCCCCAGAAACTAACGAAATAGCAATGCCGTCATTACTGGCCCGACCAGTTCGCCCCACACGATGGACGTAATCCTTCGCCGCATCCGGAAGCTCAAAATTAATTACATAGGGAAGTTTATCGATATCCAACCCTCGCGCAGCTACATCGGTGGCCACTAACACCCGAATTTTTCCTTGCTTAAACTGAGTGAGCGCGCGCATTCGTGCCGCTTGGCTTTTATTGCTATGAATCGCCGCTGAGGACAATCCATCGGTCTCCAATTGTTGTGACAAACGGTTTGCCCCGTGCTTGGTTCGCGTAAACACCAATACTTGACGCCAGTTCTTGGAGCCAATCATAAACGAAAGCAATTCACGCTTGCGCTGACGATCAACAGGATGAACAACGTGGGTGATACGTGCTGCAGCCGTGTTACGGCGCGCCACTTCAATCAGTATCGGTGAACGTAATAATTTATCCGTGAGTTCTTTAATCTCTTTTGAAAAAGTCGCTGAAAATAAGAGATTCTGACAAGATTCCGGCAACAGCTTCAAAATTCGGCGAATATCAGGTAAAAAACCCATATCAAGCATGCGATCGGCTTCATCTAAAATGAAGAATCCAACTCGCGATAGATTTAAAACACCTTGATTTACTAAATCAAGAAGACGCCCTGACGTGGCAACCAGGATATCGACGCCTCGTCGCAAATGATTGATCTGCGGCTTGATGCTCACGCCCCCGTGAACTACAGTAGCTTTCAATGGAAGATATTTACCGTAGGCCCGAACGCACTCAAAGACTTGCACAGCTAATTCCCGCGTGGGCGTCAAAATCAATGCCCGAATCACAGGTTTAGCAGGGCTCTGTAAGGGGATGCGAGAAACAAATAACTGTTGCAACAAAGGCAAGGTAAATGCTGCGGTTTTGCCAGTGCCTGTCTGAGCAGTAAGCATAACATCCCGCGCTTGCAAGATAACCGGGATCGCCTGTCGCTGAACAGGTGTGGGCTCAACGTAACCTTGTTCACGAATAGCACGTAATAACTCAGCCGATAAGCCGAGAACTTCAAATGACATAAATAACTCCTAAACCGGCCACACAAACCACAAGTGTTGAGTCGATCTAGGCTGGAAAATAAGACTAAAAACAGAATTGTAAGCTAACGACTGATCGATGGTGCAAAAGCGTGGTCAGATCATAACAGAAAAAGAACTAAAAAGCGAAAATATCGGGGTAGAGGGATTTGAACCCCCGACATCCTGCTCCCAAAGCAGGCGCGCTACCAGACTGCGCTATACCCCGCTGCCTACCATAGAAAGGCATCATACTGCCGGTATCTGAATGCGTCAATTTAAAAAAACCTCGGCCGCAAACGTCAGAGATTCCTCTAAACATTGTGAAATAAATCACATTTTTCATATAGAAAATGTGATAAAAATTAGGTTCTTGATATAAATAATTTGGACATTAAAGCAATCTTTGGGTATATTATCTTTATGAATACTCATCGAAAGAATCGTTCAGCTATTGGAAGTTAAGGCAGTTCTCTCAGGCAAAAATAAAAATTTATCGGTATACGGCGGTAAATATAATCCGACGTTTTCAAACTGCCAAAACTTGATAAATCTAAAACAAGATGGCAAGTTACGCAATTATATTCTCTATTTACTGGAAAAATTTCCTCTGGACAAACGAGGTAATTCATGACAGATCTTAAGGCCATAATTGAAGAGGCTTACCAAAACAAAGGTAATTTTACTACTGACACGGTGCCTAAAAAAATACATCAAGCGATTCACCAAACCATTGAACTCCTTGATAATGGAGAACTCCGCATCGCCGAAAAAAAAAACGGTCAGTGGAACACCAATGAATGGGCGAAAATGGCTATCTTGCTGTACTTTAAAACAGAGCCTCTCAAAACGTTTGACGCAGGTTACACCTTTTTTTACGATAAAATACCTTTAAAATACAGCAATAACGCTTCACAACCTCAATCTGGCGTTCGCGTCGTTCCACACGCTATCGTTCGTAAGGGAGCTTACTTAGCTCCAAATACTGTCTTGATGCCAAGCTACATTAATATCGGTACGTATGTCGATTCAGGAACTCTAATTGATACTTGGGCAACTGTCGGCTCCTGCGCCCAAATTGGAAAAAACGTTCACCTTTCTGGCGGTGCTGGTATCGGCGGCGTGCTCGAACCATTACAAGCGCACCCGACGATTATTGAAGATGACTGCTTTATTGGCGCACGCTCGGAAATTGTCGAAGGCGTTATTGTTGAAAAAGGTTCTGTGATTTCAATGGGCGTTTTCATCAGTCAAAGCACGCCGATTTACAATCGCCAAACCCAAGAAATTACTTACGGCCGCATTCCAGCAGGCTCCGTCGTCATTCCGGGCAGCCTCCCGTCTAAAGATGGCCACTACAATCGTTACAGCGCAATCATCGTTAAACAAGTAGACGAAAAAACACGAAGCAAGGTCTCTCTCAATGAATTATTACGCGAAAAATAAAAATTATGAGGGAAACGCTGAATCTTCTTAAGCAATTAATCGAGCGCCCTTCCATTACACCTAACGACGCAGGTTGCCAAACGATTTTAATCGATCGTTTAAAATCCGTAGGCTTTCAATGCGAACGTTTACCTTTCGGCGATGTTCATAATTTTTGGGCCTGGCATGGCCATCAATCGCCCTTTATTATTTTTGCAGGACACACAGATGTAGTTCCGCCCGGCGATGAAGAAAAATGGCAGTCACCCCCCTTCACCCCCACAGAAAAAAATGGCTATATTTACGGCCGCGGCGCTGCTGATATGAAAAGCGGGTTAGCCGCCATGGTCATCGCGGCGGAAAATTTCGTTAAACAGAATTCCAACCACAATGGCACAATCGGATTTATCGTTACTAGTGATGAAGAGGGCCCCGCCAAAAATGGTACGAAAAAAGTCGTGGAATATTTACAACAAAAAAATATTAAATTAGATTATTGCATCATGGGCGAAGCCAGCAGCAACGAAAAATTGGGCGACGCCATCAAAATTGGACGGCGCGGTTCGATGCACGGGGAACTAACCGTCATCGGCAAACAAGGGCACATTGCTTACCCCCATCTGGCAGATAATCCTATTCACCGCAGTTTCCAAGCCTTCGAAACATTAGCAAAAACAAAATGGGATGAAGGCAATGAGCATTTTACCCCTACTTCATTTCAGTTTTATAATGTTGAAGCAGGCGCGGGCGATGCCAATGTTATTCCTGCGACATTAAAGGCAAAATTTAATTTTCGCTTTGCTCCCATTCACACGCCTCAACAATTACAACAAAAAGCCGAACACATTTTAAATCACTACCAATTAAACTATGACATCCAATGGAACCTCTCAAGCCAACCGTTTTTTAGCGGCAATAGCCAGTTAGCCGCACTCGCTCGTCAAGCCATTCAAGAAGTCTGCCATCTCGATACCAAACCCAACACCTACGGTGGGACCTCTGACGGCCGCTTTATCGCTACCACCGGCTGCGAAGTCATCGAACTCGGCCCCGTTAATAAAACGGTCCACCACGTCAATGAAAACACCCAAATCGAGGATTTAGAAAAACTGACTGATATTTATTTTCGGATTTTTCAGCTATTAACAGGCAGTTGAAAGACGGCAGATAAATTCTCAACAGAGTATCTATACAAATCACACGCGCATTGGGAAATTAACAGAACGCGTGGGTGAAACAATCCATCAATCAATCACATTCAGCTCCAAAGACGCTAATAATCGTAATTGACGATGACGAGGACTCATATAGATAGGGGTAGATTTAACTTCAATGGCAATGCACCAATCATTGGAAGGACGAATGAGAAAATAGATTTCTTCTTTTTCCTTGGACCGGATAAAATAAATCTGGGGTAATTGCGCAGGATTAGTGAAAAACCGTGTTATTTTCGTTAATGCAAGTTTTCTAGTAGCCATCCGTAAGGACTTAGCAGCAGTGCTTCACTTGCATCCATCCTTGAAGGCGAATAGCCAAAGCAACGCCTTCAAAATATAACTTGTGTGTCTTGATTAGTCTTTGATTTAAATATTGTTAAAAAAAGGATAGATTATGCGCAAAATTCTGTTTTCTTCTAAATAAGGCTATCCACAATTGCAACGTGGTGACGTCGATACCAATATTTTTTGCGATATCAAAATAATTAAGCAATTACCCCACTCTGCCCGCCGCTAATTGCAACGCCGTAGCAAACACCGCTTTTTCGATCTATACTGCAGAAAAAATATCTTTTTCAACAAAAGTCGCAATAAAATTATTAAGATAATTTACTGGCTTTATTTCCGGCGTGACATACAATTAAGATCACCCTCCTCACATGAAAATGCAGGAAAATGAAGATTAATAAAAGAGATCTTTCAATTACTGGCCAATTTCGTGAAGCGACAAGGTTTAAAGTAAAATATTAAGATTTTCCCCACCAGCGACTCTCGCACCGATCGGTAAAGCAAGGTTTTTTAGAACCAGTAATCCACAAATCCGGAGTAATGTGTGTATTTTGGGCGCGCGATAAACGTTGTTATTCATCCACCCATTTCTTAATTCCCGAAAAAATTTTTAGGGGCTAAAGTAACTTCGTCTAAGATTAACGGACTGCGAAATTGGCCAAAAAGAGCTCTGGATTGCTATTTGCCAGTTGACGAACGCCGAGTTCATCAAAAAGAATAGCTGATGAGTCCCAAATGATCTAACCTTGTCTCGGTCCCTGCAATATCTTGAAGGAGAAGGACCGAACTCTTCTTAACCTTAGCCCCAAAATGGCCAAAATCTCTTTAAATCCAAAGAATTGACTATTCTAGTTTATTATCCTAAGATAGTCAATAAACAGGAAAGGATATCAATTTAACAAATTAATCTTTTGTTAATCTTCATTCAGTATACTTAACTTAACTAACAAATAAGGGAGTAACAGGTCCTCTTAATGCTTATCCAAAAATGAGGCTAGAAATACCAATTAATCCCACGTCTTAGTTTGCACCGATGGGGATTCTAGTTTAATCTTTGGCACTTCGTGTAAAAACAAGTGAGTAGCCCGTATGGAGCGAAGTGGAATACGGGCTAGGAGGAGAGGTGCTCGAGTGGTTGAAGAGGCACGACTGGAAATTGTGTGTGCGTTAATCACGTACCGAGGGTTCGAATCCCTCCCTCTCCGCCAGTAACGCGACTTTGTCCTCTGAAGCAGTTGTTCGTAGTATGATTAATTGCAAACATTTAACTGAGTACTGGCAGCCGCAGGGGTCCCCTCGCGACGAATTGCTGTGAACCCCGCCAGGCCCGGAAGGGAGCAGCGGTAGCGGCGGATTTCGGTGCCGAGATGCGGCTTCTGTGGTTGCCTTTTTACTTTAAAGAAGGATTGTGATCGATGCCTCACCAAGTCTTAGCACGAAAATGGCGTCCCCGATGTTTCCAAGAAGTCATCGGTCAAGCGCCTGTCGTACGAGCTTTAAGTAACGCGCTTAATCAGCAGTATCTCCATCATGCCTATCTTTTCACCGGCACACGCGGCGTAGGAAAAACGACCATTAGCCGAATCCTTGCCAAGTGTTTGAATTGTGAGAAAGGCGTCAGTGCCAATCCTTGCAACGACTGCGAAAACTGCCGTGAGATTGATGAAGGCCGATTCCCGGATCTTTTTGAAGTCGATGCGGCTTCGCGCACGAAAGTAGAAGACACGCGTGAATTATTAGACAATATTCCATACACTTCAACAAAAGGTCGCTTTAAAGTCTATTTGATTGACGAAGTCCACATGCTTTCCGGCCACAGTTTTAACGCCTTATTAAAGACCTTAGAAGAGCCCCCTTCTCACGTTAAATTCATCTTAGCAACCACGGATTATCATAAACTGCCCGTCACCGTGCTCTCGCGCTGTTTGCAATTTCACCTCGCTCAACTGCCACCATTGCAAATTGCCGCCCATTGCCAGCATTTACTAAAAGAAGAAAAGGTCGAATTTGAAAACGCGGCGCTAGATTTACTTGCGCGAGCGGCAAACGGCAGCGTACGGGATGCTTTAAGCTTATTAGACCAAAGCATCGCGTATGGCAACGGAAAGGTATTAATTACCGATGTAAAAACAATGCTCGGTACCATCGAGCCGCTGCTTTTATTTGATATTCTCGAAGCACTAGCTGAAAAATCAGGTGATCGTCTTATTGGATGTGTCGCTCGGCTCGTGGAACAAAGCGTTGATTTCTCAAATGCGCTGGCGGATATACTCTCTTTATTACACCAAATTGCTATTATCCAAAACGTGCCTGAGGCCCTTATTGAAAATGACAGCGAGCAATTACGCCACTTAGCTAAAGTACTGGACCGTGAAGATGTCCAGCTTTTTTATCAAATCGGTTTAATCGGACAGCGTGATTTAGCTTATTCACCAACGCCTCAAACGGGGTTTGAAATGACACTGCTGCGCATGCTGGCTTTCTATCCATCTGCCGCTAACGCAATCTCAGAAACAGAATTAAAAAAAGCCGTTGTCACTCCAACCCACAAAAGTTCAGAAACATCATGGCCTCAATTACTATCTCAATTAAAGTTAACCGGTGCCACTCTCGCGCTGGCCCAGCAATGCAGTTTAAAAGAATTGACTGACAGTCGGTTACATTTAATGTTAAATCCCAAACAAAAACCATTATTGCAACAAAAACACATTGAACGAATAAGCAAGGCATTGAACGAACATTTTAATCGAACAATTAGGGTTAAAATTGATATTAGCAATCATCAAACCGAAACGCCCGCCGCGCTCGCTCAAAAGAAAGCACAAGACCGTCAAACAGAAGCCGAGAAAAAAGTAATGAACGATCGTCAGGTTCAGCGGATAATGCAAACTTTCGACGCCACGCTCGTCAAAGAGAGCATTGTTCCGCATGCTGAAGGAGCGTAAAGTAAAGAAGGAAACATAAATTTAACTACCGGCTTTATTCCCTATACGTCATTGATCTTGGGGAATGATGAACGTAGATATTTTAGAGAAAATATTGAGGAGGTACTAATATGTCAGCTATTTTACCAACAGAAGCCGATCGTCGGTTGCTGCCGGACGTTAAAGAAAGCATCACTGATATGCAACAACAAATGCAAGCCACCTACTCCAATTTGGCTGATTTGAAACTCCTCGGTGAGCCCCATGATAAAACTGTCAGAATTACAATGATAGCCACTTATAATTTCGAAGATATTGAATTTGATGAACGCGCCCTACAAGGCGGTGTCAAAGAATTCAAATGGCGCATACGCGAAGCCTGGAAAAACCTGTGCGAAATTATTCAAAAAACAACTCAATCCAAGACCATTGAATTGCTGCGAAGCATGCGTATTCCTGAAGATATCCGAAATCTTTCTGTAGAAGAAGGGGAAGAATGGGGCCAAGGAACGCGAGGCGTGATTGGCAATCCCATTGCGAGGACGGTTAAGGGTTGATGCGTTGTTCAGCCCGCTGACAAAACAACTCATCGAAGCATTACAATGCTTGCCGGGGATAGGCCCAAAATCCGCGCAACGAATGGCTTTCCATCTTCTTGGAAAATCAGGACAACCCAAAGGATTGGCACTGTCCGACGCCCTCCAATCAGCCATTCGTCAGGTAGGTGAATGTAAATTATGTCAAATTTACACGGAGCAGCTCCTTTGCAACATCTGCAATAATCCTAAAAGAGATTCCACGTTGCTTTGTGTCGTAGAAAACCCTGCCGACGTTGTGGCCATTGAGCAAACTCAAATTTATTCGGGGCGTTATTTTGTCCTCCATGGACATCTTTCGCCGTTAGACGGCATCGGGCCCCAAGAAATAGGAATTCCGGCTTTGCTCGATCGCTTGCGCAATGAAACAATTAAAGAGCTGATCATTGCAACCAATGCCACCATGGAAGGCAAAGCGACAGCCCACTATGTTGCAAATCACATCGATCACACTAAAATAAAATGTTCGCGCATCGCTCACGGGGTGCCGATGGGTGGCGAATTGGAATATCTCGATGGCGGCACGTTAATCCACGCTTTGCACTCCCGAATTCCAGTCGAAGATAACTAAAAGAGAGGTAACAATGATCGGTGGTAAATTTAACCTTGGCACTTTGATGAAGAATGCCAAAAAAATTCAAGAAATGATGCAAAAAGCCCAGGACGAACTTGCTAAAATACGGATCACGGGTGAATCCGGTGCTGGGATGGTAAAATTAACCATGACGGCACAACACCAAGTTGTCGAAATGAACCTGGACGATGAACTCCTCAAAGAATCTAAAGAAGTGATTGAAGATCTTATCAAAGCTGCGCTCAACGACACCAACCAAAAAATCCTAAAAATCACCCAAGAAAAAATGATGTCTGCAGGCAGTTTATTTGTCGGCAATGAGAGCGACAACGAAGAAACATGAATTAACCTGGAATCCTATCAACAAGGGTGAAAAAACAGCATCCTGCTCATCCTTAGGACTTCGTTCATTATAAAAGCGGGTTGAGAATGTATTACTAAGAACATAAAGAGGACATTGAGAGCTTCCTGCTGCATGAAATTCATCCAGTAATACATCGTCTCGGCAAATATTTTCCGAAAGAAGTTTGTCCAATTCTGTTAAATAAGCGGCTAATATGTCTATAAATGCCGCAGGAGAATTAGCAATTGCATAAATTGAGCTGATGAGGCGCATAAGTAACGAATTTGTTCTCAATTTCAACTCAACGTTAATGTTTTATTAAAATTTACCTTTGAATAATTTCTGGCGAATCAACAATCCCAACAAAAATACGATTTTTCCTTCATGATTGTCTAAAATAAAGTTCGAAAAGCACCGATTAGCCAATTCATCAAAAATTTTGTAATCATTTTACGCCCTCAGTATTGAGAATATTATTGATTATTGTCTCGTTGCTTTTTTCTTCTTTACAAGCTTTGATAGATTCTTCCATTAAATCTTTACGAGAGAGTTTTTCTTTTTTCAGAGAATTACTATCTATTTTCAACTGCCGAATCTGCCCAATAGCATCAGCTATTTCTTTATCTATCGATTTTTGTCCACCCTCCATAATCGCGAGTTGTGATTTTTTTCTTCTTTTTGCTCATATGAAGAGACTGAATTTTTTCCTCTCAGTAGAAAGGAAAACTTTTTAATCGCTTCACAAACAATTTTTTACCGCCGTAGAGTACCTCAAATGGAGTCAATAATTGCAGAACGGCTCCGCCCTACTCTAACTCCCATTGCCCAAAGCTCTTCTCTAAAATCTCGTTTATTTTTGAATCATCTACCTCAAAATTAAACAATTGATCTTCTAAGATTTCCTGAGTCTCCTCATTAAACGCACCACCAAATCGATAATTAAACCAAACAATAGTGAGTATCGACTTTTCTTTAAAATAGAATTTCTAAAAAAATTTTTCTCTCATTCTCCTCCATATCCACTGCATCTCTAATTAATGATTCAATCTCTTCCAGGAAGTTATTGGATGAATTTTTTTCTTCATCAAATACTGAATCAGGATATAAAAATGATTTCTACCCTCCTTTCAGCGGTCCTTACGGATTTGGTCCTCCATGAAAGTTTGGATCTCATCACGTGACGGCAAATAAGCATTTAAAAATTTCTCTTTCCCTTCCTCAGAATAGATGTAAGTATCTATATATTTTTTAATTATTCGAATGGCGAGAGGCGATGGTTCAACTGATTCACAAAAAGAATACAATTTCAACAGCTCGGACTCTTCAATAGCTCTATCGATAGGAAAATCGGGAATCCCATTTTCCAAGGTATGCGTAAGATTCGTACGGAGAATCTGTATTAAAATGGCCGAAGTTGTCACGAAATTTATATTTCTACCATTCTCAATCCGTTTAATAACATCCATAATCTTGATGGTAGGGATACCAGCGGTTGTTTTCGTTTACGCATAATGATTCCCTCTATTTCAAGACTTAACAGAAGTTGATGGAGGGACAAAATTACCGCCTTGGTGGTAAGAATCATACTTCTTCAGTGAAAACGGAATCCAACATCTTAGATGCTCATCATGATACGCATTTAACTTATTTTTCTTAAGGCAGTATGTACTGTCTCTCCCAGTTGTGGTAACGTGCTTTCCGCTGTGATACGTTCTAAAGTTAGAATGGGAGGAAGCAATTTCTCAATTCCGTCATTCTGCGCTGACCAGTTGTTAATCTCAAGCAATACCGATATTAAAATTTCATTGGGCCGCCTAGTAAACAAAAGGCTAGAATTTTGAACCTCCTTTTTCCTTCCTCAAACTTTTTTCCTACACTTCGCCACCTAATCTTTTTCTTAAGGAGCGTTCTATTAAAACTTTCAAAAGTAGAATAATTATTCCTTATCGCCAATCAGCCGACACCTTCAAGCCACTTACAAACGGTTTACATTTGACTCAGAATATTTTGTGGCTGACCATTAACAAAATTAGCAATAGAAGTGGGTAGCTGTCGAATAGCGGTCTCTCCATGATTAGCTATAACGGTAATCACATTGTTCATAATATTTTGAGCAGGATCTTTGGAGTTAATCACTAAGGTTTGGAACTGTTGCTATCCTTTTCTGGTGACGCTCCTCATTCCAGCCCTCTCACAAAAGCCAGCGGCCTTTCTGGTGTTACTATATAAGATCTCCTAATGTACTATATCCTCTAAATTCCCTTCTAAATCCGCTATCTCTCGATCCCAAGGAGGATAAATGGGTTGTCTCTCCTTCTTGCCTCAACAACCTCATGAATTTGCCTTGGTACAGGAGAATCCTTCTACTCAGGATGATTATGTGGTCTTCTTGCCATCGCGGTGCTCCTATGATTTATTCATTTTTTTATTCAATGAAATTCTAAGCCTATCAATTTAGAAATTTGATAGTTTTCGTCTTCTTTGGTTGATGAGACGCAAAATAAGAGAATTAGGACTCTCAACTTCATCATCTTGACTTTCCATTTCTTATTTCGTTTCTTCGATTGAGGAATCCAATCTCTATAATAAAACAAACTTCGAAAAAAATCAATAACGCTATCTTTATCATCAACGTTCTCCCTATCATCCGTTGAAGCATGGTGGTACAAAAATTTATAAAACTCCAAACTAAAAACTTCCAATCAGTTTACTTCCATTTCGGCTATATCTATTCAGATAATGAAACAAAGTTGAATTAATTTTCTCTCCCTCTAATGCTTTTCTCAAACCCTTCATCTCTTTTCTTTCAACCCATTGCCATCATAAAATCCTTAATAAAAGACTCAGAAGAGTTCATCTGAATCCCCCTCTCCAAAAGGCTTGTACAGAAAATATGAATCAAAATATTTTCCTGAGCCGCGGGTAAAATGGAAAACTCTCTGATTTTATTTAGAAAAATTCCACTAATAGCAATTAACGGGCCTCTGTTCAATGGTGGAGTGGGACAAAAGAATTCTTGGGGCAGCAGCCCGAATTTTTTTAAGCAATTCAACCTCACCTCTTGCCTCATAAAATGAGCACATGTAAAAAGAAACATACCTCCAATTCAGCTTCATTGTAAAAGTCTTTCAGACTCTGTCTAAAGGCTGTCTGACTCTTCTTCTTTTTTTCTTCCAAAATCAAATTATCTTTATTCTCGTTTCCTATTTCTTCAATAATACAAGCAAAAGTTCTTCGCGTAGGTGTTAAATCCAAAAGATCCAGTTCTTCGTCGGTAATTCCTCTCACATAGTTCCACAACGAACTATTTCGAAGATCACCTCCATGTATGCGAAGAGCAATGTGATTACAGAATTTAATCTCAGCTAGTCAAGCATATATTTCCTGTAGGATTTCATTATTTGGTTTAGCTGATTCTACAGCATCACTTGTGATGAGGGAGAGCAAGGACTGACACTTGACATCCAGGTTGACTGCTGGGTAGAGAAGGGGTGACGGTGAATCTTGTGGGCTAAACTTTCCAAAAACACCTGAAAAATTCTCGGGAGCTAATCTAGCTCTATCACCTTGCATTCAACTCTCTCCTTATCCCTAACAAATAATTTTGATTTCGTCATTCCCACTTGCGTTGGAATGACGAAGCTATGGAAGGAGTAATTCTAATCCAGTAAACATTATTTTATCCTTTGAAAAAGGGTACTGAAAAATAAGGTTCAATGCGAATTAATCTAGTTTTAAGGTGAATTGAGCCGTTATTTCGTCTCGTTTTGATAGATTCGCGATTTTGGCCAAGCATTTAAAACTGTTTTAATTAGGGTCGCCAAGGGAATGGCGAAAAAAATTCCCCAAAAACCCCAGATCCCGCCAAAAACTAATATGGACAGGATAATCACAATGGGATGTAAATCCATCGCTTCTGAAAATAACAAAGGCACTAATAAATTCCCATCCAAAGTGATAATTATGGCGTAAAAAATCATTAAATACACAAAATGCGCGGATAAGCCCCACTGCATTAATCCAACGATAGCGATGGGGATGGTGACCACTATCGCTCCGATGTAAGGAACAATCACCGATAATCCCAGTAAAACCCCTAACAAAAACGCGTATTGCAATCCGAGTAACGCAAATGCAATAACGGCGACAATGCTCACGATGATAATTTCGATAACCCGACCGCGAACGTAAGCACCAATTTTTTGATTCATCTCATGCCAGACAATACGAATAAGCCCCCGCCGTTCTGGCAGAAAACGACTGAGCCAATTGCTGATGCTTTCCCCGTCTTTTAAGAAGAAAAAAACCAACAACGGCACTAAAACTAAATAAAGAATTGCTTCGATAATTCCAGGAATTGAGGCTAATGAAAAAGATAAAATGAATTGCCCAATGCGAGCCGATTGTTGGTGCAAATAACCAGCTAAATTAGCGATTGGATCGGTCGGAAATAGTTTGGGATAATGATGCATATAATCCGTCATCCACGCCTGACCTTTCGTAATGGCTTTTGGAAATTCATGAACCATACTCGCGAGCTGCTTCCACATTAACGGTAACAATCCAAATAAGGCCAGCAGAAAAATACCTAAGAAAAAAAGATAAACTATAGTAACTGCCGTCCAATGAGGGAAGCGCCAGCGCTCTAACCATCGCACTGGAGAAGCGAATAAATAAGCGAGAACAACACTAATAACGACGGGGAGCAAATATTTACCAAAAAACTCAATTAATAAGAATATAAAAAGCAAAGTGAAAAACAAGGCTAATGCTTCTGGATCTGAAAAATGCCGCACAAACCAATTGGAAATGTCCTGTAATATTGGATTTTTCGTATTACTCATCAGTGATCTCGATTTCTTTCATTAACTTTATCATTGACACTGCAGCATCCGCCCAATCAGCTCCTTTATTGCCTCGCTGGCCGCCTGCGCGGGCGAAAGCTTGTTCCTTAGTGGTTGTGGTTAACACACCGAAAATAATCGGGACCTCGTATTCCAACGCCACTTGCTGACAGCCAAAACTGACTTGCTGACACACGTAGTTATAATGATCGGTTTCGCCGCGAATAACCGACCCCAAACAAACTAACGCCTCATAATGCCTCGATTTTGCTAAGCGCTTTGCAACCAAGGGAATTTCCACAGCACCCGGCACCCGCACGGTTTTAACTTGATTCGCTTGCACGCCTAATTCAGTCAACCGCTGCGAAACGCCATTCAGCAACTTTTCCGTAACGGTACGATTAAATTGACTGATCACAATGGCAAGTTTAAAAGATGATTCTGTCATTTTGTTTCCCCTATGAGGTTCAATAAATGGCCCAGCTTTTCCCGCTTTGCTTTCAGATAATCAATATTATCGCATGTGGGCACGGTTTCCAACGCGACCCGCTCAGCGACAGAAATGCCACACTGCGTTAAGCTTTCTACTTTATTCGGATTATTCGTTAACAATCGAATTTCCCGAATCCCTAAAACTCGCAACATTTGAGCGGCTAAACCATAATTCCTTAAATCAGCTCCAAAGCCAAGATGGTGATTGGCTTCCACCGTGTCTAAACCGGCTTCCTGTAAAGCATAGGCTTTTATTTTATTTGCTAAACCAATGCCTCGTCCCTCTTGGCGCAAGTAAAGCAAAACGCCCCCTTGCGTTGCAATTTCGTCCAAGGCTGCTTCCAACTGATCGCCGCAATCACACCGCGCGGAACCAAATACATCGCCTGTTAAACATTCAGAATGAACACGCACTAAACAGGGTTTATTTTCCTCGATTTTCTGATTAACCAAAGCAACATGTTCTAAGTGATCCACCCGACTGCGAAAAGCTTTAATAGTAAATCGGCCGCGATTTTTAATTGGCAGGAGGGATTCTGAAACCTCATCAATGAGTGTTTCATAGTTAATCCGATAAGTAATAAGATCCTGAATACTCACTAACGGTAAACGGAATTGTTTAGACAGAAGTTGTAAATCGGGCAACCGCGCCATGCTTCCGTCTTTATTTAAAATTTCACATAAAACAGCTGCGGGTTTTAGTCCTGCCAGACGGCATAAATCCACACTGCCTTCCGTATGGCCGACTCGCGAGAGCACACCTCCGTCGTTGGCTTTTAATGGGAACATATGTCCGGGCATTACGATGTCTTCAGCTGTACTTTTCTCATCAATGGCCACTTGAATGGTGCGCGCGCGGTCGTGGGCTGAAATACCCGTCGTAACATCATAAGCAGCTTCAATGGATACGCCAAAAGGGGTATCATAACGCGACTCATTTCGGTTTGTCATCATGGGAATATTTAACCGCTCAAAATCGCTAGAGCACATTGGTAAACAAATAAGGCCCCGTCCATAAAGGGTCATGAAATTAATGTGTTCTGGCGTGGCATGTTCCCCGGCAATGATTAAATCGCCTTCATTTTCACGCGATTCATCGTCGACCAAAATAATCATTTTACCTTGGCGTAAAGCGTCAATCGCCGTTTTGATATTATCAAATGGTTTTTGCATGGGATAATGCCTCCCTTTTTTTTTGGACAATAATTTTAGTAATTAAATCAAATTCGATATTGACGATTTGACCTTCTTTCAAATCGCTTAAATTCGTTCGCTCGAGTGTATGTGGAATTAACATCACCGAAAAACAATCATCTGCTACGCTATTAACAGTTAAACTCACGCCATTCACAGCCACGCTGCCTTTTGGAATGAGGTAATTCCACCACTCCCCTAAGCTATTCTTGAAATCCATCTGAATAAATTCGGCGTGTTTTTTTTGACTCTCGAGAATGCCTGTTTGGTCCACATGACCCGATACAAAATGCCCACCCATTCGATCCGTTAATCGTAGGGCACGCTCCAAATTGATCCGACCGCCGATCTTATAATCACGTGCTTTGGTACACGCTAATGTTTCTGGCGATAAATCACAAGAAAAGGAGCCGAGTTTTTTCTGAGTGACTGTTACACAAACGCCATCGATGGCAATGCTCTCACCAAGCCGAAAATCTGAAAATTGAGTGTCAACGGACAGCACGGTATGATCCGGCAATGCCTCTATCGACCGTATTTCACCACAATGATCAATAATACCTGTAAACAGTCTAATTCTCCTCAATCCGATTCCGTAGGCCATATGAAGTAAGCGGGATAGAGGAAACCCTGTATTTCGCTTCGCTCATACAAGCTATGGTTAGACGCACTTCAGAGATTAATTTTTGGAAGGAACAAATAAAATCTCGGCATACCTTCTCTCATCCGGACTTTAACCGTCGGCTCTGGAATTCAACCAGATCTGCCTCTTAAAAGTAGAAACTCGCGGGCTTATTTCAAAGAAACTCACCGCCGGTGGGGACTTGCACTCCGCCCTGAAGGCGCTTTTGTGACTTTAATGTAGCAGAATTAGGTTCTTCAGGCAAATATAGACATCGGACTAAATGCAGGACTATATTTTAGTCTCATACAAGGGGACTGGCCATAAAAATTTCCTGCCGCGTAAAACCAATTTCTTATCTTACTAAAAGCAATACCGCTGAAATCGTCCGCGATATTTCTAAAACTCGAGAACCGATGCTGATTACTCAAAACGGTAAAGCGGAACTCGTTATTTTAGACGTAACATCCTATGAAAAATATGAAGAAACTTTGTCTCTTCTTTAAGATCCTATCCTTAGGAGAGAAAGAAATTGAAAAGAGTCAATTTCGTTCTACTAACGATGTATTTGCCGATTTGGATAAAGATTAAATTTAATAAACTATAAAAGTTATCTTTCTCCAACAAGCACAGTTCGATCTTTAAAGAACTCAAAAATTATATGATTAATAATTTTTCGAAACGAGCCTGTGGCACCAGTTATGAAAAAATAAAAAATTATTCATATGCTAAAGCTATTTCCGGATGCTGGTAGCATTCCGCCGGAGCTAGGAAATTTAAATCTAAGTCAATATCGTCAAGCTATTTCTCGCAAAAACCGAATAGAATAATATTTTTATTTATGATATGAATTAAAAGAAAGCATTGTCTATATTCATATTATTTGCAACGAACGTTACAAGGATATAAAAAATTTTCTTCTCTGGCGACTTTTTAGAGGCAAATCTCTACCATAACATCTTCTCCAAATTGACGCCACTCCACTGGATATCCGGAAAAAGAAAATGGTAGTTGGAAAGCAGGAATAGCGGTTGAACCAAGAATTTTGGGGGCGATATAAATTAAAGCACGGTTAATCAGATTTCTCTTTAAAAAAGATTGAAAACATATTCCACCCGCTTCAATCCATAAATCCTGAATACCATCATTTCCGACGACATCAAGCACCTCATTTAAGTCTAATCCTTCAGACCTGTGAGCGATTTCTATGCACCGAATATTTTTCTGCATTAGCCTTTGCTCCCGTTTTTTATCAGCTTCATTTCCATGAAATACAATTATCGATTCAGTAGTTTGATGAATTAGCGCATTGAGCGGCAAACGTAAACGCGTATCCAAAATATAAATAGGTTTTTTTATTTCTTCACCCTGGAGAAGGATATTGAGTTTGGGATCATCTGTTAAAATTGTATTAATCGTTGTTAATAACGCATCGCTTTTCTTTCGCCGCTCGTGAGTGTATTGTTTTAATTCTTTTCCAGTCAAACGAACTGGCTTACCCTCGTTACCTGCAATTTTCCCATCCAAACTCAGCGCCAATTTGGCCGCCACCCACGGGCGTTTATGTTTTATCCAATAACGATAACTTTCATAAAACGCGGTAATTTCAGGCAATTCTATTAAAAAACAATTCACTCCTGCGCGTTGCAACTGCTCAATACCTCTGCCACAAACAGCTAAATTAGGATCATGCAAACCGTAATAAACGGCTTTAATCCCTGACCGGATAATTAAATCCGTACACGGAGGCGTTTTCCCAAAATGACAGCAAGGTTCTAGGGTGACATATAAAGTAGCCCCACGAGTCTTATCACCCAGGGGTTTTATTGCTTCTACTTCAGCGTGAGGGAGTCCACTGCGTTTGTGAAAACCCGTTGAAAGGATTTGATCATCTTTAACCACCACAGCACCCACCGAAGGATTGGGCGCACAAAAACCCCGCCTTATTTCTGCTAATGAAAGCGCTTTTTTTAAATAATTAAGTGAAGAATCATTCATTTCAGTAACTCTAGATTATCGCTAAAAACGGCATCAAATCCTTAAGATAATAAATCGGTTGCTAATTGGCTGTCATTCACTGTGTAAGCTAATAAAAGTAAGACGTTTGTTTAATCATTATTAATTCTCTCAGTCGTCAATTGTTTACAATTCAGATGAATTGACATACATTGATTAGCGGCCAAAAACACCTCCCCAATTATCTTGCCATCGGTTAGGAAGATACCCTAACAAAAAATCGTCACTTTATTCTCACATTGCACGCAAACAAGCCGGTGCTCTTTTAATTCTTGAAACACTTGTTTGGCCAAATCAGATGCGTGAGAAAGTGTGGCTTTTAGTTCTATGTTAACTCCCAAATTTAACGAAGCCGCTTCTTTTAAATATTCCGCAAAAATAGGTACTCGTTCATTGGCAAATTAGGGGTTAAAGCAGCTTCCCGCATCAAGTTCAGCAATATGAGCATAACGCGCTTTAGAAACCATTCATCGGCCGTTGGTCGTGCGGCCTACCAGGGAATCATAAAAATAATCGCTTGCCCATTGCGCGTTAAACGCACATCGAACTGAACCCATCGAGAGCCCAATCGCTTAGCTTCTCGAAAGCTGCCACCGTGTTTTCAGGGGCACTCAATGGCGAACCTCGATGAGCAATTACTTTTTGTAAATTAAGTTGGGTGGTTTTCATTTTAACATGTAATGGCATACAACAAACCTAACTCTTACATATCATCAAAATCCTTGCTACTATTGTGCCAATTTTTCCCCTAGGGGTTTTTCTAGAAGGATTTTATTTTATGCCTAAAACATTGGCTCATCATTACTCGCATGAAGGGCTTATGCGCTACGCTCGAATGCTGGGTTTTGGTGACATCCACGTTAAAAATGATTCCCAAACGGGTTTACAAGCCATTATCGCTATCCATAGCACCAAACGCGGACCTGCTATCGGCGGTTGTCGCTTTTTTGAATATTCTTCCCTCGGGTTAGCGTTAAAAGACGTTATCCGTCTTTCTTACATGATGACCTTAAAGGCAGCCGTTTCCGACCTGCCTCACGGCGGAGCTAAAGCCGTGATTTTAAAACCTCGTGTTATTCCCGATCGAGAGGCTCTTTTTCGTTCTTTTGGTGATTTCGTTCATAACATGAACGGCCGCTACATCACTGCGATGGATGTTGGAACAACCACCGATGACATGGATATTATTGCGGAATGCACCCCTCATGTAATCGGTGCCGCAGGAATTGATGAGCTGCAAAGCGATCCCTCCCCTTTCACTTCTCGCGGCGTTTTTCAGGGCATTAAAGCAGCGGTTAAATTTAAATGGGGACGTGATGATGTTGAAGGCCTGCATGTCGCTCTACAAGGAGCGGGAAAAACTGCTTATTATCTCGCACAATTGTTGCATGAACACGGCGCTACTATCTCCATTTGCGACCCTAAACCCGAAGCCACCGAACTCTTTGTAAAAGAATTTCAGGCAACCGTAGTGGAACTAGAAAATATTTACGACGTCCAATGCGATATTTTTTCGCCTTGCGCGATGGGCGGCGTTATTAATTTAAATACTTTAAATCGAATTAAAGCCTCTATCATTGCGGGTCCCGCCAATAATCAACTCGCGCATCGCAAATATGGTGCTATCGCGCAACAGCGGGGATTTCTCTACGCGCCTGATTACGTCGTCAATTCCGGGGGATTGATTCAAGCAGCCTCCATCCACGACTACCATAACATCAAGATCGCTAATCAACTCATCGAAAAACTGTACGATCGTCTTTTAGAATTATTTGAACGTGCTGCCAAAGAGAATAAGCCGACAACCGAGGTAGTTGATTTAATTGCAAAAGAAAAATTGGCCACCACGACTGATTACTTGGAGACTGTATGACTCCAAAAACTACGACCGTCGCCAATTTCACCATTCAGCATTTACAATTTCTTGATGCTAACAGCAACCCTACCCAACCCTTTCCCGACTTCGCTAATTCTGATACGCTGCTTTATTTATATCGACGAATGGCGTTGATTCGTCAATTGGACAACAAAGCGATTAATTTACAGCGAACCGGAAAGATGGGGACCTACCCTTCCTCCCGCGGACAGGAAGCGGTAGGCATCGGGATGGGGAGCGCCATGCAAAAGGAAGATATTTTTTGCCCTTATTACCGAGACCAAGGAGCATTATTTGAACGTGGGGTTAAATTATCCGAAATTCTAGCCTATTGGGGGGGGGATGAACGGGGTAGCCGGTACGCGAATCCCGACGTTAAAGACAATTTTCCGAACTGTGTCCCTATTGCTGGACAACTTCTTCACGCTGCGGGAGTAGCCTACGCGGTGAAATACCGCAAACAAGTGCGCGCGGTCCTGACCATCTGCGGGGATGGCGGTACTTCCAAAGGCGATTTTTACGAAGCCATCAATTTAGCCGGTTGTTGGCATTTGCCTTTAGTCTTTATTATCAATAACAACCAATGGGCGATTTCAGTGGCTCGCGGTGAACAAACTCATTGCCAAACATTAGCTCAAAAAGCAATCGCCGGGGGATTTGAAGGCTGGCAAGTGGATGGGAACGACGTAATTGCAGTCCGCTATGCTGTTTCCAAAGCTTTAGAAAAAGCCCGCGATGGGGGAGGGCCGACCCTAATTGAAGCACTATCTTATCGGTTATGCGATCACACCACTGCCGATGATGCCACCCGGTATATTTCAAAAGAAGAATGGAAAGTTGCTTCGCAAAAAGAACCTATCGCGAGGTTGGGGTATTATCTTGAGTCCCAAGGTCTTTGGTCACGAGAAAAAGAAGCTATTTTACAAAAAGAAATTGTGCGAGAAGTTGACCAGGTGGTAGAAGAATTTTTAACTATACCGCCGCCTAAAGCCACGGACATGTTTGATTATCTTTATGCAGAACTTCCGGTATCGTTAAAAAAACAGCGGGAGGAATTGGCTGATAATAAACCCTTTCCCTAGCCCCCTCTGGCAAGCGGGAAAGGGAATTTAATTAACCGCTCCTTCTCCCCTCAGGAGAGAGGATTAGTGAGAGGGGGTTAAATAGAGCATATCATTACCCACAAAGAGTAAGGCAAAAAACTTAAAAACTCCGTCATCTTCCCGCAGGCGGGGATGGGGCGTACCTGTGCGCAGTGCACCTACAGCGTGCCGGATTCCCGACTTGTTATGACAAAGCTAAAATTGAAAGGCTTTAGCACGTGGGTAATGATATGAAACAGAGAGGCACACCGTGGATAAAATCACACTGATCGAAGCCGTCAATCAGGCCTTATTCTACGAAATGGCTAAAGACGACTCTGTTATCGTTCTCGGGGAAGATGTTGGGATTAATGGTGGGGTTTTCCGCGCCACCGTTGGTTTGGTGGAAAAATTCGGGCCACAGCGCGTTTTGGACACGCCATTAGCCGAAAGCATGATTGCCGGTATTTCAGTGGGGATGGCGGCTCAAGGTTTAAAACCCGTCGCTGAATTTCAATTTGAGGGATTTATTTATTCGGCCCTCGATCATATCTTAAGTCACGCTGCCCGATTACGTAACCGAACCCGTGGACGGCTCCATTGTCCTATTGTGTATCGCGCCCCTTTTGGCGGTGGCATCCATGCTCCGGAGCATCACTCGGAAAGTATGGAAGCGCTTTTTGCGCACATTCCCGGCATACGAGTTGTCATTCCTTCTTCACCCGCTCGGGCGTATAGTTTGCTATTGGCATCTATCCGCAACCCCGACCCTGTCCTTTTCTTTGAACCCAAACGGATCTATCGACTAGTAAAACAAGAAGTTCCGAATGATGGGAAAGCGCTGCCGTTAGACCAATGCTTTTTATTACGTGAAGGTGGCGACATCACCCTCATCACTTGGGGAGCAATGATCAAAGAAACATTAGAAGCGGTCGAAAAATTGAAAGAGCAAGGTATCGAGGCTGAAGTCATCGATGTCGCTACAATCAAGCCAATTGATATGGATACGATATTACAATCCGTCGAAAAAACCGGCCGCTGCGTTATCATTCACGAAGCTCCGCTTACCGGCGGAGTGGGCGCCGAAATCGCTGCAGGTATCGCTGAACATGGCTTGCTATCTCTAATGGCTCCCGTAAAGCGAGTCGCTGGGTATGACACGATAATGCCTTATTTTAAGCTCGAAAAAAAATACATGCCGAACTCAGATCGAATTATTAAAACCGTCCAATCATTAATGGAGTTTTCTTAATGAAAATTTTTAAATTACCTGACCTTGGAGAAGGATTGCCTAATGCCACCATTCGAGAATGGTATATCGCCGCCGGGGATGAAGTGAAGATCGACCAGCCTTTATTGGCTATGGAAACAGCAAAAGCACTGGTGGACGTCCCTTCTCCCCTTGCTGGCAAAATCGAAAAATTATTTGGTGAAGTTGACGATGTTATTGAAACGGGAAGCCCCTTGATTGGATTTGAAGACGAAGCTGAAACCGAAGAACCTAAAGATACCGCCACTGTTGTTGGAGCTATTGAAACAGGCGACACTGTTTTGGAGGAATCAGCCGCGGGTATCCCCATTAAAAAACCGGCCAGGAAAAAAATTTTTAAAGCCACCCCCGCCGTTCGTATGTTGGCCAAACAATTGGGCGTTGATCTTACCACGATCATACCTAAAGGCTCACTAATTTCTGCCGAAGAAGTCAAGCAAGCCACCAAAATTACTAAAACGGTCAAGAACCCTAAAATTGAAGGAGAACTTACTCCGTTACCCCCCGTGCGGCGAGCCATGGCCAAAAGCATGTCTCAATCCCATCGAGAGGTCATTCCCGTGAGCTTGGTGGATGACGCCGATTTGTCTGCCTGGAAAAGCGAACAAGATATCACCCTGCGGATTATCCGCGCAATCGAAGCGGCTTGCCAAGTAGTGCCCATTATGAACGCTCATTTCGACGGTGAGACTCTGAGTTATAAACTGAATGAAGCGATTAATATTGGAATAGCTGTGGATACCCCTCAAGGACTGTATGTTCCCGTATCAAAAGACGTCAGCCACCAGGATGATACAGCGCTTCGCAACCAAATCAATCGCTTCAAAGAACTCGCTCAAAGCCGCAGCTTCCCACCGGAAGATCTGCGCGACGCTACGATCATGCTTTCCAATTTTGGCGCTTTTGCGGGACGTTATGCCAATCCTATTCTTTTGCCACCTATGGTGACCATTATCGGCGTTGGCCGCACCCGGGATGAAATCGTTCCTGTTGATGGAAAACCCGCTGTCCATCGGATATTGCCGCTTTCAGTAACAAGCGATCATCGAATAATTACAGGAGGCGAAATCGCCCGGTTTTTGAAGCAGCTAATTGATTCGCTTGAAAAAGCTTCCTGATTTTACAGCGATGGAAATTCATAACGCTGAATGAACTATTTTCTATATCAGCGACACCAGCTTTCTAAAAAATTAAAGCGTTTAAAAAAAGAGAAAGTTTTAAACAATCTGTTTTAGTTTCAAAAGATTTCTCTGGAAATAAAGAAAGATAATATTAAATATCTCAATGGGAAGACGTTTATAAAAAACCATGAGGAAAAAAATTTTCTGATTTTTTAATTCTGTAAATTATAAAATAAGAACTTTCTCTTTTATAAATTTTTTTAAAAATTCTTAAAATTAATTCATAATTTAATATCTGAGATCCAGTTGTACGTGCAACTCTGTCAAAACTAAGCGGAGGAGTTTTCCTGTGAAACAAAAAATTACTAATTACTTTACTTCTCCTATCAATAACGGAGCCGCTGGTAGACACAACGTCGACCGCCGATATTTTTTTTGAAAAATTGGAAAAGAGACCATAGAAATTATTATGGAAACTCCTCTAATTTATCAATTTGACCGTCTTAATGACAAACAGCTACAAATATTTTCCCAACAATTCTATTACTACGGCTACCATTTTCCCCGTTTTTTAAGGATTATTATATGGCGATCGTTCGATGATAAAATACGATCCGCTGTCGCTAGTAATTTAATTGATGAACTTGGTATCATCAGTTCGGAAACATTGACCCTGAACAATCTCATATGAATATCTTTATTCAATTTACTAAAGCTGTTTGGCCCAACGAAACCGATTTAAAAAAACTATTATCCTCATGATTATACGCACTAAATTTTCAACAAGGTCGAAAATTTACTCATCCACGCTCCTTTTATGGAAGCTATTGGGTGTATGTCAGCCGGCTTAAATGCCCTAGTCATTATAGTTACAACATTTGTAAAGGATTGCAAAATCAACACCGATTTACTGAAGAATCACTTTATCACTTTAAATTACATTCGGTTCTAAATAAAGAGAATGGAAACAACTTAAAAAAATCTTAGTCTCCAACTTAAAAGAAAGTAAGATAAATAGAGAATTATTACGAAAGGGTGCCTTAATATCAGCAAAAGCCCAACGTGATTTTTTTAGTGGCTTACAAAATTTAGTCTTCTCTAATCCCCATCAATTATAGAACTATATTAATTTTTTCCGTAAAAGCATTCTTTTTTCCGAGGATTTAGTTAGAATAACTTGATAGCTGCCAATAATTACCAACAAAATTCCGATTATTGTCAGTAGAGTAATGTTTTTCTTTCCACAATATTCACCCTATAATAACCAAAAAATAACGCTACTATAAGTAATTATGCTCAATTGACTCGCCGGTCCTCTGCTACATCCCAGATAAATTAACCGTTGCTGGATAAGCATCAAAATTGCATTTGTAATTAAAATTACCCATTGAAATAAGTTAGGATTTTTCCATTTCATAATAGCGAATGGTAGAGTAGCTAAGGTGGCTTTTAAAAAATAATAATTAATATGCGTTGAGCTGTTCTGTTTGCGATAACCGTCGGATTTCTACCATAACAAACCCTAAACACAAGCCTGAACAAACCCTAAACACAAGCCTGAACCTAATGCAAACAATGATTCGCGAAAAGACTCGATTATTATTCATAAGCACGAAGAAAACACCAATAAGTCCAACGATTATCCATCCATAAAGTCTTCAACTAATCAGAACACCTTCCCATAGAAAACAAATTAAGGGCACCCATAAAGGACCTGTATTCGCTAGCAAGATCACATCAACTAAGGGAACCGTTTTCAACACATAAACATTCCAAAAAAATATCCAACCCCCATCATAGAACGCAGCATAAGTAAACTCCCGTGTTTACTTTTCATCATTGCAAAACCGTGTTTAAAAAGGCTAGGAAAAAGGATTAATAAACAAAAAGCATACTGAGTAAAAACAATAATAATAGCAGGATAATTGACACGAATAAACTTAATCAGGATATTTTGTAAAGTGCCAATAAGAAAAGAAATCGTTAAAATCAAAATGCCAATTCAAAGATTTCTTACTGACTCAGTGTCGATTTGAATTTCCTCGTTTTAAATTTGTCCTTTAAATCATCACTTCTAAACTAATGGCATTAAACGGTTATCAGAAGGTTCGGCTATATCATTATCAACTGACGTTAAAAAGAAACAATGGATCTTTCTCACAGCAATAGAAGAAAATTTAGGAAAAATTTCAGCAAGTTGACCAATTTTCTTCCTAAAAAGTTCTTCTTCATTAACCTCGCTCCAGATTGCAATTGTTGCGTCTAACAATTGTTTCGCACCGTAACCTCTTACTGCCGTAGAAGCGATCCCTAAGAACGGAACAAAAACCCATAGTACTGGAAAGCCCAATGCATATTATTCAGAACATAAAGCAATAGACTGGTTGCAAAGAAACCCATAAGAATTGATACGTATTCCACTTTCTTATCGACCTTTAATTTCTCACCGTACAAAGCTTTTAGCATTTGAACAGAAAATAATGTAAAACTCCCTGTCCCAGTTAAAGTTGCTACTGAAATCGAAATTCCTTTCCAAAAACGATGGTTTAATTCTTCATAAAAAACGAGCGCATAAAAAAAGACAGGCGAAGGACTCATGGCCACGATGCTCCCTTTAATAACTTTAATTTAGCCATTCAGCAGCGCGCGAGCCTTCGGAAGCGTTTGACAATAAAGGAGATCCTTCCTCTACCTCACTTTGCAGAGATTCGATTGTTTCCCATTCTTCACCCGCTTCTTTTTCCAATAAGTATTTTAATTTCTCTAGCAAAGGTATTTGAGGCTCAAAAAAAGAGCTTCATTCCGCGCTCGTCCACTGCAATTCCCTCGCCCTTTTAAACGAGTCTTTAATTGGTTGCGTTCTTCCTTAATTTTAGGATCATCCGAAAAACACCAACGCAGCGCACGGTTAATCAGTTCGTTAAAAGCCTCGCGGGTTCAAAACCGTTAATGATACAAAATCAGAGAACGCAAAAACCATATCAGGGAGAAGGTAGATATTTCAGCGAGAATAAAACTTGCGCCAACGAACTCGCCGGAGAGTTAATAAAATTATTAAAACTACCTAAAATTGACCTCAAAACGCGATGATCCTCTTCCATCAGTTTTTTCGATTGTTCGGGAATTCCAATGCTAAACAAGCCGATGGAAACCAAATACACTTAAACCGGATATGGTAATGTAAGAGGCACCAGAAAAATACCACCTAAAAATTTCAGGGCCAGCCCTCAGAATCAGCAAAAGAAACGTCTGTTTTAAATATTTCATTAAACACTTTATTTAATAAACCAAAGGCTGTATCACCAAAACTCCATCCTAATTCAATTGTCACGGCTGACCCTGAAAAGCTAACGATATAAAGAAGAGCCAGGATGATTTTTGCACTCACAGGTTGCGAGGAAGATCGATCAAAAATTCCTGCCGTTTTTATCCAACTTAGAAAAGCAGCCACATAAGGGTCAATTACACCTAGCGAAGGATCGAAATGAGCGTCCGACCATTCTTCATTTTCGTATAGGGCAACGTACATAACGTCCTCCTCTTTTTCCTCTAGCACATTTATCTCCTTCTCTAATTAAAATAGATAATCTAAAAGTGCTCTTCTAATTTCTTCAACGGTTACCGGCTTAGTAATAAAACATTCATGCCAGCCTTGAGGCATTTATTTTTCTCCCGATCAAATACGTGCGCCGTCATTGCTAGAATTGGAACCGGTTTCTGGCTATTCGCTATTTGGCGAATTTCACGAACTAAAGCATACCCGTCTTTATCAGGCAAGCCAATATCCGTATAAATTAATTCATAGCTTTCATTAAACTTTACTAAAGCTTCCTTGGCGTTTAAGGCGGTGTCAACTTTACAGCCAAACTTTTCTAAAAATATTTTTTCGATATTTTGTGATAATTTATCGTCTTCAATTAATAAAACTCGGACTTTTCGTTCCTTCAATATTTTTAGCCTTTGCCACTCATCAAGGGTTTGAGTTTTTTCCTTCTCGCGCGGGGATTGTAAAGATGCTATTTCACAAGGAATAGTAAGAGTAAATGTTGAACCTTTGTTTTCAATACTACTTACGTGAACTTCACCGCCGAGATTGTCCACAAGCCATTTTACGATGCTTAAACTAAAGCCTAATCCTTCGTATCGACTACTATATACCGGCGTTGCTCGACTGAAACGATCAAAAATAGTATTAAGTTTATCTTTTGGTATTCCAATACCTGTATCTTTGACAAGTATTTTCAGAATCGCAGGTTTATTTCCTTCTAAATTAACGGTGATATCAATCCGACCTTTTTCAGTAAATTTAACTGCATTACCAATCAAATTGAGAAAAATACGCCGAATATAGTTGGATTCACTGACAATAGAATCTGGCAAAGATGTATCATAGTAAACATTAATTTTAATCTGTTTTTGTTGAGTTTGGAAAGAAAAAGTTTTTACAAGAAAGGCAACTAATTGCCTTAAATTAAAAGTTGAATATTTTGAGGCCAATTTCCCCACTTCAAGTCGGGCGAAGTCTAAAATATCTTCAATTGATCCTAGTAGTAAAAATGGCCTGACGCACTCAAATCATTAATAAGTGGTTCTTGCTTCTTTGTATGTTCATGCATATTGAAAATCTGTGCGATTCCTAAAATTCCATTAATTGGAGTTCGCAAATCGTGACTGATATTCGCAATAAATTCAGACTTCGCTTGATCCGATAATTCAGCTTGTAATTTTTCCTCAATGAGTTTTTGCTCATTTTGTTTCTTTCTGTGATATCAGTCCCTACAACGAGAACACCGATGATCTCATTCCGCTCATCCCGCAAGGGAACTTTACTTATTAAAAAAACGCCTTCCTTACCATTTGGCAACGATAAATATTGCTCGACATCAACTAACTGTTTCCCTTCTAAAACTTCCACATCGGTGGGGCAAATAGAATTTGCCCCTTGAGATCTCCATAAATCAAAATCGGTTTTGCCAATAATACTTTCAGGAGTTTCAAAACCCACCAATTTTGCAAAGTTATGATTACAACCAAGATAAACAAAATTCCTATCTTTCCACAAAATATATTGAGGAATGTTGTAGAGAATATTTTCTAAGAAAATCTGAGAAGCATTAACGCTTTTAGAAATAACTTAACCCCATCAACATATAGCCCTTCTGCTCGTACCGCGGTGGTAAAGATACCACGCTCCAACTAATGCGTTTAATACTACATCGATGGGTAAGTAAAGAAGCCGGCAGTTGCCATTCCCCCTCTACGGCTATTTCAAATAAATTTCATCCGATAACCGCTTCGCGTTTGCACTGGTAAAATTGCTCTGCGGCGTTGTTAAGGTCAATGATGGAATAATCAGGGTTTACGGTAACAACAAGATCGTCCGATCGATCAATCAAATGTTCGAACTGCGCTTGCTGCGATTCCATTAATTTTTTTGCGTACGCTTTCTTTCATAGAATTCATGGCCATTAACATCCAACCTTGGTCCATCCATCCTGGCCTTACGTTATTCAATATCTTTCTATGGTACTAAAATTTAAAGGATTTATCCTCAATTTCCTAACTTTTTATCCTTAAGAAAAGATTAAATCTATTGCGCTCATCGACGAGAACTTTATAATCAAAGGTTATACTTTTATATAGTAAAGAAATATGACTAGCGAAATTATCATGAGCCAGTAGATGAATTAAGCAATGAATCGCGCGAAATGCACCAGGCAATTGTTTCCCTTATCGAGGAATTGGAGGCAGTGGACTGGCATAGACGACGTATTGATGCCTGCCACGATAAGGAATTAGTCAACATATATTGTCCCCCAATCGTGATGAAGAAAAAGAACACGCCACAATGGTTCTAGAATGGATTCGTCGCCACGACCCTGTATTCGATAAAGAGCTGAAAACATCTTTATTACGGATAAGCCTGTTGTGGATCACCATTCGGGTGAATAAACGCGGATAACAGTGAGAACAACCTGGGTTGAATAGAAAACCAAAATCCCGTGCTGCTCTCAACCCACCCACTTTCGCGCGTTTTTGAAAATTCGCATCCAGGGACTCATTTCGGACCATTCTTTGGGGTGCCAAGAAAATTGGACGGTCCGAAAAACGCGTTCGGGATGCGGCATTAAAATAGTGATGCGCCCGTCAGAAATAGTAAGCCCGGTAATGCCTTTTGGGCTGCCATTGGGATTAGCGGGATAATTTTCGGTGGGCTGGCCAGTATAATTCACATAGCGCAAAGCAACAAGTTCTTCGTTTTCAAATTCTTGTGTACCTTTCTCAAAAACAACACAGCCTTCCCCATGCGCCACGGCAACAGGTAGCTGACTCCCAGCCATCCCTTGAAAAAAAAGAGAAGGCGATTGCGGAATTTCTACCATCGACAATCGCGCCTCAAATTGTTCCGAAGCGTTTCGCTGGAAATCCGGCCAATGTCCAGCACCGGGAATAAGTGATTTTAAATGAGAAAAGAGCTGGCAGCCATTGCAAACCCCTAGCGCAAAACGATCTTTGCTTTCAAAAAATAGGCTGAATTTATCGCGTATTTTGGGATGCATTAAAATAACTTGTGCCCATCCACGCCCGGCGCCTAAAACATCTCCATAAGAAAACCCCCCACCGGCAATCGCTCCTTTAAAATCCATTAAATTAACGCGTTCATTTAATAAATCACTCATATGAACGTCAACGCTTTCAAAACCAGCTAAATGAAATGCTGCTGCTATTTCTCGATGACCATTCGTGCCTTGTTCTCGTAAAATTGCAACGCGCGGTCGTTTACCGCTATTAATATTAATATAAGAAGGAAGTGTAATATCTTCGTTATTATCAAAAGTTATTTTTGTAAATAATCCAGAGTCTTTTTTATCTAGCAAACCATCATATTGTTGTTTGGCACACTTGGGATTGTCACGAAGGGATTGCAAACGATAGCTCGTTTCGCTCCACCATCGTTGCAAGGTTGTGCGAGTTTCTTGGTAAAGCGTTCGACCCCGGAAATTAAAAATAATTTCATCCCATTGATTTAATTTACCAATAACATGGCTGTGGGCTTGTAATTTATGCGATTTTAAAATTTCAAAAACGATATCGATATCTTGTTCTTTAACCTGTATCACCGCGCCCAATTCCTCATTAAAAACACTGGCTAAAGCGTCATCACCTAAAGAATCCAATTTTATAGTTATGCCAACATGAGCGGCAAAAGCCATTTCGCAAAGCGTTGCTAATAATCCACCATCGGAACGATCGTGATAAGCAAGTAATAAATTTTTTTGGTTGAGTGATTGGATCGCTTCAAAAAAACCGCGCAATAATAGAGGATCATCGACATCCGGTGGTTGTTTTCCTAATAAATTATGCGTCTGGGCCAAACAAGAGCCGCCAAGAAAATTAGCGCCTTGCCTTAAGCTGATTAATAACAATCTTGTTTCACCAATATCTGTTTGCAGTTGTGGTGTTAGCACATGGCGGACATCGCTAACCGGCGCGGTAGCAGTAATAATTAATGATAAGGGCGCAGTGACAATTTCTTTTTCCAATGAGGTCCGCATGGACAAAGAATCTTTCCCTACTGGAATACAAATGCCTAAAGCGGGGCATAATTCTTTTGCCACGGTTTGCACAGCCTCATATAAACCCGCGCCTTCCCCCGGTTGATCGGGGGCGGCCATCCAGTTAGCCGATAAAACAATATCTGAAATAGCTTTAATCGAGGCGGCTGCAATATTAGTAATCGCTTCTCCTACTGCCATTCGAGCAGAAGCAGCAGGATGGATAATCGCGATGGGCGAACGTTCCCCCATCGCCAATGCTTGTCCTTCGTAACTCGTAAAACTGTGAGTAGTGACAGCAACATCAGCAACTGGTATTTGCCAAGGCCCCACCATTTGATCACGCGCTACCATGCCTCCAACAGTTCGATCACCAATCGTGATCAAAAAACTTTTGTCTGCAACACACGGGTACTGCAAAACGCGTTTGACCGCATCAGCCCAATTAATTTTTGAAATATTCCACACCGCTTCCCCCGAAAAAACAAGTTTATCTTCACACTTCATCGGCGGCATGTCCTCAAACAAAAAAGAAAGTGGGAGTTCGATAGGGCGATTATGAAAATATGCATCGTTGAGGATTAATTTTTTTTCCTCTTTCGCCCACCCTACTACTGCAAAAGGACAGCGCTCTCGCTCAGCAATACCACTAAAAACTTTCAAAGATTCAGGCTTGATGGCTAATACAAAACGTTCTTGGGCTTCGTTACACCATATTTCTAGAGGACTCATCCCTGGTTCCGCATTCGGGATATGACGCAATTCAAATTCACCCCCACATTCCGTCGCATGAACCAATTCGGGAAAGGCGTTGGATAATCCGCCGGCACCGACGTCGTGAATACTCAAAATGGGATTATCATCGTCTAGAGATAAACAGGCGTTGATAACCTCTTGCGCTCGACGCTGCATTTCAGGATTGGCCCGTTGAACGGAGGCAAAATCCAATGCCTCTGTTGATTCTCCACTTGTACGAGATGAGGCAGAACCGCCACCTAAACCTATGGCCATCGCAGGGCCTCCCAACACGATCAACAAAGCCCCTCCCGTAAAAGGTTGTTTTTCAATTTGAGACTCGCGAATATGTCCGATGCCACCCGCTATCATGATGGGTTTGCGATAACCCCATTTCAAATTTTTATAAGATAAATGCTCTAACGTTCGAAAATAACCATAAATATTCGGGCGTCCAAATTCATTATTAAACGATGCAGCCCCAATTGGTCCTTCGAGCATAATGTCCAATGCCGACGCCAATGTTTTTGGCTTGGAGTCCGAGTGAAGGGATTTTTTTGAGTACTCTTCTTCCCACGGTTGTAAAAAATCAGGAATTCTTAGATGAGAAACCGAAAAACCGGCTAAACCCGCTAGGCTTTGAGCGCCACGCCCAGTGGCCGCTTCATCACGAATTTCTCCGCCACTACCAGTAGCAGCTCCTGCGAAAGGTGAGATGGCGGTGGGGTGATTATGTGTTTCTACTTTTAGAACGGTGTGGAGGCACCTTTTTTGTTTTTGATACGAATAATTGCTGGGATTAATAAAAAAGGATTCGCAGTTAAAGCCCTTTATCACAGCGGCATTATCTTTGTACGCGACTAATATCTTTTCAGGATGAGTTTTATAAGTATAGCGAATCATGTCAAATAAAGATTCTTTTTTTTCTTTTCCATCGATGATCCACTGAGCGTTAAAAATTTTGTGCCGGCAATGTTCAGAATTAACTTGAGCAAACATCATTAATTCGATTTCAGTGGGATTACGATTTAATTGCTGAAAAGCACGTAATAAATAATGGATGTCATGCTCGCTTAACGCGAGACCCAAATTCTGATCGGCTTCTTTTAATGCCGCTTCTCCTTTTTCCAATACTAGAATGTCATTGAAAGTTTTTGGTGTGGGATGTTGAAATAATTGAGCTAAATCTTCCGCATCGAATAAAAGCGATTCCGTCAAAGGATCGTATAATTCAGAAGAAACTTTCTCAATGGCTTTTTTATCGCGTTTGGTAACGCCCTCAATAATAAAGTAAATACCGCGCTCAATTCGGTTGATTGGAATTTCGCAATTATGAGCGATATCAGTTGCTTTAGATGACCACAGTGAGATCGTGCCCAACCGAGGCGTCACCCAAGCTGAAAAATTTTCAGGAGACTCTGGATAATCGGAAAAATAAGCTTTCGGCAATAAGTGTTCTAGACATTCTTGATCAACGCGACTTAAGGGTTTTTCAGCATCAACAAAATAACCGTAGGTCGCTTCAACGGATTGAACTGTATTTTGCTTTTGTTTCAGACGGGAAAGAATTTGTTGCTGTCGAAAGGTAGTATAAACGTGAGAGCCTTGAAAAAATAGCATAAGTGTTCCAAAACATCGTGTTTTAACAAAAATAGGAATAGCCTGTCTAGAGCGAAGCGGAATACGGAGAATAATATTGCGATCTCGTATTCCGCTTCGCTCTAGACAGGCTGCTAGATTTTTATTTCTTTTTTACAGCAATTAAATTTACTTTAAAAATTAAAACTTCATTTGGCTCAATAACGCCCGGCGCGCCTTGTTCACCATAAGCCAATTGCGGCGGGCGGTACGTAAATTTCCCATATTGCCTGACCCCCCTTGGCTTCATACGAGTTAATGCTTCTTGCCAACCTTTAATAACCCCTTTAAGGGGATCATCGCCGGTTGCCCGCGTTTATATTTATAGGAGCTGTCAAACACAGTCCCATTTATCAAACGATCTTTAATATTTATATATAATAGTGACTTCATCGTTCAGGGTAGGGATTTGTCCCTGACCCGCTTGCAAGACTTTGTATTGCAGACCATTCAGTAAGGTTTTCACACCCAGTTTATTTTTATTAGCCGCTAAAAAAGCGCTGCTTTTTTCGGCATTCTGTTGAGCTGTTTGTTTCATTTTCTGTTGCATTTTTTGCATGTATTGTTTTTGGAATTGATACAAGGTTTGACGCATTTCGGCTTCAGTCATCTGGGTTTCTTTGCCTAAATAAGCATTGCTTAACCCTATCGAAAACGTTTGAGGGTCGATCTTTATGTCATTCTTTTTGAAAGCTTTTCCAGTTATAACACCCATTGAATAGCTCAATTTATCTTGTTCTGTTTTTTTAAGGGAGTAGCCGCGTGCGCCGTCGTCCCAAAAGCAAGCCCACAATTAAGAAGATAAAATCAATCGTTCCATTCAGAGATCTCCTGAATTATTAAGTTTAATGACGTCCATCTTAACAAGGAAAGGTTGAGGATTCATCTTTCTGCTAATCCTCCATCGCCATAAGCAAAGCATTTCCGCCGGCTGCTGTCGTGTTGATAGTCAGTGTGCTTTCTATGCAAAAACGGGGAAGATAATGAGGACCACCCGCTTTTGGGCCTGTACCAGACAACCAACTACCCCCAAAAGGTTGCATCCCTACCATGGCGCCAACCGTATTCCGATTAACGTAAATATTTCCTGCGTTAATACGCTGCTGGATATAATCGACTGTTTCATCTATGCGGCTTTGGATGCCAAAGGTTAAACCGTAACCCAGCCCGTTGATTTCTTCGATAACTTTAGTCAAATTTTCTCGCTTATAACGAATAACATGCAAAATAGGTCCAAATACTTCCTCAGTAATCAGTCCCAAATTAGGCAATTCGTAGGCTTGTGGCGCAACGAAAGTCCCAAAATCGGTTTCCTGAGGCAAACCCACTTTATAAATTAATTTCGCTTCTTTTTGCATCAATGCTTGGTGCTTTTGCAGCGTTTTTTGCGCGTTAGCATCAATAACAGGACCGACATCCGTGGATAGGAACAGGGGGTCGCCCACTTTAATTTCGGCCATTGCGCCCTTTAGCATCCTAATAACATCATCCGCAATATCTTCTTGAATATACAAAATTCGAAGTGCTGAACAGCGCTGTCCAGCACTATCAAAGGCAGAAACAATGACGTCATTAACTAACTGCTCGGGTAAAGCGGTCGAATCTGCGATCATGGCATTAATACCGGAGGTTTCTGCTACAAAGGGCACGATCGGGCCCGGGCGGGCGGCCAATGTTTTTTGAATATGCCGCGCGGTAGCATCTGAACCCGTGAATATCACGCCACTGATTTTGGTATCCTCGATAAGCGCCTGACCCACGGTTTTGCCCAAACCCGGCATTAACTGCAAAATCTCTTTTGGCACACCCGCCTCATGAAACAACCGCGTCACCAGCGCGCCAGCTAAAGGCGTCTGTCCCGAGGGTTTTGCGATAACAGCATTGCCAGTCACTAAAGCGGCGGCAATTTGGCCTGTAAAAATAGCAATGGGAAAATTCCAAGGGCTGATACACAAAATAATTCCACGTCCATTCATCCGCAGGGTATTACTTTCACCCGTGTAGCCCAGCAAAATCTTATCACTTAAATGCTGTTCCGCCTGCTCAGCATAGTAACGACAAAAATCTGTCGCTTCTCGAACTTCTGAAAGTGCATTTTGCAGTGTCCTTCCACCTTCGCGAACCACCACTGCCATTAATTCCGCTTTATGTTTTTCTAATAAATCGGCCATTTTTCTTAAAATAGTCACCCGTTCAGAAATCCCTTTTTGATCCCAGTTTGGGAATGCTAAATGACCCGCTTGTATCGCTTTCTCTACATCGGATTCATTCGCAAGTTCAATTACCCCAATTTGGCGACGATTATCCGTTGGATCAAAAACAGGTTTACCATCTTTGATCTCCTGTAAAAACGGCGCTGCCTCCCATTCTTTTTCCAAAGCATGACGAATTTCCTCATTTAAAGGCATTAATTCAGCAAAATTACTTAAATCAATGCCACTTGAATTAATCCGCGTTTTAAAAATACGTTTAGGTAAAGGAATTTTCGGATTGTGAATATCAGCAAAGGTTTCGATTTTCTTGACTGGACTTTCAATAAGCTGATCAACGGGCACGGTTTTGTTAGCAATGCGATTAACAAACGAACTGTTCGCACCATTTTCAAGTAATCGTCGGACTAAATAAGGCAATAAATCTTCGTGATGGCCGACAGGTGCGTAAACTCGGCACGGTAATTTAAGTTTAGTAACAATGTAATGATGGAGCGCTTTACCCATACCCTGCAATTGCTGAAATTCAAATTCGTAATTATCGTAACGGTTATCCATAAGATTTAATATTACCGCAACGGAATACGCATTGTGCGTTGCAAATTGCGGATAAATGGCGTCTTGCGCGATTAATATTTTTTGAGCGCACGCAATGTAAGAAATATCTGTATTTACTTTCCGGGTAAAAACTGGGTAGCCACTGAGTCCTTCCATTTGCGCTAATTTTATTTCGCTATCCCAATAAGCTCCTTTTACTAAACGAACAGGAATGCGACGTTTTTTTCGTTGGGCTAAATCAATTAACCAATCGATTAAATAAAAGGCTCGTTTTTGATAAGCTTGCACAGCAATCCCTAACCCTTGCCAATTTTTAAACGCTTCATCTGTAAAAAGTGCTTCAAAAATATCGAGAGAAATATCTAAGCGATCCGCTTCTTCCGCGTCAATGGTCATACCGATTTTTTGTTCTTTGGCATGCAATGCCAATTCTTTTACACGCTCAATCAAAAAAGGCACTGCTAATTCTCGTTTTCTAAAATCGTACCGAGGGTATAAAGCAGATAATTTAACGGAAATGCCCGGCACCTCATGAATGGATTTCGTGGAATGACTTTTTCCTAAAACACTAATAGCACGATGATAGGAATCATAATAACGATCGGCGTCCTCTTGGGTGCACGCCACTTCACCTAACATGTCGTAAGAATGACGAAAGCCTTCTTTTATAGCGCTTTGTGAACGTTTGACAGCTTCTTCAATGGTCCTTCCCAAAACAAAATGTTCACTCATTAATTTCATCGCTTCACGAACTGCTTTTCGGATGACCGGTTCACCACTTCTGCGAACGAGATTACGCCAAACATTCTTGAATTGTCCATTTTTTCCTGTCTTTAAAATTTTTCCCGATAATGCAAGTCCCCATATCACGAAATTCACAAACGAAGATTCGCTAGCGCCTACGTATTTATTCCATTTTGCGCTCGTTAATTTATCCCGAATTAAAAGGTTCTCGGTTTCTTTATCCGGGACGCGCAGCAAAGCTTCTGCTAAGCACATTAATAAAATACCTTCTTCAGTAGATAAATCGTATTGCATCATGAAACCTTCGATACCGCCCTTTTCACTCTCTTGTTCCCGCACCGCCGTTACCAGCTCTTTGGCCAAACGACTAACAGCTGCTTCCAACCGGGGAGTAAAAGCGATTGTTTTCAGAAGGTGTTTAACGCATGTAGTCTGATCCATTCGGTAGGTTTTATTTAACGACGGTCGGATCGCATTTTGCGGTATCGCTTTTTCAAAAAAAAGCAAGTGAATATCAGTCATATATCCTCATCAAGGAGTTAATTTTGATTCTCGCGGCATAGCCCGCATGAGAAAAGCGAAATACAGGGAAATGCACGTATTGCTCCCGCATTTCGCTTTGCTCATACGGGCTACTTCTTATTTCTTTTAAAACGAACAATACTCTCCTCAA
This sequence comes from Coxiella endosymbiont of Ornithodoros amblus, assembly GCF_019425495.1. Classification (GTDB taxonomy): domain Bacteria; phylum Pseudomonadota; class Gammaproteobacteria; order Coxiellales; family Coxiellaceae; genus Coxiella. Next base: position 108,974 of record NZ_VFIV01000001.1, read on the forward strand.
ATTCTTTTTTCGCGGCCTCTTTATCTTCCCAACCTTTCACTTTAGTCCATTTATTTAGCTCTAAATCTTTATAACGTTCAAAAAAGTGAGAAATGGCGTCTAGTGATAAGGGGGAAATATCTTTTAAGGACTGAATAGCTTCATAAGCTCGGCAAGCTTTAACAACGGGTACGCCTAAAACCTTGCTATCTTCTCCAGCTTCATCTTCCATTTTCATCATTCCCACCGCTCGAACACGCACTAGCACTCCCGGCTGAACTGGCACAGGCGTTAGGACTAAAACATCTAACGGATCCCCATCTTGCGCTAACGTACTTGGCACAAATCCGTAATTACACGGATAACGCATTGATGTCGGCATAAACCGATCCACCGTCAAAAATCCCAATTCTTTATTGTATTCGTACTTAACCTCTCCCCCGTTGGTGGATATTTCGATAATCACATTAAAATCATCAATACCTTTACCGGCTGAAACAAAAAATGTCATACGTCCCCCTTAATTACTAGCGCTTTTTAAAGCATAGCTTAATTTTTTTAAGCTTCGTCGTTCCCGACTTCGCAGGATGACAGGCTTTAAGTTTTTTGGTCTTTACCACTTGTGGCAATGATACGATTACAACAACACCCTCCACCGAGGAGGAATTGGGTATTCTTATTTCTAAACGAATGATAGTATATCCGGATTTACACAGCCTAACAAATGCCAAACAAGGATTGCCCAACACCGGTATTGGAAATTTACTACAATAAATCCCATCAACATATTTCGATGAAAATCATCGAATTAAAAGTGCCTATAGCGAACTAGAGGGGAAGGCTGGTGAACAATGGCTATCAAAGTTCCTTTTAATTTCTCACAGTCTACCAAAAATTTTATTAAGGAATTCTTAAATAGTATAAGATTTTTTAAAAGGTTAATTAATCTTTGGATAAACTCACCTATTCTACAAATCCTGTGATTTTAGCCATTGAATGACGCATCAGTAATTGCTTTATCCTAAAATTAATATTGATGAAGCACTAGATGTGCACCGCCTTCGCTCTAGCCTTTAAAGGTCAACTTTTATTCAAAATATCGGGCGATTCCATTAACACCTCCGGGATAGGACAAACAATGATTTCATTATGTTTTTCGCGAGACTGCCGCCATTAGAGGGTACATATATAATTCGTCTTTTTTACCTTATAAGGATCAATTTTCTAGCGTCGGGCCCGAAAAAAAGCCTTCAGCGGTTCTGCGCAGGCCTCTGCTATCACACCGCCCGTCCACATAATACGGTGATTCAGGCGCGGTTTGTTCAGTAATGGGAAAACGCTTTCGACTGCGCCGGCGCGGGGATTGAATGCGCCGAAGACGAGGCGTTTGATGCGAGCTTGGATCATGGCGCCTACGCACATGGCGCAGGGTTCTAGGGTGACGTAGAGCGTAGCCTCTACCAAACGATAATTGCCGACTTGTTTGGCGGCATTGCGAAGGGCTAGAATTTCGGCGTGGGCAGTCGGATCGTTTAGAGCAATAGGCTCGTTAAAGCCGTGGCCAACGATTTCATTCTCTTTTACCAAAACCGCGCCTATTGGCACTTCGTTATTTTCATTAGCTTTTTTGGCTAAAAATAAAGCTTCGTGCATAAATAATTCGTCGATCATTATCTAATGCTTAAAAATGCTAAGGCTTTCCTCAAGGTTATAATTTTTCATTCTCTAAATAATGTGAACCGTAGTTATTATCGTCAAAATAGTCAATATTGACAGGGCGCGTCGCCAAGGCTTTCGTATTGATTCCCTGAACAAAAAATGCCACCATTACGATTTATCCTAAAGTATAAGAGGGTGTGGAAAACACAATGGAAAAAATTAGAACCGCTGTGGTTGGCGTAGGCTATTTGGGCAGCTATCATGCAGAGAAATATTCCGCGCTGTCCCAATCTAAGCTGATGGCGGTTTGTGATATTCATCACGAACGCTGTTACGCAAAGGCTAAAGAATTGAATGCGGAGGCCGTAATTAACTATCAATCTCTAATTGGCCTAGTTGACGCGGTTAGTATTGCTGTTCCTACCCCCTTACATCACGCCGTGGCGCGGTTTTTTTTGGATAATGGCATCCACGTCCTGCTTGAAAAACCCATCGCAACGACGCTGGAAGAAGCGGATGATCTTATTGCAGCTGCTAAAAAAAACTGTGTGATTTTGCAAATCGGTCACTTGGAACGTTTTAACAGCGCAGTTAAGGCCGTTGAGCCGCTTATCTCTAATCCGCGCTTTATTGAATCATTGCGTCTGGCGCCCTTTCGGCTCCGCGGTGCTGACGTTAATGTCGTGCTCGATTTAATGATTCACGATATCGATATTATTCAATCCATTGTGAAATCGGATATCCAGAATATTTCCGCGAGCGGTGCTTCTGTTCTCTCGCCATACGTTGATATCGCTAATGCGCGTATTGAATTCACAAACGGTTGTGTGGCTAACGTGACAGCAAGCCGGGTGAGTCTGAAAATAGAGCGTAAGTTGCGTATTTTTCAACATGACAATTATGTCGCTATCGATCTCGATCACAAAAAAATGGCTATTCATCGTAAAGGAACGCATGAGATGTTTCCAGGCATTCCTGAAATCACCCGCCAAGTGGAGCGATTCCATAAAGGGGATGCCTTGATGGATCAAATTTCGGCTTTTCTAAATTCGATCATCCATAACAAGCCTCCCGTCATTTCCGGAGAAGAAGGTAAACGCGCCCTGGCCACTGCGCTTGAGATTTCGTTAATCGTTCGACGTACCAATGAACAATTTCCGATTTCATCCCTCAGTGCTGAAAATGTCGAGTAAATCCGTTCTGCTCATCGCCGGTGAACCTTCGGGAGATTTACTGGGCGCTCATCTGGCTCAATCATTAAAATCTCTTGAATCCAACCTAAAACTCGCGGGCATGGGCGGCAAGTGTATGCGTGAAGCGGGCGTTGAAGTTTTTATTAATGCAGAAAAATTAGCAGTGGTCGGTTTACTTGAAATATTGGGGCAATTCAGGGATATTCGCCACGCGATGCAAACCTTGAAAAGGTATTTTAAAAAAACACCACCTGATTTGGTGATTTTTATTGATTACCCCGGCTTTAATTTATATATGGCAAAACAAGCGAAAAAAGCGGAAATTAAAGTGCTTTATTATGTCAGTCCTCAAATTTGGGCTTGGCGTTATGGGCGGATTAAAAAAATTAAAAAATACGTCGATCATATGGCCGTATTATTTGATTTTGAAGAAAAACTATATCGAAAGGAAAATGTTCCCGTCAGTTTTGTGGGACACCCCTTGGCGAATGTGCCAACTCCATCGCTACCCAGAAATGAAATTTGCAAGCAATTTAATCTCGATCCTTATAAGCCCATTGTAGCTTTATTTCCTGGCAGCCGAAAGCAAGAAATTAATAAGCTGCTCCCCATCATGGTTCAGGCCGCTAAATTCATTCAGGCGCAAATCTCCACTGTGCAGTTTATCTTACCTCTCGCATTGAATTTAGAGCTTAATAAAATTCGTCCCTTTTTATCGCCTGAGATAAAGGTGATCCAGAACGATATTTCTCACGTATTAGCCATCACTCATGCGGCCGTTGCAGCTTCAGGAACGGTGACGTTAGAAATTGCTTTGCAGCAAGTTCCGTTGGTTGTAATTTATAAAGTAGCCCCACTGACTTTTTGGTTTGGGGAAAAATTAATCCGTTTGTCTTTTATCGGACTTTGCAATTTAGTCTCCCCAGAACCTGTTGCTGTTGAATTGTTGCAGCAGGACGCTACCCCTCAAGCTATCGCCGATGAAGTTTTCCAATTGCTGAATAATCACGATTATCGTCGATCGATTATTGGAAAGTTAGGCCGCCTACGGCCCCGATTAGATCGTGGGAACACCGCCAAAAACGTGGCTAAGGTTGCACATAATTTAATCTTTTCTTAAGGTTTTTGGCTTATTGGCGGGGCTACTCCCCTGAAAATTAGGAGGAGGGGTGGCCCGCCGTATAGAGCGTAGAGAAATACGGAAATTGGCATCGTTCCTCCGTATTCCGCTTCGCTACATATGGGCTTATGTTTTTAACAATTTGAATATATGTAAGTTTTTATGAAAAATTACTAGCTGACTTTTTCTTGATTGCATTGTCGTTTTCTTTGGTATATTAACACTTACGATTCTATTGAAACGACTGACTATCCAGACGCAGGAACTGCCCATTTGGATTGAGTAATGGGATACAATGGTACGACCACTTGCGGTACTTGTACGGGAGCTTTCTCCTGTGGGAAAGGCCTGTGACCTTGATACAAGGTTAACCAACTTCACTTTTGACATCGCCTCTGATGAACCTAAATGTAATAACATTGTGATACTCCAATGCGCTAGCACCAGCAAGAACAAATCTAACTTTCAAGGAAACCCTTCTACTTTAACCACTGCAACGGCTAAAACCTTTGGTACAGCTTGCGCAGGTGGCGCAATGAACTCTGTGAGGGGTTTTGGAAAACTAATTTTCCCTTTGTCGGCAGCTACACGTACTCTGAGGGCAATAACCCTCTTACCTGAACCCTCGTCTTTTACCGTGAACCGTAACCTCATTTAGCCGCTAATCGGACTTCAAGCATTAGCGGCATTTGATGTTTTTTTGCATTTTCAAATTAAAGACTAGCCCCTTTTTACAGTGAATATTCTCGCAGGGTTATATCGACGTCAGCCTATTCTATGTGCTCAGCAGATTTTTAATCGCTTAGCTTATAATTTAATTGTTACCGTCATTAAACCCTTCCTTCCACTGGTGTTGGCGTCTTCTGTGGCGGCGTTTCGCGCGAATTTATCCTGTCTGTTTTTTATTAATCTTATTAGCAACGGCGCTGCTGCTGGTTGTTTTTCATTTAAGGCAAGCGCATCCACAATTCTTTTCTCACCCTCGGAAAAAGTGGTTTCTTTAACTCACGTTTCTCAAGGGTTATTTTACTAATTCTCTTTTTACGGGCATTTCCAAAGCTTGATCTCTCGCTACGGAATTTACTTTTTATATTTCGGCTTCACTACTGTTTATCTTCTTTCATCAAAAAATACAGTGGTTAAGCATAATAATCGGATATGTAACTAGCTTATTATTATTTTCTCTCGCGGCAAGACTCGGTTGGCACCACTTTTTAGGTGATTGGAATTTGTTTTGGTTTTATACTTTTTTAGACCGACTTTTTGAATTTATTCTTGGGATGTTGCTTGCGCTAAACCTCTCGTGCTGGCATTGGTTACAACACCTACCACTACCAGCAAGAATCTACGTGGAATTCTTCAACATTATTCTTATTCAAATGCTTTTATTTAAAAATAGAGGGAGGGCGCTTTACCTTTGGTTTCCATACGCCATTAGGCATGCTGTTAGCCAACTGGGTATGCCACTAGCGGTACCGTTACTATTAGCCGGTTTAATCCTCGAAAAAAATACACTTACACGCTTTCTGCCAACACGACTGATGCAGCTTTTAGGCAAAGCTTCTTAAGCTTTTTATTTATTACAATTTTTGGTAATGGCTTTTATCATTGGGGATTATTAGTTCACCATTGCTCCTGCGCATTCCTAGTGGCTGATTGCCACCGGGTCCCTACTAACGAATATTATCGCGATCATCCTTTATCGGGTTATGAAAAACCCATCCATAAAGTATTAACTCACGTTAAGCGATTCTCTAAGCCGATTTCCGTTAGCACTGAGGTTGTCATAAAAGCCGAGCATTTTCAGGCAGAAAACGCTGTTTTTGTCTCATTGTTTTGGCTGTGTTTACGCTTTCTTTCTGCCATCATTCAATGACACATTTTCATGAGTCGAGATGTAGGCTGGCATTTACTCGCCGCAGAACGACTTTTAAAGGAAGGCACATACAGCCAAGATTTTTAGACGTTGTCCTCTTATAATTTCTTAATTTATTACTTTCTCCGCTATTAATAATACAGTATTGATTTCAAGATAATCTTATTTTAAGCTTCATGTTTATCTATTTTTAATATCCTTCCTTTCGCCTCTTACTTGTTTTTCGTTCACGGATCGACTGTTTGGTACTAAAGATCGGCTGATGCACGGAATGCTACTTCTGGCGCTTGCCGTGGTTTACCTGATTTTACCAGTCTCTGAATTTAGTCATCGCGATCCTTTTTTAATGGTATTAATTATGTCTTATTTATTAGCTATCGGCACGCAAGCATAACACAAAGATTTATCGCTGCCTCCTTTTTTGATCGTATGGGTTTGTCTTTTAGCAGGATTTGGATTTTCATTAAATCTACAATTTTTTATTTTATTTGTCGTGCTTCAATTTTACTTAATTAAAGAGCTAGGCTTTGGTTTTTCGAGTCGAATCACTCATGATAATTTGTGTTTTTATTCTTTTATTTACTCATCATTTTCTTGTTTTTCCCAAATTACATTACGCAGGTATTGCCTCTCGTAATTTCCCCCTATGCAGCACATTTAATGATTCGCTACCAACGCTAGCGGAGTACCACGTTTATTTTCATAGTTAGCTGCGTTTCTATTTTTTATTATCAATTGGAAAAAGCTCCTATCAACCGCTTTTTTACTTTTTTCTTTTCACGACAATGTCTGTTATTTTTATTCACTTGAAAAATATGGTATTACCATCAGGTTCCCAGGATCAACTTTTCAACTTTGTTATTAGCTCTCTTTTTAGCTCAAAATCAACAACTCCGATTAAAACACTCTAGCAAGACAATTATTCTGTGTATTTTATTCATGGGACTGCAAATTTTCACTATTGCTCAGCTTGGTTTTTCGAATTGGAAAAAAATCAAATCTTCATAATGAAATTAATCAAATTTTAACTTACGTTCAAGAACTAGTGGAAAGTAAATCCGTTATGATGTTTTCAACGCCAATTACACTGGCAGGATTATTTTCCTTATGCTAAAGTTAATTCAGGCTTGAGCTTTTCTGGCTTTTGGATGTTGCCAGGAATTCTTGAGCGCAAAAATAAAACCTTAAACCCCATCCAAAAACAAAAATTAAATATTGCTAATTTTCCTATTTATGGACAGGGACAAAATTTGTTCCCATGTTATTTTAAAGAGAAAATCTCTGGCGCTGGCACCAGGGACAAGAGAGAAAGGGTTTCCAAAGGAGAGTGGTGTAATGTTCCCCTTTGGCTGCCATTAGCGCGGGTCGCCCAGGCGAAATTCAAAATGAGAAATCTCAGTCGCTTGCGACCGAGATTTTTAAATCCCGTGTTTCACTGCACTCATACGGGCTACATAAACTCCTGTTACTATGGGCAGGGATAAGTTTTATTTCACTTAAAAACCGTTATCCACGTTGTCATTCTCCGGCGAGCTCGTCTGTGGAACAACTTGCATGGAAGCACAGGCCGGGATTCAATGCACCGTGCGCAGCGCCATAAAGGTCATAACCATCGGATAACCTTCCTTTCGATGAAACGAATAGCAGTAAAAAATAGTTCTTTAATGGCGGCTGCACGGTAGTTGGTGAAGGGTTTAGTAATCAATAACGCTTTTGCGCCTATGAGGCAGGCAGATAATATACCTGAAGTTAAGCGGTCATCAATCACTAAAATAGCTTTTGGTTTCAATTTCCGTTTTTCAGCGATTTTTAATAAATCATCAGGATAAGGTTTTTTTTTAGTAAATCGAATGATTTCGATATTTGGAAAGGTGTTTTCAAGGTATTGAATCCGCTGATCAAAAAGGTTATTCGAATAGATACAGACTTGCTTTAAGGGAAATTCTTTATCAAGCTGAGTTAGCCATAACATAACAGATTCCCCTAGCTGCGCCTGTCCGTGGCTTGACAAAACGCCGTCAAAATCCAATGCTACTAATTTAATCTGAAGTAGAATTAAATACGAGAGAGATAAATCCTCAATGCGGCTCAAGCAATAATCTGAGTTTGAAAGAAATTGTTTTAAACAGGCGCGTTTTTTGAGGAGCATCCTAAGTAGATAAAAAAACCGCTTACACACGCATTCGTCTTTCATTTTGTATGGCGCGCGAAACCACGGCTGGAGGTATTAATCATATTCAATAAGTGACTGACCTCGGGCGTTTCTTTGGCCAATTTTTCAAGCTCAAGGCGAATACCTTCTAACCCTAGATTTCCTCGATAAATCAAACGAAATGCCTGCTTCAGGGAACGCATAGTGTTCCCATTAAAACCATGACGACGTAGGCCAACTGTGTTTAATCCTGAAGGCGCGCCCGGGTTCCCAGTTACCAACATATAAGGCAAAATGTCTTGATAAACTTTGGCGGCACGCCCTAAAAAACAATAAGCGCCGACACGACAAAATTGATGAACCCCTGAAAAAGCACCTAAAATTGCATGATCACCCACAGAAACATGACCCGCAATAGAGGCAGTATTCGCGAAGATAACGTTGCTTCCGACAACACAATCATGAGCCACGTGCGAGTAAGCCATCAAATAATTATTGTCACCAATGCGTGTTACAGAATGACCTTCTTTTGTCCCTCGGTTGATCGTTACAAATTCACGAATAACATTATTATCACCCACTTCAAGGCAAGATTCTTCGCCTTTATAACTGAGGTGCTGGGGATCGGAACCAACGGAGGCATAAGAATATATTTTGTTTCTCTTACCGAGGATAGTGTTCTTGTCGATCACAACATGGGCTGCAATTTCAGTGCCATCGCCAATGATGGCATTTTCTTTGATTAGCGTCCAAGGACCAATGGTGACGTTTAAACCGATCGTCGCGCTCGGATGAATAATGGCTCGTTCATCAATCACACTTTTATCCCTTAATTGTCATCAACTCGGCTTTACAAGCGAGCTGGTCGTCCACTGTCGCTTTCCCTTCAAACTTCCATAGACCGCGGTGAACTTTTAATACTTTCACCTCTAAAGTTAATTGATCTCCGGGCTCAACGACGCGCTTAAAACGAGCGTTATCTACTCCGGCAAAAAAATAAATGTCTTTGTGGTCTTCTGGCAAATTTAACGATTTAACAATTAAAATGCCAGCGGCTTGCGCCAACGATTCAATAATCAAAACACCTGGCATGACAGGTCGTACAGGAAAATGTCCCGTAAAAAAGGGTTCATTCACCGTGACATTTTTAATGGCGACTAGGGATTTATCTTTTTCTATTTTGATTACTCGATCAATGAGCAGAAAAGGATAACGGTGAGGAATGTATTTTTTAATCTCTGTAATATTCATGACGTTCATCGTATCAGTTTCTCTAATCGTTTTAAGCGTTTTGCTAGCTCATCCAGTTGCCAAAAACGGATGACGCTTTTGCGCCATTCTCGGTTAGTTTGCATCCCTGTTCCTGAAGAATAAATGCCCGGTTTGGTAATCGATTTTTGAATCATGCCCATCCCGGTAATAATAACGTTGTCGCAAATTTCAATGTGGCCATTTAATCCGGCGGAAGCGCCGATCATGCAGTGGCGCCCAACCGTCGTGCTGCCAGCAACGCCAGCGCAACCGGCAATGACCGTATGATCGCCAATGCGGACGTTATGGGCGATCATCACTAAATCATCTATCTTTACTCCGTTACCAATCACTGTATCACCCAATGCCCCCCGGTCAATAGTCGCATTGGCACCAATCTCCACATCGTCTCCAATGATTACACGGCCTACTTGGGGGATTTTCATCCATTCCCCTTTCTCGTCTTGGGTTAAACCAAAACCATCAGCCCCGATAACAGCCCCACTGTGAATAATACTTCGATCTCCTATTCTCGTTTGAGAATAAAGTGTAACCCGGCTGTACAAACAGCAATCGGATCCAATTTGGCTTCCGCGGCCAATGCTAGCGCCTGCACCAATCAAAGTATGCGGCCCAATGACCACCTCTTCTTCGATGACCACCTGAGCGCCGATGTGAACACTGGCATCGATCTGGCAACCCTCCCCTACCACCGCCGTCGGATGAATGCCACACGTGGGAACTGATTGAGGTCGCAATAAAGTTAACAATTTGACAAAACCCAATTTGGGATTGGACATCACCAAAGCGTTAACCGGGCACCGAGAGGCTAATTTTTCATCCAACAAAATAGCAGAAGCTTTTGTTTGTGTTAAATATTTTCGATACTTACGATGATCTGTTACGAAACTAATTTCACCTGGTTTAGCATACGCAATAGGAGCAACATTATGAATTTTGCAATCGCCATCGCCTTGGACAGTAGCGCCGATGGCGGTTGCTAATTCAGTTAACGAGTAAGTTAAACCTCTTGTCATTAACTATATTTTATTTCAATGCTGATACAACGTTTGAAGTAATATCCTTACTGTTTCTAGCATAAGGTACGGTATCTTTAGGCAAAACGAGATCGAGATTTTCTCTCTCAGCCACCCTCTTTACCGCACCGTTAACCTTAGACATAAAACCAGACATGGCTTTATTTTGCGCCACGAACAGTTCTTGTTGAAACTGTTGTTGTTGCTGGCGAAGCGTACTTTCATCATTTTGAATTTCTTTACGCAAATTTCCAGCCTCTTTTTTACTCATCACCGCCTCATCGCGCTTTAATTTTTGAAGATTCTGTTGCAGTGATTGAGTTAATTTAGTCATTTTTTCTCGCTGCGGCGAAAATTGTTTTTCTAATCGCATATTGATGTCCTTAATCTGCGGTGCGGTTTGAAAAATCTGACGCATATCAACAAGCCCAACCGTTTGGGCAACAGCAGCTACACTCCAAATCATGGCTACAAATAAACAGATAGCAGATAACAAGTGTTTAATCATGAGGTTCTCCTTAAAAACAAGTAGACGTCATTATAGTTCAGGTTTTTGTTTAAACCAACCTTTCCCAAACCGTTTTTTACAAGCTCACTCCAAAAGAAAACTGGAATGCTTGGAAATTATCCCCGGGCCGGCGGTTCAATGGGAATGCCAACGTGAGGTCGATCGGCGCTAAAGGTGTATACCATTCCACAGCAAGCCCCAGGGAGGGACGCAGGTTCTTCAACGAAAAACGATCGTCTTGAATAATCTGCGGACGCGTAGCGGCCTCTGGATCGGTGATAGTTGCTCTCGCAGGGACAGCAATATCTCCGGGGAAACACGGCACTTGGAAGACATTTCCAGCATCAAAAATAATGGCGGTACGTACCCTTTCACTAACAAATTTCGGCAATATCAAGTGCACACCGAAAATAGTTTCCAAGTTACCACCTATAGCACCAAAACTATTGTAACGGTTTTTAGGTCCTAACGAGTTAGGTGAAAAAGCAGGAACAGATCCAATACCCCCCGCATAAAAGTTTTTAAAAAATGGTAATCGATCGTGACCAAAGCCATCACCGTAACCCAGCATGGCTAGCAGATTAAGGATAAAGCCATGCCAAACCGGCTGATAATACTTGACAGAATAAGTCGCCAAGTAATAACCTAAACTCGATTTTAACACGGGAACACTGATCTCCAACCCAACACCCGTATATAATCCTTTGGTGGGGAAAATAGCCCGATCGAGTCCGTTGTATGTCCAGCCGCCGTTTAATTTAAATTGGTCATAGTATCGACTGGTATTCTGAACGCCGTTGGTTGTTCCCAAGAACGCTAACACACTTGGCACTGCAATGGCCGGGTCGACCTGGCTAATTTTCACATGCTCAAAACCGTAACCAAAGCCGATAGAATTCCGTTCCGAAACGGGATAAGCATAGGTAACATCTCCTCCATAACCATCTTTTACATATGAGGAGAGATTAAGTTTGGCATTTGGTTTCACCCGTGAATAATAGATCAAAAATCCCCGTTGCAATCCCCACGTCGTGTGGTACGGATTATTATACGAGAAAAAATAATTCTGTTGATATTGGCTATTTTGGAATCCAATCGATACATATTTTCCGGTCCCCATAAAATTGGGCTCTGAAATGCTCGCGCCATACAAGAACCCGTAAGCATTGGAATAACCTCCTTGGATACTCGCCCTCCCCGCTGCGATTTCTTTTACGTGATAATTTAAATCCACTTGATCGGGGGAGTTGGGGACAATTTTCGGCGTGTATTTTACATCCGATAAATAACCTAACAATTCGAGTCGCCGCTTTGATTCTTCAATTTTAGACAAAGAATAAAGGCTGCCTTCGTATTGCCGCATTTCCCGACGTAACACTTCTTGGTCGGTACGCTGGTTACCAAAAAAACTGATTCGGCGAACATACACGCGTTCGCCTGGCGTGACGTTAAAAGTCAAATGCACTAAATGTTGCTGGTCATCGATGGTCGGGATCACATTAACTCGAGCAAAAGCGTAACCTCTATCACCCAGAAAATCTCCGATGACTTTATTTGTATCAATGATCACCTGGCGAGAAAATATATCTCCCCTTTCTAATTTAATTAATTGGTACAATTGATCGTTAAATCCATAGGTTTCCCCGGTAATAGTGTAGCCACTCAGATGATAAATAGGGCCCTCCACTAAATGGATCCTAATATAAACGTGTTTTTTATCCGGCGACCATTGCACATCGTGTGAAACCACGCGGAAACGCAAATAACCATGATTTAAATAAAACTCTGATAAATGTTGCAAATCTTCTTCTAATTTAACTTGAGAGTACCGATCACGATGAGAGATCCAAGTAAATAACCCTGGTGTGGTGAGTTTGAATTGGTTACGGAGCGTTCTCGCGCTAAAAGCTCGGTTACCTACAAATTGAATGGAACCTACTTTGGCAATACCGCCTTCATCAATGTGGATGCAAAGCGCTACTCGATTCTTGGTCTCTTTTACTACCTGAGTAGAAACGATCGCCGCATGATAACCCATTGCACCATACTGTTGCTCTAATCCGACCTCAATTTCATGGAGTTTTGCAGGGTCGTAGGGCTGTCCTTCTGAAATATTTAGCTTATTTAAGATAGGTCGCAATTTTTTTGTGCTGATGGCTTTATTGCCACTGATGCGAATAAGACTAATAATTGGGCGCTCCTTCATGCTAATAACTAACGCGTTCCCGCGATGGGATAATCGCACAGTTTCAAAAAAGCCCATTCGATACAACGATTGAAGAATCTGTTGGCCCCGTTGCACCGTGTATTCTTGTCCCTCATGGATAGGCAAATAACTGCGAACGGTATCCGCCGAAATACGTTTTAATCCTTTGATCTGAATAGAACGGGCCAGAAAACCGTAGGCAGTTAAAGTGAAAGGAATACAAAAAATGATAAAGGTAATAACCAACAGAAAACGTTTACGAAATTTCATGATAGGGGGCACCTTTTTCCTAATTTTGCTGTAGAATTTCAGGTCGTCCCTTCAGGACCCTAAATGAGCAGGCATTATAACACCCGATTTATGATTATCCATAGTTAAGCAACCTATTAGTAAAGCAGCGAACCCGAATACGGGCTACAGTTAATTTAGCTGAGCGCAAGTGGCAATGCCTTTCCCATTTGTGTATCATCCCAGCATGCAAACGATCCCAATACCTCTACAATTCATTGGTCCGATTAAGATTATCGGTTCTGAAGTCAACGCTGAAGTTGAAGTTCCACTGGCGACATTTGAAACACCGGTGTGGCCATCAACTAATCGAGGCGCGAGCGTCACACGGCGTTGTGGTGGGCTTTATTGTTTAGTCCTTGATGATCGCATGACACGATCAGTCCTGCTCGAAGGTGCGGATGCTTATTCAGTTAAGACGGTTCTTGATGACCTTAACCGCCACGACGCCTTGACTGAAGTGGTTTCAAGCACCAGCCGTTTTTGCCGGAACATGAGTTGGCACGCCCAAATCGTAGGAACTCTCTTATTTTTGCGCCTAGAAGCGACCACGGGCGATGCGTCAGGCCACAATATGCTCACCAAAGCTGCTGATGCCGTCATCGACTGGATGCTTAAAAAATATCCCGGTCTTCGCTATGTTTCCATTTCAGGAAATATGTGTGTGGATAAAAAAGTCTCCGTTATCAACGGAATTTTAGGACGCGGAAAATATGTCATCGCCGACATGTTAATTCCTCGTGCTGTTTGTCAAGAACGTTTAAAAACCACACCCGAAGCCATCGTTAATCTTCACGTCAAAAAAAATCTGATGGGGTCGATTGTTTCCGGCGCTCTTCGCACAGCAAACGCCCACTTTGCTAACTTGCTCTACGCAATTTATCTCGCCACTGGCCAAGATGTCGCCAACATTGTCGAAGGTTCCCAAGGATTTACGCATGCTGAATTGCGCAATGGTGACCTTTATTTTTCCGTCACGTTGCCTAATATCATTGTAGGAACGATAGGCAATGGTAAGCATTACGATTTTGTAAAAAAGCACCTGCGCCTTTTAGGTTGCCTGGATAATCAAATCCCAGGCCAAAGCGCCCGACGCTTAGCTATTATCGTCGCTGCAACCGTATGGTGTGGAGAACTGTCCTTGTTGGCCGCCCAAACAAATCCAGGCGAATTGATGCGCGCGCATGAAAAATTTGAGCGTTCCTTAGCCACAAATGTCACATGAAAAAAGAATTTTTAAAAACCCGAACACCTGCGAAATTAATTCTTTCCGGCGAACACGCCGTGATTTATGGTCAGCCCGCGCTTTCAGTGGCTATTAACCGTTACATGGAAGCCACGGTGCGCTGGTCTTTACCGCTGCATTTTTCTTTTCATTTTATGGGAATTGATTTTCGTCGGGAAGTCACTTTACAGGCACTTCGCAACTTAAAAAGAAAACTCAAAAAGCAATACTATAAATACAACTTGGGTCACTTGAGTATTCGGGAAGTGCTGCAAAAACCTTTTGAATTGTCACTTTTCACCTTCATTAACGTTCTTGATCGATTAAAAAATAAATTGCCAACGGGCATTGATATCATCACTGATTCCAACATTCCCGTCGGTTGTGGAATGGGTTCCTCCGCTGCCAGTGTTGTAAGTTTGATCTATACACTGACGCAATTTCTTGGGATGGATTTACATTTGGAAGACTATTTGTCTCTCGGTGTGGAATCAGAAAATTTGCAGCATGGCTATTCAAGCGGTCTCGATGTGCATACTGTCTATTACGGTGGTTGCCTGCGTTATGAAAAAGGGCAATTTGAAAAGCGTCCTATCCCTAATTTTCCAATGCAATTAATACAAACGGGTTGCCCACAAAGCAGTACCGGTGAATGCATCTCTCAGGCCACTCCTTTTTTTAAGAGTAGTAGAATTGGCGAAGATTTTTCTGCGGTGACTAATGCTCTTGATCAAGCTTTACAAAATCACAATAACAGCAGCATTAAAAGCTGCATTCGAGAAAATCATCGACTATTACGAACGATTGGCGTTGTCCCCAATAAAATTAATGACTTTGTTATTGACGTGGAAAAACTTGGCGGTGCTGCAAAAATTTGTGGCGCTGGTAGTGTTGTGGGCGATAATGGGGGTATTGTTTTAGTCATCGCTGATGATCTCATTACGGATTTAGCAAAACAGTACGGCTACTCCATCATCCCGATTCAAACCGACAGCCAAGGGACTTGTATTATCGAATAACAAGGTTAAAGCCGTCATCCCCGCTGCGCGAGAATGGCGAAGTCTAAAATTGAAAGGACTGTAATTTGTGATGCAGAAAATTAAAGAGAAAAATTAGCGTGATTTATAAAACCAAAGCCCCAGGCAGTTTAATGTTGTTTGGCGAATACGCGGTGTTGCAAGGAAAAATAGCAATTGTAGCTGCGATAGATAAATTTATTTCAATATCCCTTAGTCCGCGCCGTGATGAAAAAATTAATATCGACTCACCACTCGGAAACCTAACTTTGGATTGTCAATCTATTAAACTCTCTCCCCCTTTTGAATTTGTCCTCGCGGCGCTAGCTTCAAAAAAACTACCGAGCGGATGCGATATTAATATTAAATCTACTTTACCCCCGGCGATCGGCTTAGGAAGTTCTGCCGCGGTCACCGTTGCATTATTAACAGCATTGAA
Source organism: Coxiella endosymbiont of Ornithodoros amblus (assembly GCF_019425495.1). GTDB lineage: Bacteria > Pseudomonadota > Gammaproteobacteria > Coxiellales > Coxiellaceae > Coxiella. The sequence continues at coordinate 124,923 of NZ_VFIV01000001.1, forward strand.
CGCATGGCTCCAAATGTCAATGACAAAAAACGACTTATGGCAACAAGCCCTGACTGTCATCAAAACCATACAAGGAAAAGGATCGGGTGCTGATTGTGCGGCGAGTGTTTACGGCGGTGTGCTTGCTTTTTCTAACCCACCCTTTTCTGTCGCCTCACTCAAGCCAATACCGCCAATTACTGCTATTTATTCCGGCAAAAAATTGACAACCGCACGAGCGATTGACATTGTTAACCAGCGCCGACAAAAACAACCGGATTTTTATCAACAAATTGATGAACGCATAAATGAATTAACTGTACAAGCCATTAAAATAATAAATTCAAAAAATTGGGTTGCCCTGGGGCGCTTGTTAAATTTAGGGCAAGAACTGATGACTACTTTAGGCGTCAGTAATGAAATTTTAGAGTCTCTTATTGAAGGGTTACGCAAACAGCCAACAATTTTCGGCGCTAAAATATCCGGTGCTGGTCTAGGCGACTGTGTCATTGGCATCGGTATACTAAAATCCGATCGATTTCCACGAAATAATACTGAAAAAAAATTGGGTATTAAACAAATCGTCCTTAGCGTTGCGGCGGAAGGAGTCACTGTCGATGCGTAACCAGATTTTCCACCAATTACTTTCACACCGCTTAAAATTGCCCCGATCGTTTGGCTGTGCGTTTGCCGCTTCAAATATCGCTTTATGCAAGTATTGGGGGAAACGAAATTTAGAACTTAATTTACCGGTCACATCCAGTTTATCGATTTCTCTCGGTAATAAAGGCGCAACAGCAGCAATTTCACCCTCTTCCACCAATCAACATGAACTAATCATTAACAACCAATCCGTAGCGATACAATCGACCAACGCCAAAAAATTATTAGCTTTTTTAGAGGCATTTAATTTTCTCGGTGTCAAATACCACTTAGAATTAAATTTCAATATTCCGCTCGCGGCTGGCCTTGCTTCATCGGCGTGCGCTTACGCAGCAATTGTAAAAGCGTTGGATAATTTTTTCGAATGGCAATTGGATAGAAAATCTTTATCTATTTTAGCGCGCCTGGGCAGCGGCAGCGCTTGTCGTTCTGTTTTTAATGGCTTCGTCGAGTGGCATTGTGGAAAAGATATCGACGGCATGGATAGTTATGCCGAACCATTAGTAGAAGATTGGCCTGAACTCTGCATTGGGCTTTGCATCCTTAACAAGAAGCCAAAAACGGTGAGTTCTCGTGAAGGAATGAGGCGCACGGTTACCACTTCCCCGCTTTACTCTGCTTGGCCGGAAAAAGCGAACTGCGATCTTACGCAACTGAAAAAAGCCATCGCAAAAAAAGATTTCAAACTTTTAGGACAAACGGCCGAATCAAACGCCTTAGCCATGCACGCCACCATGCTCGCTGCTTGGCCACCGTTATTATATTCTTCACAGAAAACTATTACAGTGACGCAAAAAATATGGTCTCTTCGCGAAACTGGAACAGAAATTTATTTTACGCAAGACGCAGGGCCCAACATTAAATTATTATTTTTAGAATCGAACAAAGAAAAAATAAAAAAATCTTTTCCGGAAATTGAAATTATCTCTCCTTTTAAAACAAGTATGGAAGAACACGTTGTTTTAGTCGATGAAAATGACTGCCGTCTTGGCATTGAAGAAAAAATAAAAGCACACCGAGAAGGTAAACTACACCTCGCTTTTTCTGTTTTTATTTTTTCTCGTAAAAATAATGAATGGCAGTTATTGCTTCAACAGCGCCATCCTGAGAAATATCACAGCGGTGGATTATGGACAAATACTTGTTGCAGCCACCCTCGTCCGGATGAAGACATTATTACCGGTGGCGAAAGACGCCTTTTCGAAGAAACAGGCTTAAAAATTGCTTTAAAAAGAGTGGGTGAATTTCGTTATACAGCCACGGTCGGCAACAAACTAATTGAAAACGAATACGACCATGTTCTCATCGGATTCACCGATGCCGACGCCATTGATTTCAATAAAAAAGAAATCAGTGCCGTCCGTTGGATTCGCGTTTCAGAACTTAAAAACGAACTCAAAGAAAACCCCAGCCGCTTCACTCCATGGTTTATGCAGGCCTTGGAAATAGCCATAAAACCTTTATAAGCATCCAGCTTTGGTTTCGTTCCCGCGCACGCAGGCGGGAGGACCCAGAGCGCACGTAGTGCGCTGGGTCATAAAAGCGAGCTAGACTCCCGCCTGCGCTGAGATAAGGGAGTTTAAGTTTTTAGCCTTTACCGCTTGTGGAAGGATATGGTACTGTCTAGCCGAATCATCTTCTCCTTTTACTTCGACTTCTGCCCGAGATAACAGCTATTCGAGCACAAGAAATTTATTTTTATCGGGAATCTTTTTTCTTGTTGACGTCCCAACAAAGTGTTAATTAACTTTCATTGTTTTCTCCCTTAACTTCTTTTCAAATTCAGGCGTTATAATGTGTTTTTTGAAGCATATAACTGTAAAATACATGGCGAGCGCGAGAAGATTTTTTCTTTATTACGCCAATCTAGGATAATCTTTCATTAGAGTGGCCCCAGCCGTTTATTTCTTCTAAGAGTTATCGCCAACTCTGGCTATTGTTACACGAAACAGCATTTTCAGACCCCATATCAACTGCCTTTATTGCTTTCCGTCTACTCTCAAGATTTAACCATGTTTTTGTATTATTGTTATTTAGTGTCTTCCATTCTTTCATATTCAAATCGAGTAAAATCACCTCAATTTCTGTAGTTAAAATTAAAAATTGACAAAGTAACTATGAAATTTTCCCAGGCGGTGTGCTCTGGGGTTGAAGTTTGTTCAACTCTTCAGCAAGAGAAACGATTTGGTTAGTCAATGCAGCCATTTCGTCTAAGCTTAGCATTCTATAATAATCGCATTCTTATAATTTCCTGACATAGGAGGAAAAAACGGACCCCTGTTCCAAACGCCCATTGAATTTATCCAACTCTTTGTAAGAATTGATAAAAGTTTTTGATTCCGCAGAAGGTAACTCAAAGATCTTACAGACAGACTCGGACAATTTTGTTAACGAGAGAAGAGAGAAGATCGCTTTTATCTTTTGACAAAAAATTCAAGCAAGCACCTGCTTAAAGAAATTACAGCTAATCTCTTTGAATCCAGTCCTTTCTCCTTTGTCAACAGCCCACTCTCTTCAAGTCGTCTATCATAAAGATGATGAATATAGGAACATCCTAAATGTTAGTTAGTTAGCTTATCTATTCCAGATGGTAATAAAAGTTTCGAATTCTTCCATAAATAATCTAACGAATAGCGCTTTCGATTTTGTCCTTTTGGCGGCCTACTAGCCACGTACATAGCGGATCAGGTAGAATTGACTATTAATATCCGATTTATTAGTTTAAAAAATAAGTAAAAAATTAACAGACTTGTTAAGCTAAAAAAAAATTCTCATTTTTCCTCCTTGAGACGCCTCATTGTTGCTTACCCTTTGGGGGAAGAAGTGAAGAGATGATTTTTGCTTTCGGCGTCGTGATTAGTGAGAAGAGAATCTTTAGTTGCTGCTTAGTAAGAAAAGATAACATCCGCAATGCCTGCCTAAGCGGCGTGTTTCACCAATGTATGCCGAGTTTACGCTGACAAGCGGTTTGACATCTATTAAGCCCCCGAGCCTCGCAAGACCTTTTGCGAAGACAGCCTTCGAAGCTCTGATCAATCTTATTTGTCTAGCTACTTGTCGCCTAATTTCGTTGTATGGATTAGAGATCGTCATTATTCCAGCGTACAAGCAGGTAGAATTACTCCGTTTTCTCCACAAATGGATAAAAATGCATAAATCCTCGAAGCAGCGATTTCCGGCGTTATCTCAAATAAGTCGTCCAAAAATGACATCATAAGGTTGTCTGCTTCATTTTGGAAATGAACTATATACATTTTCTAATAAAAAACATTCAGCTAATTGCTTAAGATAGCCATCTACTTTCCCAGTAGTGAATGTAGATAGAAATCGGTTGTCATAACATGAATGTTTTGGTCTTCCAATTGTTATTGAGCGCTTGTAGTAAATATTTAAACTGTTTTTTGTTGATTGTCGTCCTCTTCTTTTTAAAATTCGTTATCTTTTTTTGAAGATTTTTTCCAATAAATAAATTTTTTCCGTGCATAAAAAATCTAACACTCGCATAGACCAAAAAGAAGAAGCGTTTTTTCTTCCTTGGTTGACCCAAAATCTACATGTTTCAATTACACCATTGCCTGGTTTCTCTTCCTCTGCCGCCCCTTTTCTAATACACACGACCTTCATCATTATTGCTGAGCACTTCCCATTCTTTTCAATTCATCATGGGTAGACTTACTTTGCATGGTGCAATTATATAAAAACTAACACAATAGTTGGGCTAGTATCTAAGGTGTGCTTTTAGACTTGAAAATAGCTCGGGCCGGTAAAAATTTATTTGATCTAACAAAAGCTTAAGAGGCAAGCAATAACAACAGTCCCGAATTTTTCGATGTATTCTTTTAATGTAGTTAAAAAGATCTTTATTACGAGGTAGAAAAGGAAGATTTTCCATCATGGCTAGGGCATTTAAAGCTGTTGGCAAGTTACGGGAAGGTAGATAAAATTCATTACAAACTTAATAAGCTATTATCTTTAATTTGCTGGAGGAAAGTTTGTAACTTCGGTCATTAAGTTTCTCAATCGAGGAGTTAAGCAATTGTTTTTGAAAAGCTGCCATCACGTATGATTCATTTGATTCACATTCTTTCAATCTTTTTTTCATAGATAGAATAGAAGTCGGCATCGATTTCAAGGTACTCCACTGCCTGATTCCATTGCTCAATAAAATTGGTTAAAAGTTCCGATAAATTTAGTGTTTTTGAGTCTGTTGCTTGCCGCGACATAGTAAACCTCTTTTACTCTAGCGTATTAATTACAGTACAATCAAGTTTTGTTAAGGTAAAGTTAATCCACACATCTCAACCTTTGAGGCGCAGGCAATTTTACGAAGCCGTACCCCCTATGAGCGCAGCGAAATACGGGGGCGATAGACGAGATCATTATTTTCCCGTATTCTGCTTTGCTCCATACGTATAGGCCCTGGGTTGTTGTGTCAACAATCAGTTTTGACGAAAAGA
>NZ_VFIV01000044.1 GCF_019425495.1 Coxiella endosymbiont of Ornithodoros amblus
CCTCGATTCTTTGTCTGTCAGTAGACGGCCCACGCACGGGAACGACGGACATCTTTTCAACCACTTGATATTCCCTCTTTACTTCGCCCCCTTAAGTTGAGCTCTAGGTGCCTGCGAGGGAATGACGGGTGAGTAATTATGATTTACACACGATTTCATGTCACTTCAATAACGTAACTATTAGGAGTCTTAAAATGGAGTTCCTAAATTATCATCGGTAATTCCTCGAAAAAATCCAAGCGGTTTTCAATTGGCACCCTCATCTTTTCACCGAGAACTAGATAGATGAGATAGGGAATTGTTTCTAGATAGCGTTGTGTTTTCTTTTTTCACTTCTCCTGGAACATCTCGTTTTTCTAGGATCATAGCAAAGTTTTTTAAGGCATCTATCAGAGAAATATGAGCTTCAGCGAATTCTTCTTTTTGAGAATCGGGAATAATTTCAACCAACTTAGAAATCTTGAAGAAAAATTGAGGAAAATCAGAATTTGTTAATATGTCTTCTTCAAAAGGGGCGTCTACTGATGTATTTGAGAAAGATCAGTTTTTTCTTCTTCGGCTTCGGTGTATGGGGATGCAGTTGAGTTTAACACACTGTAAGGTTATTTGATCGATTTTTTGTTCGAGCTCGTTTATTCTCCCTCTCTTTTCTCCTTTTTTATGATTTGAAGGTTGCTGGCATTCCTAATTATTTCATCAATTTCCTTATCGCTAGCGATGATTTGACTTCCATCAGAATGCCAAAGTTCTACACCTACAGCCGCTAGAGAGTTGACAATGTGAAAAGTAAATTTTTAGTCTTTTCGGAATGTTTATCGAGAACCAGTTCTAAAAGGTTCTGTCTTTTATATTTGACTTTTACATCAGCATGAACTGAATTAATAAATCGAACGTCTCTACTCAAAAATGGCGAAGCGGACAAATTAAAGCAGTTTATCCTGACTTATTGACTATCTCTTTGTAAGCGCTAGTCTCCAAATAATAGTTTTGGCAATAAGAAACTTTCCTTTCCTGAACGCTTTTATTAAGAGCGTGTCACCCTGGAAATCTATCTTTATCGGTACGTTGAGACCCCACTTCGTGATCCGATGAAAAGAATCCCTGCGAAGATAGTTTTGTATTATGTCTAAGCTATTTTCTTCTATAGCATTTACGAGCATTTCAAACGATAAATCGAATACACTAAATATCGAATTCTTTGCTATTAACGTCCCTTCTTACAGGATGTCCTTTCTGCTCAACCTTCTTCTCGGTGTTTGAGTTCCTGTCGGTGTTGAGCGTATTGTTCTAGTGGGAGTCTCACGTCTACTCACAGAATATCACTATTTTTGATGTCAAATCTTGATTGATGAAAATCGGTTAATCTGAGGCTATTTTTATTTAAGCAAAGTCAGTTTTATCGATATCAATCACTCCATATTGCAGCGCTAGTTTAATCAGTTCCACATCGTTTTTAACGCCCAGTTTTTCAAACATGCGATAACGATGAGAATTAACGGTCTTAGTGGTAATGTGCAATTGCTTGGCAATTTCTTTGGCTTTCATTCCCTTTGCCAGTAATAATAAAACTTCCATCTGGCGGTGACTCAATTGATCAAAGGGCGATTTAGTCGGTGTCGTTTTGCTTAAGGCTAGACGGCTCGCGATGGCCGAGCTGATATAACGCTGGCCGCTATGCACAGCTCGAATCGCTCGTTCTAACTCCTCAGAATCACTGCTTTTGGTGATAAAACCGCGAACCCCAACCCCTAACAAACGCATGGGCAATAGTTTTCCTTCCATCGCCGTCACCACTAAAATCTTAATCTCGGGATCACGCCGCAAAAGTTTACGCGCAAATTCAAGTCCGTTAGTGTCTGGTAATTGAAAATCAAGCATGACGACATCCGGTTCTTTCTCACGGCGTAGCGCTAGTCCTTCTTCTCCGGTGCTCGCTTCACCTACGATTCGAATCCCTTTAACTTGCTCTAGCATTAAGCGCATGCCGCGACGAATCAATACATGATCTTCAATCAAAAGAACATTAATCAAAGGCTATTTCCTCAATTCCTAACTTTATCTTGTTTTTTTAATGCTACTCTACCTGCATGACTAGTTGCAAATGGTTTTCAATGGTGATCACTGTATGTTGGAGCGTGGTTAACTAAAGCTTTAATAAATCGATTGTTAAAAATCTCGGCTGCAAGTCAAAGATTTCTTTCAAATTTTGCATTTTAGTTGCGTTTAGTTAAATATTTTTCATTCAAGTTTTGTACAGAAAAAGTAATCATGATTATATTTTATTTCATCTTATTCGTGGTTGTTGTTTATCTTCTACTTCCCGTCGGCGGCGTTCGACCAAATACAAATCGCCTCTCTTTTACTGATCTGAAACGCATTCAGTTTTTTTGGTCGCATTAATTTTATCACTTTTCGCCTTTATAACCAAAATCGTAACTAATTACACTTCTCAAGATAGTATCTACTGATGTATTATTATGATTAATTTCTGGGTATTTTTTTCTTTGAGTATCGGGGCGCAGGTAGGTCAGCATTTTTTAGAAAAGAAATCCTTGAAAATACCGGCTGTGATACTGAAAGGAATATCATTTATTCCACTTGCTATTACACTTGTTTTCTTCGGAAAATTAACGCATTTTACCGATAACTTGTTATCCTCATTGTTTTAGATGAACTAAAAAGAAAGAAAGAATGGAGATTAAAAATGAGCATTAAAAATAAAAAAATCATTATTTATACTTAAAATAAATATTAAGAATTAGAACTTTGGTATCTCTTACTTAGAATGAAAAAGGAATGAACGGAAGTGATTAGTGTAGGGCCTAAAAAATCAAATTTACAAAAGTAAATTAGTCTATCCTGTAACTGCGTGAGCTACTCCCGATTCGATTAGTCCCGATAAAATGACGCCTTAATTATCCCGATCCGTTATACGCCTGATAAAATACAAACCAATAAGGCTATGAAAAATTTAGTGCACTCGGTATTTGAACAATAGAAAACCGTCTCCTCTATTTTTCATTCCCCTTGAATTTTAATATCTGATAATATTGTCAATAGGAAAAAAGCAACTTTCTATCACACAGTAAAAGACAACTTGATTAACACTGGCGGAATTTTTTTAGATTAACTAGTCGTAAAAGATGAAAATTTAATTACTTCTCAACAGCTGGACGATTTACAACAATTTTGTCAAACTATTATTGCTTCTCTGCAGTAATCAATCAGTTAAATTTTATCGTTCAAAAATTATAACAACAACTACGAAACCGTCTGGCTTAGAATGTAGCAGATTAAGCTGATGAAAATTCCTATTCCCATTGTTAAAAGCTTTATATTGTCTAACTAGAAAGGCATTTTTATCTGATTAATAAGAGTGAGGTGGTTCTGGTAAAATCAGTGCCTACAATGAAAGCTCAATATCCTCCGAGCCTCTGCGACATATTGAAACCAACTAATTACAAAATCGGTGAAATAGTGTTGCGAGAAAAACAATATCTCTAAAGTAATAAGCACAATGATTAGTATCACTGCTCGCAACGCTGGCGCCTTTTTAGAAAAAATACTGCATAATAAGCACAAAGCAAATAACGGAAATAGTCGGAACGCTTACAACAATATTGCAAAAAAATATGCAATCAAGCCGATAATATTACTGTGGCACTCCAAAGTGCCGTCCAAGGCAATACAGGGTGGATAATAGGAAAAAGACTCTAAAACAGGTCTGCGATTAATTTTGAAACAATTGTTTAAGTCTGACTAGTTAGCATCGATTGCCAAAATAAAACACTGCTATCTTTACGATCGTCGAACAAGTCAGCTAAAAAATAATAAAATACTATAAGTCATAGTACTAATATAAAGGGTGAAGTAATAGCCGTAAAGACTCTCGGAATTAGGTCAGCTACCCTTTGGTTGGCCAATCCGGATTGAAAGCTACCAATATCTACCATTTTCCAGAATGAAAAAATAAAAAATACTATAGCAACTAATAAAAAATTCCTGCTAAAATTAAAGGCACGTTAAAAAACTACCACGTTGCTCAAAAATTCTCTATTAATTAAATTTAAAAGAGCAGAAATTATAAATTATCCTTGATTTTATTGATAAAAATGTCGCTAATAGATCGCGTGGTGATTTCGACGTATTTTTCTAATTCATTTTTATCAATGTTTTAAAAAATAAATGGAATTCGCCGAATCTCTTTACTTTCAAAGATGGGTTTTAACGGCCGTAAATCAGGCCTGGTCCGGCATCGCTCTTACTTCCGTGAACCGTTCATCAACTTCTTCCATCGAGGATTCAAGAACGAGATCACCTTGATCAACCATAATTAGATTTGTTAAAATATTTTCGATTTCTTCTACTTCATGCGTCGAAATAATAATAATTAGCTTTTCATTTCAATAATCATTAAGAATGATATAGAAAAATTTTTTCGATATAAAATATATAGCCCGAAGGTTGGTTCGTCAAGCAGAAAATTTTCAACGTCGATCGTCATGATCAGTGCTAGACGCAATTGTACGATCATTCCATTAGAAAATTATTTCATCTTCTGATGCATTTTGATATTCGTTTTATTTAAAAATTCTAACGCCTTCTATTCATTAAAATTCGGATTCACGATTTTTACAAATTCGATAAGGTTATCGACCTTGATCCATCTCGGAAAATTCCAAAATCGGCAATAAAGCAGAAGTGGTACATAAGCCTTACTCGATCTCTCCGCGGATTTAACAAAAAAACATTCAACTCGCCCGAATAATTTGTTAATTATAAATAAGTTAATAGACGATGACGTGTACCAGTTTTGGCAAGCATATCCATCCCCTGCGCTTCTCAATAAAATTGTCACCTAGCAAACTTTAATAAGCCTTAAGAAACAGTGAGCGGATTGATTTGATGTTCCATGCTGATTTTTCGGATCGACGGAATCATTTCACCTTCCACATAACTCTCATCAATAATCACTTCCAGAATTTTGTCTCTGAATTGGTGATAAATGGATTTTTTTCGTCCCAGCGTATCATCTTCCCTTACTCTTGTTGACCCCTTGTCCTCATTGTAATCAATTGTTCTTCTATTTTCTTCCGGGGCTTCTGGCATGATAATCTACATTAAGACATAGGCTATGATGCCAAATCCTACTGAGAACAAGATCATTAGAATGAAGAGCAACCGCATAATGGTCGTATCTACATAAAGTATTCAGCTAATCCGCCGTAGACGCCAGCGATTTTGCAATTAGTGCGGGAACGGTAAACGTTAACTTTTTGATTCATTTTTATCTTCTGAGTTAGTGTTTTATTTAAGTATAATACTAGGTGCTGTTTTATCCACATCTTTTCGACATACAAATGGATAGTCACCAGCGACCTCCCGTAAATGCGCGGACTTTTCGCCCCCATTTCAGGGAATTCATCTGCTAACATAATTCTAGAATCGCCAATTCTCAATTCCGAATCACCAATCTTACCGTCCGGCATTTACATGCCTACTTCCTCCTCGAAATCAAACGCTTTTCTGTAAAATTTAATCGCCTTCCTTGCTTCATTGACAAAAAAAATAAGGCGTAATGCTGCTATAGTCTATCGGAATTGCCGTTGGTTTTTTTACTCATAATTATCTCCTTTTTTCGATGGGCGCCCATCCTTGTTCAAAGATATGTGAACACCAACTCGTCACCAGAAACATAACAAAAATAGGCATAAACAATTTAGTCGGAATATTTAGAAAATGATACGCTGTGGAACTATAAAAATCCAAATTTTGGAAGAGTTTTTCTCATCATGCATTGTCTTTTCAATGACATTAGAAATATCAAATAAATAACCATCCACTGGGTTGAGGGCTAATTTCTAGGCTCAGAATTTTATAATTGCATTCTGCGGATATCGATCCTGGTAAACTACATGTCCAAAACCAAAGATTAATTATTTATTCGCTAATTGTAGTTTAATCAAAGCAATAGCTTCATCCGGAATTTTATAAAGCATAATTAAATCTATGGCTGCTTCATTCGTTCTGCCATGCAAAGGACCGCGTAAAGTGGCAATGGCTGCGCTGAAGGCTGAATAAATATCCGAAAGCGTTACGCTACAAACGCGAGCTTCAAAGGTTGATGCGTTAAATTTATGTTCAGCGTGCAGAATTAACAAGGGGTTCATACAATTAATAGCTACTTGCTCTGCCTTTTTTCCAAGAAGCAAATTCAAAAAATAACTGGCTAGCGTTACATCATCTATCTCAGTATTGATTTGCTTTCGGCGGTGAAAATAATGATACAAATAACATCGAATAGCTCGAAAAATTGCTACCAATCTATCGGCAACGTTTTTCTCATTTTAAAATCTATTTGCAGGCTCCAAATTACCAACCATAGAACAACCCATATGCATCACATCCATCGGATATGAACTTTCTGGTATTCGTTCTAGCGTGTCTTTAAGTGTAGGAGGAAGTGAACGAAAGTTGACTAATTTTTTTTAGTTTACGCGTCGAGTTCTGATCTTGTTGACAGCTTATTTTTCAATAAAAAAAGGTGGCAACCTCTTCAAAAATTTCGTTGGGGACTAAATCTTTTATGCGATAATCATGATAAGTTAACCCATGCCCTTCTTTTCCAACTTTAGCTATCGACGTTTCGTCCGCGGATTGTCCTCTTAAACCTTTTGCTATTTTAGTCATCTTCTTTCCTTTTAAATAATTGATTTAATTTATCTTAACAGGTATGATAATTTAGGACTTCATACAATTCTTCGCTGGTTTGCATGAAAGGTAAACTCTTTTTTGAACGCCGTGTTTTTTTTATGTATTCATACACAGCTAAATCCGCTTTACTCATCACTCAGTCAGTCAAACGCGGATAAAGTACCATTTTAACACCGTGATTAGCCAACTGCACAGCCGTATAAGGCGGTGTTTTAAAACAGTCATGTTAGCTAAGACAGGAACCTTTACTGCTTTACAAAAAATGGAATAATCATTAATATTTTCTAACGCTTCCACAAAAAATCATGTCAGCGCCTACTTTGACGTAAGTATACCCTCGATCAATAGCTGATTTTAATCCTTCCATGGCGCAAGCATCGGTTCTAGCTATTAGGACAAAGTCGTTCGACTCAACATCAACTCCTGCTTTAATCCGGTCCACCATTTCATTCGTATTCACAAGCTCTTCACCTGGGCGATGACTACAACGCTTTTGTACGACTTTATCCTCCATGTGGACCGCCGCTACTTGTGCTCGCTCCATTTCTTTAATTGTGTGCGTAATAATAAACGCACTACCAAAACCGTATCGGATATGAACCAATAAGAAAAGATGCGTAGCAGCGGTTATGCGGCGAGCGTCTTCTAATACGTTATGTAACTCAGTAATGCCAAGATCTAGAAATCCAAATGTATTAGCAACTTCCTCGCCGGACAAATAAATAGTTTTAAATCAGACTCTTTCAGCTTAATAAGCCACAATAGGCATTGATAGCACACACAATTATAGGGGATGCGTTACAACCACTTGTCAAAAAAGTTTTCCTGAGGAGATAGTTGATGGTTCCTCTGGATATTCAATACTTCAGTTTTTTTAATTTTGATGGTTTTCATATGATGAATATCTCTAATAATATATATTATTTTTTGCTTCTATAGTCATTAATTGTTTTTTCGACTCAGTCTTAATAAACGCGGATTCAATACTAGACTTAGACGATTTTATTTTAGCTTCCATTGTTTCTTTAAAATTAAACCCATCTAGTTCCTTGATGATAGCCTTATTGTATAACTTCAAATCAAAATTTATATCGCTCTGAAGTAGAGAAAGGTCTGAATTCTCAGAAAAATTGTCCAAACAATATAAAACTCTTAAAGCAGAATCCTGGTAGAATACAGCCTTTTCAAAAAATTTTGCTAACTATAAACCGATAAGGGAAATTTCTTGAAAAATTTCTTTAATCGCATTGACGTAGTCTTTTCGCGAGTGACATCCATATTTTTCAGCATTTGTTTTACAGAATTACGTATAACTATTTTTTGGATTTAATTATGTCGTATAACAGATCAAGGTGAGAATTGTTATAAGTATTTATATCTTTTAAGTTTTTTTAACTTAAATTTAAAGAGTAAAGGTACGTCTATTCTAAAATTATCCAGAAAGTATTTTTCCATCTTTAGTATTTCTTAAATTGATAATCTTTACCAAAAGATATGAATTTGATCGCACAATGTCTTTTCTAGATAGTCGATTAGGAATAACTGTCGTTTACTCACAGAATTTGATACAATTATTAGTAACACTGGTTACAATATTGGCCCGTTTTGGTATCAAAGCATAATAGTACAGAGCGTAGGTTAACGAAATAGCGGGCGGTCCACAGACGGTATTGGCAAGCACCTCTTTTGGGTAAGGTTGTAGTGCAACGAACTTACCAAATACATATAGGTCTTTTTTATGCGGATTAATTCTCCTGATTTTAACTAACCAAAAATTTTATCCCGAGAACGAGCATATTCTTTTAACTCAGATAAAATGAATCTATAGTCAATTTCTTCTTTACCAGATGATTTTCACAGGGCTTTTTCTTAATAATAAACTCCAGTATATCGACTATTTTCCGATATACTAGTTAAGAAATCGAGTTCTAGACTTCAAAAATAAGTAAATAGCCTGTATTCAGTGAATCGGATACGGCCTACTTCGATTAACTATGTCTTTGAGAGCATTTATTTGAGCTTTCGTGTTCAGCTTCTTTCATTAGGTGTTTGAGTTTATGGATAGAGTACTTCCTTAAAAGGCGCGCTATACAAGCTAAATTATGCGGTATGTATCGCGCGCACCTTTATTTGTATAAATATGTTTGTCGCCATGGACTTCGATGTAGCTTGACCTGGAAGCTGCGCGCCGACCCAATAATAATCGGAATTCGGGGGAATGGTACAGCTTAAATGCGATAAATTAAATAAAGTGGTTCCCGCCGCGTTATGAGCTCTGTCTTCATTATCCGTGACAATAACACCACCAACTTTCCCATACAAAGAAAATTGCCCTGTCTTAGAATCAGCTTCTTTATAAGTGCCGTCGAGCCGTTCGATCACCATCTGCTTAACTGAGGAGTGTTCTCCAAACCAAATGGGCACCACAACAATTAATATATCGAAAAATTGATTTTCTTAAAAAACATTGGCTATTCATCAGCTTCCCCTTTACCAGAGGAAACACTGGACTTAATTTTATAATCAAATACCCAAATAATTTCCCAATTAACGTCCAAGCTTTTCAACACACTATAGATTTTATTATAGATTTTATTAATTAATGCTTCCATATTAGAAACTGTAGGGGAATATTTGAGCGTACAATTTAAAATAAGGACTTTTAATGAGTTATTTGAATTATGGATTCATTGGTTTTCTATCCTTTATAATTAATAGTTTTCAGGAAATTTTAGTAGGGTCAAAAAGAATTTATCTATTCAAAATAGCATTACTTCCTAAAATTAATTTAGGCATAATTTAATTTTCTTCCTAATAGTTTTTACACATTAGATAAGGCTGTTTTTTTAAGCTTAATGCTTGCATTAAAAACGCGCTGCCTTGAAAAAAAAATACTTTTTAGTCGGACTAGACCATATTTTAGTTCTACATGTTTGTTTATTGCAATAACCACCATATGATGTAGCTACCGGAAGTAACGATTTGACAAATATAAACTGCTTTTTTGGGGTGTATCGATCGACGATACATTAAAATAAATTTAAAGCCCCTCATCCCAGCACAGACTGGCTCCATACACGAAGGAAAGCGATGAGTTTGTTTCCTGAGCAGGTGGAATTAATGGAAAGGCTTGTTTTAATTGAAGCAATTGATTATT
>NZ_VFIV01000045.1 GCF_019425495.1 Coxiella endosymbiont of Ornithodoros amblus
CAAAATAATAAATTTTAGCTGCTAGTATCCGGATGATATCGCGTCGGTTTAATTGAGTAAGCCGGATTTTGTTATAATCTCGATTACCACCGAAATTAATGACTTTCTCATTATCAAAAAAATCGTATTAGAGTCGCGGCAAATAAAAAAGGCCTACAAACCAATAGACAACGAAGATGAGATGAAGGGCCGGTATCCAACTCATGATGAGATTTCCCCCTTAACGGCACTATCATGAATTAAAGGCCCCAGATCAAAGAGCGTCACCCCACTTTGAATTTTTCTATTTCCGATTAAATGTTGTCGAAAAGCGAAGAAATCCTTTTTATTTAACTTCGCTTTATCCGCGTGGATTTTCCCCTCTAAGTGATCAATTTCATGTTGCCATAAAACACTCGAATACTCGCGATGGTATTCGCGCCTTATTTTAGAGAATGATTCCGTGAATGATATAACCAAGCTGTTAATTCCACATACACATAGCGCTCAACCACACCGACCTTCCTGAGGACAGAAAGGCAACCTTCGACGTCCCATTCTTTTTTATCACTAATTGGTCTCCAGCTCGGATTGCTAATATGGTGGGTCCGTCCATCTCCTCAACAATCGTTGTATCAAATAATAAATGTTGCTCTACTAAAATAATTCTTTCTGAAACCCAACTTGGAGCGTCGCAAAACCTGCTTTTCCTGAAAGGATTTATAAAATACGCCCATAGCCTCTATTTTTTCTTTAGTCGCCTTTGTAAGGGGTATTTCTACCTCGGCTGCTACTTTATATAAAACGTAAAACGGCTTGATTTTCTGAATTGATGGTGACAATGTTCATTGTTTTCTTCGTCTACAAGTAACCACAGCCCTTCTCGCTTCGCGGGAGAGATTTGGGTTTATTGTAACCCCGGATTGACTTTCTTGTGCAATAAATAGATAATTTAGTTATGAATGCACTGTCGCAAAAACCACCTACCTTAGTGTTAACCGAGGCAGCCGCCCGCAAGGTGAAGAGCTTAATCGGCGAAGAAAACAACCCTCACTTGAATTTACGAGTTTTCATCACCGGTGGCGGATGTTCAGGCTTCCAATACGGGTTTACCTTCGATGAAGCTATCAATTCCGACGATTTCGTCATCGAAAAGCAATTGGAAGAAGATGGTGATGAAGGGAGTACGGGCCAGATAGTCTTAGTAAAATTATTGGTGGACCCTTTGAGTCTTCAATACCTTCAAGGTGCCGAAATTGATTACCGTGAAGACGTCAGTAGCGCTCAATTCGTCATCCGTAACCCAAACGCCAAAACCACGTGCGGCTGCGGTTCTTCCTTCGCTGCCTGACTGACCGCAACACTCCTCAATTAAAATAAAGACTATAAACTTAATTTAAACAAGTTAAAATAAGTCTAACTAAATATTACCCTGGTTAAATTATGAAAGATGAATTGGTTGAACTGATCCACCAATCCAACCCTTGGCTTAAAAACCCGACCCCTTCCATATTTAAGAATGGGTATATCGCACACCTCCAGACAGAAAAATTGCTCTTACCAGAATAGGATAACTTAATAACTTATTTTGATAGGCCCTTGTCAAGCGGAAAAAACAACCCTAGAAAAAAATCTTTCACAAGCGCTTATCAAAGCTCAGCATTTTAATAACCTCCTATACTATATTTAACATTGCGATTTTTTATCAAAGAAGCAGTGGACGAACTTCATTTAGAATGACCGATTATCCTAAATTAATGAAGTTCAACGTTTAGAAAATCCTGGGTTATTGTTAAAAGCGTGTGCCGATTTGAAATTGGCTATTAAAATGATTGACACCCCCTCTTCTCAATTAGAAATGAAAAGTAAAGTACAAGAATGCCTAAACGGGCGTCATCTGGAAGCGTTGGTCTTACCCTTAAGCTATCAAGAAATTGGTAAGGTGGATGAGTCGCAGTTAATCTATAATTGTTATCCCGCCATCGTAAAAGCTTCAGAAAAATCCATTTTATTGCGGCAGATTTATCAAGATTACATTAAAAAAAGACATTATAGAGGTCTTAAAAAATTAGTAACCCCCGATACAATGTAAAAATTCACTACTTTAATTGCTCATAGTTCGGAGCAATTAGTCAATTACAACCAGTTAGCCACCGACTGCCAAGTTTTAGCTTCTAGCATCCAAAATTATCTTTTTATTTTAAGAAATACTTATACAATTGCTTGAATTACACCCTATGTTGGAAATAAGCGAGAGGAGGAAATTACTAGAAATCCTATTTTTATTTTATTGATAATTGATTTAGAAACCAATCATTAGAAACCAATCATTACGGAATTTGTTGACATCGCTTGATGGCAGATAAGACATTGGACTTCTAATACAAAGTGCCATTTTTCAAGAATAGTTTAAATTTAAAGAGCAACATTTTTATGATTTCATTATTCATTTTTGACACATCCAGAATGGAGCTGAAGTTGATTTTTTATTGTATAAAAACGAAAACTGTATTATTCCTATCGAAGTAAAATTCAAAACGATGACAAAACCTATTATCAGCCGCTCTTTTAGATTTTTTATCGAAACTTATAAACCAAAAATTGGTTTTTTTATTACTAAAAATTTTAATAAAAAAATAGAAGTAATTGTTCAATTTATTTTATTTCCTTTTCGCGACTGTTTAATTTTTTTAAATTTTAAGAGCCCGATTTTAAAAGATAAACATCAAAGTAGCTGCTTTTTTCCTTCGTAAACGACATCGGGGGCGAGGCCAGGCAATGGGTTTGATGGGCGTTGGTTTAATAACGACACGGTACTTTGTTTTTTTAAAGCAAGCGTCAATAATTGCGGTGCATCGTGGTCGGCGCCGACTAGGTGTCGTAAGATGCGCATTTCTTTTTTACCAAAGCTGATTTTTTTCCTTATGAGATGATGATGATACATTGGGTCGGTATAAATCACATCAAATTGCTTTTTTAGTGTGGCTAAATAAATTTGTTCGTCGGTTTCAATTAATTCTAATTTTAAGTATTTAAACCATTCAACCGATTTCGCGCGTTCTAATCCATCTTCTAGCAAAAGAGCAATAACGGAATTGCGTTCGACCATCAAAACGTCACAACCGAGATTGGCCAACACAAAAGCATCGCGGCCTAAACCGGCCCCGTTAAGTCTAAAATCGTAGGATGGGGACGTGATTTTAACCCGACAGCTCGAGCGATTAATTGCGAACGTCCGCCGTCAAATAACCGTCGATGTGCTGTTACCCCTTTAAGGAAATCGATGTAAAGTGGGCCTGGCGCCTTAGTACCCGTGGAACGCACTTCAAGGTAAGCGGAAGTGAATACGAGTAAAAATGAATAGTCGGTCGAATTTAATGAAACCAGCGGCAATTTCATTTGAAAAGCCAATTTTTCTGCCTCGGAAAGGCGAGCTGGGATGGAATAGGTAATAGCCAGTGTATCATCCATCGTATTTTAAAACTAAATTGGTTCGCATTTGGGAGAACATCTCGCCCCTTAAAGTGCAAAAACGATCCTCTAAGGGTTACAATAATAATGGTAATGCTCAATGGAGAGGAGTTTTCCGTGATTCATAAAAAATAAAGGTTCTGCTTTGATTGATTGGCTTGCTTGTAGTACTGGGTTTAGTTCACTAAGTTTTGGCTAAAATTGTCCCACCGGTTGCGCACTGGACTCGACTTCGAGCAAATGCTTGTGTCTTTCGGGGACAAGCTTTAACTTAGGGTCAAATTCCACAATATCACCCGATTTGAAGGAGATAACCTGCGGAAAACATTATTATCATTATTGTCCTGGCGCTGAATAGTCCCACTTAAGTCTGGGGCAAATATGCCGCAAAGATCCAAAAGGTCCCTACTCAATGTCGGTAGCTGCCTTTGGCGTATTTGGCTTCTAGGAAAGCGATGAACTGACCTGCGATGTCAACATCAAATTGTGCTTGCAACTCGCGAACACCTGTTGGACTCGTAACATTAATTTCGGTTAAATAATCGCCGATGATATCCAGTCCGACAAACCAGAGACCTTTTTTCCGCAGTGTTGGACCCACTTGCTCGCAAATCCAGCGGTCGCGATCCGTCAGTTCGCGTCCCTCGCCTTTTGCGCCGCGTGCTAAATTACCGCGAAAGTCACCCTCAGGTGGGATGCGTGCAAGCGTGTAAGGAATCGGTTCGCCATCAACTAAAATAATCCGTTTATCGCCGGATTTAATTTCGGGAATAAATCGCTGCGCCATGACTAGTTGATGACCATTCGCCGTCATGGTTTCAATAACGACCGGAATATTTGGATCATTCACGGTTAAATAAAAAACCGATTCCCCCCCCATCGCGCCTAATGTTTTAATGACAACTTCTTTCTGCTCACGAATAAATTCCTGTAATACCGCTTTTTGCGAAGTGACCAGCGTTTTTGGCGTGCAATGTGGAAACCATCCCGTAAACAATTTTTCATTAGCATCTCGTAAGCTCGTTGGTTTATTCGCCACGAACAAACCTTGTTTTTCAGCAAATTCAAGTAAATAAGTTAAATAAACGTAAGACATATTAAATGGTGGATCTTTTCGCATGAGTAACACGTTCAGCGCGCTGAGTGGTTTAATCTCGCTTTCACTAAGATTAAACCACTGGGAAGGGTCATCCGCCACTTGAAGACGTCGCATTGAACCTAGAATTTTGCCATTTCGCAGAAAAATATCGGCGGGTTCTAAGTAATAAACCTCGTGTTGACGCGCTTGCAGCGCCAACAGCATGGCAAAAGTGGTGTCCTTATGAATGGCGATATTCGCAATGGGGCCCATCAAAACACCGACTTTTAAGTTCATATTAATATTGCCTTTTTAAAAATCTCGGCCGCAAGTGCCAGAGATTTCTTTTTTTAAAATTTACTTTCAACTTTTGCTCCCTTTACATAGAAGCAATTCGCGAGCTGTCGCTAATGCAGCCAAGCGCGCAATGACACCGTAAATGTAAAATCGATTAAGCGATTTATTATTATCAGAGAAAGAGGGTGCATTGCAGGCAAAATCGAAAGCCATCGGAATAAAGTCCATGCCAGGCGAATTTAGATTTTCATTGGGACCGCGACCCCTGTGAATGCGGTAAAACCCGCCGATCACGTGTCGCTCAAATAAATAAACCACGGGCTCTGCAACGGCATTACTTTCTTCCGTCGTTTCAAACGTATAAACACCTTCTTGCACGATGGCTTTTGTCACAGATACCCCGCCCTTGGAAGTGGACATTTGCGTGCGCTGTTTGCGGTTGAGGTGGCGCAGCGTTTCTGCCTCCTGGATCATCATAACAGCCATGCCGTAAGTCCCAGCATCGGCTTTAACAGCCAGAAAAGGATCTTCTTCAATGTAGTATTGATCATATTTTTTCTTAATTGCTCGCAATATCCCTTGAGCCCGTTTGACCAAACACTCTTCACCTTCTTTTTTTAGGAAATTGACCGTAGGACATTGGTCAAAAAGCGGGCTGATCAACCATGGATCAATATCGATCATGGCAGCAAACTCTTCTGCCACCTCGGCGTAGGCGCTGAAATGGCCAGATTTCAACCGCATTGCCCAGCCAAGCTGCGGCGCAGGCATAATCCATTGGTTAATATTTTGGAAAACATCAGGGATAGAGCCGGACAGATCGTTATTGAGTATGACGCAACAAGGAAAGAAATCCTTCACACCCACCTGGTCCCCTTTGCGTAGCAGGGGTTCGATCAATAATTGCCGCCCCGAAGATAACTCATGTATTCTCGGCTCTTTCTGGGATTCGTCTAAAGAGCCGATCCGGACCTCAAGGCCCGCTTTTTTCAAGATTTCAGTCAATGCGCCCAAGCTTTCCAAATAATAAATATTGCGAGAATGATTTTCGGGAACTAAGAGTAAGCGTGTGACATCCGGGCAAATCTCCGCTATAGTGGCTTGCACAGCTTGGATGTAAAGAGGCATATAGTCATAGTTAAGGTTATTAAAACCGGCAGGAAATAGATTGGTATCAACGGGTGCTATTTTGAATCCTGCATTACGTAAATCAACGGAAGTATAGAATGGCGGTGGTGTTTTGAGCCATTGCTTACGAAACCACGATTCAATATCAACTTGATGTTGGAAAAACAATTTTTCAAAAGAATTCAAAGGATTGATAGGCGGGGTGATCTGATTAAGTTCGCTTGGATTGTAAGACATGGTTAGTTCCTCTTTGGTGATTATAATGCGATACAGTAATGAACTGGATTTGTAAACTGATTGGTATGAATGTTTGGCTTCATCTTGGCATGTCCGGTTGGTCTTAATTATTGGTTTGTTTATTGATCATGTTGTCTTCGATCAAGGTAGATTTCGACAGTGGTTTCAACGACTGTATCCGCGCGATCTCAACCGTCTAAAATTCAAGAAGTATTTTTCAATACCACTTTTCGTGTTATGGGTTTCGTCGCGAAAGCCGATGTCGTGTTTCTGAAAACGAAATTCGTCAAGCACGTCAAGTCATGCAACAAATGAATTTGAATGATAGCATGAGAAGAACGCAAAGCCATTCGTTTATTTACTGAGGGCAAACAGCCCAACTTCAACCTTGATGAATCATTAAACAAATTAAGACGGGCTTGCGTTTTTCAGCCCGCGCTCTTTGGGGTATTTTAGAAATCCAAATTCAAATGGCTTCGGTGGACAGTCAAGGATTGAGTGGTCAAAAACGACAGGTATTGCAAACTATTTGTCAACGGCTTGGCTTGTTTGAGTTTGGCTACAATCAATTCGAGCAGCGGTTTCGCGCCGAACAAAATTATCAACGCTATCAGCCAGTAGGAAACCCAAGATCCTCGCGCCTATTTGAATGATGCTTACAAAATATTGGGTTTAACGTCTGCCGCAACGGATTTTGAAATCAAAAAATACTATCATCGCTTGATGAGTCAACACCACCCTGATAAATTGATGGCAAAAGGATTACCCCCGGAAATGATGAAAATGGCGACTCAAAAAACCCAACAAATTAAAAAAGCTTACGAATAAATTCGTAAGGCGCGAAGCATGGCTTAACGATACGAGATTATGGCAAGTAACATGAATAAAAAAATTATTTCCGCATCGATTTTATCCGCTGATTTTTCTCGATTAGGAGAAGAAGTGAAAGACGTAATCCAAGCGGGGGCTGACAATATTCATTTCGACGTTATGGATCACCATTTTGTTCCTAATTTAAGTTTTGGTGCGCTAGTTTGTAAAGCGCTTCGTGATGCAAAAATTGCAGCACCTATTGATGTACATCTAATGGTGAAAAATCCGAATGAATTCATAAAATCCTTTCTAGAAGCCGGCGCTAATTTAATTACCTTTCATCCTGAAACCGTAAAAGATGTGGAAGACACCATAGCCCGTATCAAGAAAGCCGGCATGCAAGTGGGGATGGCCTTCAATCCTGAAAAATCTTTATCTTTATTCACTTCGTTTTTGATGAAAATAGATTTAGTTTTGTTAATGTCCGTCAATTCTGGTTTCGCCGGTCAATCATTTATGCCGGAAAGCTTGGAAAAAATCGCCGTGACAAGGCAGCTATTGGATAATCTGCAAAGTAAAGCATTTCTGGGTATTGATGGTGGGATTAAAATTAATAATATTGCAGATGTTTCTCGGGCGGGCGCGGATTTTTTTGTGGTGGGTTCCGGTTTGTTTCATTCATCGAACTATGAAGAAAAACTGAAAGAAATGCGCCATGCTATTAGTGATCGATAATTATGATTCTTTCACCCACAACCTTACACGCGATACTTTGAAGAATTAGGTGCTTCAGTATCGATTTATTTTAATGATAGAATTTCATTAGCTGATATCGCTGCATTGAACCCAGATCAGATTGTTATTTCTCCCGACCCTGGGCGCCCTGAAGAGGCGGGGATTACTTTACCCATGATCAAAGCATTTTTTGGAAAAATTCCACACTCTTAGGAATTTGTTTAGGCCATCAAGCGATTGCGCAGGCTCTTGGTGCTAAAATTGTGTTAGCGGAAAATAATGCATAGAAAAACTCGAATCATCCATCACAGTGGAAAAGGCGTTTTCAAGGGGTTAATGATTCGTTTGTAGCCACGCGCTATCATTCTTTAATTGTCGAGCGTAAATCCTTGTCTACAGAATTTGAAATAACAGCACGGACAAACCCAAATCAAGAAATTATGGGAATTCGGCATGCACATTATTCATTAGAAGGTGTACAGTTTCACCCTGAATCCGTGTTAACGCAGCACGCTTATCGGCTTTTAAAGAATTTTCTAAATCCAATAAGCCAACGTGGTCATCACCTTTGCGTGAAAAGCCATTAATTTTTTTATCGCGTAAGGCAATTCTTTGCGGCCGCTGGATCTCGCGTTCAGTCCATGTTGGATTTCATCTTGCTGCATATATTCCACAATTTTCCGACTTTTTAGGTCGCTTGAGGGTATTTTGCGTAAATGGTCGGCCAAATGGATTTCCACCTGTTTTTCAGTTTCTTCAGCGAACCCTAAACTTAATGGATCGCCTGACAGCCCTGCTAATAACCCGATGAGAAAGGAATTCATATACCAAAAAGCGTTTAAATAACTAGTATGCCCCCCTAATTCCTTGAGTCGTTCTTGGCACCACGCTAAATGGTCTGTTTCTTCTTCGGCCACTGTAGTAAACAGCGCACGAACTGCTGGATTTTTTGCCATAGCCACTTGTCCATGATAAAGCGCTTGAGCGCAAACTTCACCACTGTGATTCACACGCATAAAACCAATACTTTGTTTTTTTTCAGCAGAAGTGAGAGCAGGCTGACTCAGGTCTTTAGCAGGATTTTCACGCTGCACCACCGGCTTTCCGAAAAGCGTTTCTAACATCGCTTGACCTTGCAAAATAGCCTTATCGATCGCAGAATAATGGCGAGAATTATTGCTCATACTTTTTGTAGACTTAATTTAAGCACTTTAATTCCATCAAAATGCTTCCCCCGTCAGAAAAATCATAAGCCACTTTGACTGTGCCGGCAAGTGTGCAGGCATTACAGCCATCTTTTAATTGTTGAGTGAAAAGGAGACGGTAAGCATTTCCTGGAAATTTTATTTCCTCGGGAAAATCGAGTATTGCCACGCATTTACATGAGGGTATTTTTTCTCAATTATCTCATATAATTGGGCATTATTTTTAATTGTTTTTAGTAATGAGTAAAGGGAGTGCAATAAATTGACCCGAATGGGTTACCAGAAAGTAGCCCGTTCCTTTGTCCGCAATATAAGCATAATCAGATAGGATGACATCAATGTTTTTATTTAAGAGCGTATTTAAAAATACCTCCCCCGTGTAGTTGAAAAACGTAAGAGACTGCCTCCTGCACTGTGGATGCAGCACCAATACCTCATGAACACAAAGTTTATAATTGGTGAATAAATCTTTTAGCTTGCAACTGGATTTTTCAATTTCTTGAGTACAAATTTTGGCAGTGTGCCTATTAATGCCAACGACAAAATCCATTATTGTTTGGGTTTGCGCGAAAGCAGAGCAAAAAAGAAAAGCAAGTGCCCCTAAAAACCACTTGATTTTTTCCATGGGGCCCCCTCAGACAATCTAAATTACCATATTATAACGAAGTAGCTAGAGAGGCAGGCAACTCGCAGGGTACGATTAAAAAGGGAAAGAGTCCATATCATTACCCCACAAGAAAGACCAAAAAACTTAAAGCCAGACAGCTCATCATCCCTACACGGGCAGGGGATTGTGGGTCTCCATCATGATATATAAATAGCGTTAAGAGAAATCCAAAGAATACCCTAGGGATTACGGGCACGAGCGATCGTGCGGGAATTGATTTTATACAATTGTGACTGGA
>NZ_VFIV01000046.1 GCF_019425495.1 Coxiella endosymbiont of Ornithodoros amblus
CCCCCCGTTCGCACAAACCGGCAGCGCCATTAAATACCCCCGGATGCGGCGTACCCGTTGACAATCCTCATTGGTTTTTTGCCACGGCTTTTCATTTCTCCTCGTAATAATCCATCACTTCGTCCCGACCTTAATAATCGCATCCGGTGCGAAAGGCCGTCTACCAGAAGTGAAGTATAGAAGAATAGATGACTTTCACCGAAGGCACGGGATTCAAGTTAAGGTGCTTAGAAAAACGCATTGGATGTTTTTTAACCTCTTTCCTTAGATCCTCCCGTCTTCTTGACTGTGAGAGTTCCGTATTCTTGAACAATTCTGAGGACGATCTCGCACAAGGATGACGGCGTAGGGTTTTGCATCGTATCAAAACCGCAACGCTTGTTTTAAGCTTTGTTCTGATTGCCTTGCTAGAACGAATTAGATCTGTTGGCACCGCTCTTGCTCGTAAAATTTAGCATACCGGTAAAATGCGCCGTAGCTGTGTCCCATCGCGATCACAAGTCCGGGCCAGCCATCTAAAAAACCGAACTTGACAATATAGACTTTGACAAAAGTCCAGCTCATGTGGGCGATGGCTCGCAACATACAAGCTTTCCCATATTTTTTTTTAAGTCGGTCAACACCAAGTGTCGAATAGCGGTTTGCCTTGTACATCATTTCCGATAAGTCCTCGAAGGAGATCTGCCAAATAGGATTTTTTAAATAACCCATGGACTTGTTGCTGTGACAATGATAGTTTTCGTGGACGACATCAGGGACATAAGTGATCGCATTTTTTCGAAAGAGTTGTGGTTGACGATAATCAGGATACCAACCGCCGTGCTTAATCCAACGACCCATAAAACGATTTTTACGCGGTATTTTATAAGTATCCAGAGCATTATTTGAATTAATGATAGAAAGAATTTCATCGCGCGCCGCGGGCGTGCAGCGTTCATCAGAATCAAGACTAAATATCCAATCGTATTGACAGGCAGCGACAGCTTGATTACGTAAATCACCAAAACCGCGAAAAGGCACTTGGACAACTCGTGTTCCTAGTTTTTCTGCCAGCTCGGTAGTGCCGTCGGTGCTGTGTGAGTCAACAACAACCACTTCATCGGCCCACAAAACGCTTTTAATCGCATCTTCAATTTTGCTTATTTGATTATAAGCTATAATATAAACGGATAATTTATTCATAAATTTGTCTTACTCATCTTCGTTGTTCTGCGGGTGCATTCTATTCTAAATATTGTGTTTATCGATAATTTTTAACGTGTTCGCGGGATCATGCTCTCGGGAGAGGATTTCCCCCGCACACTTTGCATTTTCTTGGAAACGCGCATAATCACAACGGATTAAACATAGCGCTTCATAAATACACTCAGGCGATCGGTAGTCTATTACTTTTCCAGCTTGAAATCGCTCCACGACTTCGCCCATCCAGGTATTATTGACAGTAATAATAGGGCAGCCAGCGTATAAAGCATCTAAAGTAACACCGCTAAATTTATCCCGATAACTCACTCCATCATAAACTAAAAGGCCTATGCCGCCGATAAATAATCGTTGGTAATCTGCCTGGTCAAGCGCGCGATCATGAATAATTAATTTTGATAAGGGAATATTTGCCAAGCGTAACAAGGCGGCTTTACTTTTCTCATCATAACGCCCTGAAAAAGGAGGGGAAATTTGTAACTCAATGGGTAAGCTCTTTTCTTTTTCAGCTAAATATTCCAAAAAAGAAACTACCTCTGGAAATCCTTTATCCACTCGGGCTGCGCCGGCATAAACCACTTTCTTAAACGAATTTTGCTCCAAAGAACGAATAGGCGTCCCGTAAGTGGGGCAAGCCACAAGTTCACAGTGTTGAAACCCACTTTGTTGGAAAATAGTGAGTAACTTTGCGGTAGGAGCCATCATAATAAATTCAGGATTTTTTTTGGCTATCTTTTTTAGCAGCGCCATTTTCTTCCCAGAAACTTTAAATTGATGGAAATACAAAAACAGTTTTCCCTCATATTTTTTCTCTTTCAAAAGCCAATCGAGGTAAATTAAATCAATGCGCCCCGCCGTTGGGATAAAAATGGTTTTGCCAGAGCAAAGTAATAAACGTAAACAAAAAAATTTTTGCAGCTTGCGCCAGCGATGTCGAAAGTAAGGGCGAAGGCGGACACGTGCGCCAGGATAAAGGGCGCGCCCCCGTCGGTTCAACCATACATGAAGGTCATACTTAAAAGCGGCATTGGCCTGAATCAGGCTGTGCACATACGCATGGCAATGGCCTGTCTGATCCGCCAAGGTAGGCTCGATAATATGAAGCTCTCGCATCTATAGTGAATCCTCTCGCCCTATGTTATAATAAGCCCTTTATTCTAATGTTTATTTGACAGGAAATCATGCAGGAAGCCCCTAGACCAAGATATCAAAGAGTAAGAAAAACGACAGAGGTCCTTCTGGCTGCTACTGCCTTTTCTGTGCCTCTTTCAACAACAACCACCTGCATTTTATTCCCAATCGCGACGCTTCTCAGTTTGTTCAGCGATCCATGGCATAAGAAATGGCGTGTGATTTCGTCACACCCGGTTGCAATTTTCTTAATGCTATTTATAGCGCTCTATTTTATCGCGGCTTTCTATTCTATTGCGCTAAACCGGGATATTTTTCATCAATTTTCCAAAACGAGCAATCTCTTATGTGCGGTTATTTTAATTGGATTTTCGTGTGAGCCTCCTTGGCGACGCTATATCCTGAATGCTTTTCTTATCGCGATGACCATTACGCTCGGTTTGTCCTATATCAAATATTTCTTTAATACGCTCTTATTTTTCTCTACTCCTTTTGGGAAAAGTAGCGTTTTTAAAGATCATATTATTCAAAACTTCTTAATGGTTATCACCGCTTTTATTTTTCTTTATCGATCCTTAACGCCGGTAGCGCCTACCTTTAAGTTGAGAACCCCTAATAAATGGCTCAACCGTTCGATCTATGGAATCCTCACTTTTGCCGCGATCTTTAATGCCCTATTTATTAATGACGGACGTTCTGGTTATTTTATTTTTGCTACTCTTTTATTGTTTAGCGGCAGGCTTCATTTTGGGTGGTGCGGCCTCCTTGGCGCTCTCATTATGGCTGTGCTTTTAAGCGGTCTGGCGTATCATTTTTCGGATCAGTTTAGATCGCGGATTACAGAACTAGTTCAAAACACCGAACGCTATCAAAAAGGAGAAGCTAATACTTCTGTTGGCATTCGTATTCAATCTATAAAAAACGCTTATTTTCTTTTTAAGCAACGGCCGTGGCTTGGCCATGGTACCGGCGGGTTCCACATGGCTTACGCGACATTGCCGTTCGAGAAAACCAAGGCCACCGGCAATATGCGTCTCTCTTATAATGGTTATTTAAACGTTGGTATTGAACTCGGCATTGTCGGTGTTTTTCTTTTGCTGGTGAATTTCTTAATTCAATGGAAATACAGTTACTCGCTTTCGGGCGATTACCACTATTTCATGCAAGCATTATTGATTGGCATGATGATAGGTTGTTTAGGCAATTCGTGGTTAAGCGACACCACGGAACTTCATTTATACGCTCTTTTTCTAGGGGTCGCTTTCTCAGAAATGGCCGCAAGACAAGCAACGTGGACAGGGAAGCCTGAAGAAAAACTGCGTTCTTTTCAAACGGCATGAAGAAGCCACTAATCAATATTATCGGCGCGGGCCGCCTCGGCAAAACGATTGCCAGACTTGTGGTAACACATGAAGCGGGAATCATTAAGGGCGTTTGCAATGCAACGGTTAAAAACGCCAAAAGGGCGACTCACTTTATCGGCCAAGGAAAAGCTTTTAACACAATTGAAAGCTTGCCGCCCGCAGACATAACGCTAATAGCCACTCCAGACGATTATATCAAACCGTGCTGTCAACAACTATCACGAAGCAAAAATCTAAAACCGGCTAGCATTATCCTACATTGCAGTGGATCACTTTCTTCCAAAATTCTTTTTTCTGTTGTAAAGAAAGGATGTTTCACCGCGAGCGTTCACCCCCTGCAAAGTTTTGCTGTCCCCAAGCTAGTCCTCTCACGCTATCAGGGGACTTACTGCGCTCTCGAAGGCCACAGCCAAGCAATACCTCTCTTGAATAAGATTTTCACGACGATCGGCTCTCTCACTTTTCTCATTAGCGCTAAGAAAAAAGCCATTTACCATGCGGCGGGTGTTCTCGCCTCCAACTATCTCGTGACTATCGCGAATACGGCAGCGCACTGTTTGAAGGAGGCCGACGTTGAAGAGAAAATAGCGCTCGGAATGATTATCAATCTGATGAAGGGAACGCTTAATAATCTCGAAACCACTTTATCCCCTGCAAAATCGCTCACAGGGCCTCTTAAACGGGGTGATATCAATACCATTCTCAAACACCTTTACGCACTGCCTGATAAAAAATTATTAGAATTATACAAAACACTCGCGTTTTCAACGCTAGAAATAGCGGCTTTGCCAGAAGAAAAGAAAGAAAATATAGAAACCCTGCTCCACTCTTACGAGGGAAATCAGAGCGAAACGTAATGCATTTTTTCCATCGTTTCCAATATCATAGCGGGCTTCAACGACTTCATGCATTGCTGATGCCCATAGGGACATTCTCGTTTAAAACACGGACTGCACGGTAAATCCAATTTAGCTGTTTCGGCTTTTTTAGATAAGGGTGGCGTAAATGAAGGAGTC
Organism: Coxiella endosymbiont of Ornithodoros amblus; assembly: GCF_019425495.1. Taxonomy (GTDB): domain Bacteria; phylum Pseudomonadota; class Gammaproteobacteria; order Coxiellales; family Coxiellaceae; genus Coxiella. The sequence goes on from NZ_VFIV01000046.1 coordinate 4,712, forward strand.
GTTGGACCATACACGGCGATTACCGGACGGTCTAAAGCAGCGGTTACATGGAGTAAACCCGAATCATTAGCTATCACCCCCGACGCCAATGAAAGCAAATGGACAGCTTCGCTGAGTGTCGTCACACCCGCCAAATTTCGAGCGCGGCCTTCCGTTAGCGATTCGATGCGATTTGCAGCCACTTTATCTTTTGAAGATCCAAATATCCATACCTGCCATCCATCCGCCAATTTCTTTTTGGCAACTTCAGCATAGTATTCCGCCGGCCATTGCTTGGCCGAGCCGAATTCAGCCCCTGGGCATAGGGCCAACAACGGAGCAGCGGGTTCTTGCAGCGCTAATCGACTTAACGCTGTGGCTCTCTTGGCCGGTAAAATCCGCAATTGAGGCCAGGGCAACTCTGTTGGCAGGGGTTCACCTTGACCCAATCCAAGAGCAATGTAACGATGGATCATCAGTGGTAAACGCTTTTTATCTAACCGACGAATGTCGTTTAGCAATCCATAACGCATCTCACCCGCCCAGCCGGTGCGTTGCGGTATATTGGCCCAATAAGGGATCAATGCGGATTTATACGAATTTTGTAGCACAATGGCTTGGTCGTAGCCTCGTTCTCGCAAAGCAACACCCAGACGATACCGCTCCCTTAATCGCACTGCCCCATGGACAAAAGGTGAATCAATCGTACTGCTGATTTCCGGCATCCCCTCCAGCAACGGTTTAGTCCACGCTGGCGCGAGGACGTCAATTTGAGCATCGGAATAACGGTGCTTTAGGGATATAAATAACGTCTGCGCCATTACCATATCACCCACCCAAGCCGGGCCCACGATCAAAATTTTTTTGCTGCTATTCATTAAGTTAAGCTGTAGATTCCTTAAAATTTTTGAGGATATATTTAGCTTCACAATAAGGGCAAGTCACATACCCTTCATGCTCAATAGGAAGATAAACACGCGGATGAGCGTCCCACAGGCGATCCTGCGGCATCGGACAGGAAAGCGGAAGATCAGCTTCTGTTACTTCGTAATACCGCTTTATACAACAAGCTCTCGGCTTTTTCATCATTCATCCTCGATTTATAATCTCCAAGATTCTAGCATAATGACGAGAAAATGGGAGCTGAGGTTACCGCCCACAGTAATTTTAATTTTGAGTTGGACATTCCCGCACAGAAATCAATTTTAGGAATACTTTATTGAAGTTCTCTGCTTCGATGCGTTCTTGTGTCTCCCTATAATCTTTGGAATAATGATCCACAAAGGGAATGGTAAACGTATGGCATCCTTAAGCGTATTTATATTTAAAAATAGGTTTAATTAGTATATGGCTCGATACGAACCACTCAAAACGATTACGCTGTCTTCTGGGAATGTTTATTTGCGCTCGCGCCAATTACCTGAATTGGTTCATTTAAATGACCCTGCTTTTGTGCTGATGACTGACTTTTATCAAACGCCACCCCATGTGATGCATCCGGATAAACCGATTGACGATGCCCTTAATGAAATGAAAATCCACGGAGTGCACCTGCTGCTGGTACAAGATGATAATAAACATATTATTGGCGTCGTCGGTTCGGAAGAAATTTTAGGTGAGCTACCCATTAAAATTAGCCAAGAAAAACGGATTAAACGTTCCCAGGTGTTAGTTAAAATGGTGATGACGTCATTGAATCAGATCTGCGCTTTTGACATGCACACACTGGAATACGCGAAAGTAGGAAACATTATCATTACTTTAAAAGGCTTGCACACCCACTATGCCTTAATCATCAATAACGAACATGATTCTCGCCAAATCCTGCGGGGAATTTTTACTACTTCACAAATTAGCCGTCAGTTACACATGGATATTTCTGATGCGATTGCCAAAGCACAATCTATTTCCGAGCTTCAAAAGCGGCAATCGAAAATTTAAAGACTAAATTCGTGTTTATATTCTTCCTTGGGATATGCAGGGAGACGTCGATAAAAACCCCTAGGTTACTGTACGCTTTTTGAACCGCAACCTTAATGATCACCTCCCACAATCTCTGATTATAAGGATGTTTGGGCCATTCTTTACCTTTTAGAAATAGAAACTTAGCTAAATAGTATTTAAAATTACCTAAACGTCCAATTAAAGTATAAATTACCTTTGTATTGACGGCTTTTACCGTGGTCAAGGTAATGATGAATCAGACTAAAGAGTTTCGGTTTATTATTTTTCGCCTCCCAAAGTTGATCACTCAAGAAATCGGTAAATCTCACACTCCCCATGCAATGCCATAGATTGACTTCAATATTCCCTAACCAGCGGTTAAGCACATGATCTTTCATTTGAATTAATCATTTTTTCAATAAGCGGAAGCCTAATCTCCTCATGTCCGGAAATTACCGTTAACTCAATAAACCAATACTCAGTCCATTCATCGCAATTAGAAACTCTTTCCGCTTGCTCAAAAACAGCTTTCGCATCGGAAAAGCAAGTTTCTTTCATTTCCTTGCTAATATTTCCTTGTTCCACATAATATTTTAGATCTTTAAAAAAGAGTTAATTGTATAAGGGACTAACCAGCCCCTTTCACAGACTTTCCAAAAAACCTTACTAATTTCGTCATCGACTTTTTTTAAGGGATTGGTAACGGTATTGAATTACTCGGGTGTACATCAGATTTCTATAAATACAGTAGTCATCCCGTTGATCTCTTCTAATTCTGAAAAACACTCATTTACTCTTTCAAAATCTCTTAATAAGATGCCGCTTCCAGCATTTTATTGAAAAGCTCAATCCGAATTGACTGCGACTCTTCACGTGTTACTGCTGTGGAAATTTCTGCGTTGTCAATTTTATCTAAAAAGAATTATTCCCTTGAAAAAGATACCTTGGATTTCTTGATAGAATGGATCAATGCATTCACCTTCAAGCCATTGTTTCACCGCGCCCACAACGGTGGATATGCCCTAATATCACACCAACCCCTCTTACAGGGAGGAAAGAAAAAAGTGAATACCTTCTTTTGTGGCCTCTGCTGTACCGATTTTCTGTAGAAGGAATAATCGGGTGTTCATAAGTTCACTATTAAATAAAGCAGATCGTAGTTAAACTAACTAAGTCAACCCATTGCGTCGGAGTAAATGGTTTCTCGGACATTAAAACTTCCAGCTTTTGCGGCCACGCGGATCATACGAACAAAAGTGTCTAGAGAGGGAGACACCCTGGGATAGAGATTCTAACAGAAATCAAATGCCCTTAGATCACGCAATTTTGCGATCAAACAATTTAATTCTGAACCATCCAAAGGAAAGTCATTATCAAGAATGTCAATCAATGCTGGGTAAGTTTTTACATTGCGCAACGTCGAATCATCTACTTTGGGACCAACATAAATGCCCACTGGAATAATACTTTTCACAGTCAACGACTGGCGCAACACTTTTTATTTTTCATGAAAAAAATTCCTTTTGCTTTTCGCTGAGCGAAACAACTCATCGGAATAAATAAAGTCCTTTTATTTTCAAAAAATTGTAACACTCCAATTTCCCAAGAAGGAATCTTATATTTTTTCTTCGTCCCTCATCAAACTCCCATACTCTTTCAAGAGCTTTAAAAACAACATCGAATCGCTTAAAAGAGATTACCATATCGATAATGCTGCTCCACAAAAAATTGCTTTTATCAATAAAATCAATCTCTTTCACTCTCTTAAAAAACTTCGACAAAAGCAAAATCTTTCATAATTTTCAGCTTTGAAATTAGTTTTGCCGCGCCGCGTACATTAATCACCTTATTGGTTTCATAAAAATCACAAACTACTTTAACCAGTTTCTCAATGCTAATAACGTTGAGATCTTTGCTAAAATTTTTATTATACCTTGACTCGTTTTCACTCCCTCTTCCCTTTGCAATAGAATAGTTTTCAAACATTGCCAAAACCGCTTTATTTACATAACAAGTTTGAAAAAGAGCATTAAAAGACTCTATAGTAAGTTCGTTGGAACTCTTCCACTTGAAGGGGCCCTGCCATCTGAATAACTCTTTTTTACAAGCTCAAAACAATTTATTTTTACTGCGGAGCCCTCACTTTTTTCCCGCAATACGAGTACGATTAGTAAGGCTTGAATAACAGCCTCTTTTTTTATGTTCGGCTGGAATCTCAGTAAGAAGCATTTCAATTTATGAAATAGTAGCGGCTTGTGTCCATCGCGTTCTTTATTTATAAAATTTCATTTTAATATAATGTAGCTTACTTATTAACATAGGAGTACAATGGCATTTTTATCTCTCTGAAGTTCTACGAAAAGATTATTAGCTATTTCAAAGTTCCATCAAAAAAGCTCTACAGTTCCATCAAAAAAGCTCTACCGAATCTTATCGTAAAGTTTAATCCAAATCGTCTCTGCTTCGTTAAACGAGCTAGTTTTTGTAGTCCCTAATGGGTGCCGATACGATATCTACAGTTTTCAGCATAAATATCTTTAAGTAAACTCAGCACCTTAGCCTTAGGGGCCTCTATTTTGAGTCTCTAAACTATCCAGCATCATATATCATATTATAAACTATGCACATCATGTTTAGAGTACGACTCGTCGCGCAACGAGGACGGCCGCCTACAGATAGCAATTATAAAGGCTCTCAAGCTCCTCGAAATAGCGCATTTTTAACGCAAACAGTGCCCCCCGAGTGTGCCATTGACTATGTTGGCGTCTACGGCTTGATAAAAAACTGTTTATGTCAATTTATAGGCCCTCCATTGTCCAAAAATATCGACCCATCAATTTAGCTCAAAAACATCTACTTTTGTTCTATAGCTCCAGATTCTGATTAATACTTCTTCACAAGACCTTGCATCTCGAAGCTATTGCGCCAGTAGTCACGAATAATCATTTTGAAAATCTTCGGATGTCGATACAATTTCCTTTTTTCGAAAATCCTTTCTAATTGCTCTAATTGGCATTTTTCTAAGATTTTCTCTTCTGATAATGGACTTCAGCAATAGCTATCCATAAGCTGGGTCTCTATGCAAAATACAAAACATATTCAATTAAATCAAGTTAACGGTGGATTAAGGATACGATTATGTATAGATTTTCAACAAACAACCCAATGAAAAGTGCGCTCTTTAAAGGGGGCGTTATAATGCGCCAACAC
>NZ_VFIV01000047.1 GCF_019425495.1 Coxiella endosymbiont of Ornithodoros amblus
ACATTATTTTTGTAAAAGAGATATCCAAAAATACTTAATTAACTAGCCAATTTCTAGAACTTAATATAGCTCTCTGGATCACACGAACAAGCCGCGGGACGACAGGCAGCGTTAATTAACGGCATTCTCTAGTAAAACACTAACAAAAATTGATCAAAAATTATTCATTCAGGATGGTAAAAATTTTATTTCTGTCTGTAATGCAAGACCTCATTTTTACCAAAGTGAGAAAGACATGAAATCAATTAACAAAATAATACCAACCGTTTCTCTTTGTTATTTCGGACAAAATGCGCTGGCAGCGGCCATCACTTTTAATGGGAAAAGTTATTTCTTTGATTATGGCGTATTATCACGACAATTCAAAAAAAACCAGTAACCCAATATTCTCTTTTTTGCATTGCTTACCTTACTAAATTATTTACTGCAACGACGGCACCTTATTTGGAGCAAGCCAAAAAAAATTAATCTTAATCCTCCTGTTTCACATTATCTTACCCAATTAAAAAAATCCAGAATTTAATATTATTAACACACACTTCAGGGCTTTCTCTATTCACCCCCTGTCACTAACCAATCTCAGTTAATTACCTATCTCAATAAATGGACGCCCAAAGAGCCAATAGGTACGGATAAAAATGTATTCGAACCTCGTATGGCCTGAATGAGAATCTAATCGACTACTGGAAGCTATCAAAAGTCAGTTGCAGATGCAATTTTAAAGCCACTTAAACTTTCTCATACTTTTTCAAACACTGTCGAACAAAAATAACTTCGTGCAAAGTTGCAATTCAGCTAAAAAAGCGATTCCTTTCACAGATTCTACGTTGCTAACAGCTAATGGGATGTATGCAAGCAGTGCTGATTTAATTTGATTCATCCAAACTAATCTTCAATCGAAATTTTCAACGGCGAAATCTTTAAATACGGCTTTGTAATCCACTCAAAAATTTATTATAAAACCCCTTTTATCACCCAAGCTTTAGGCTTGGAAGCTTACCCGAACGCACTTAAATTAGAAACTTTAATCCAATGGCATAACAATGCACTAAAAGCGAAAGCCTCCTAATTAAATCCCCTCCTCCCCGCTAACCAAGAGGGTTATTTTGATAAAACTGGAACTGGGGATCAAAATGCTTTCGCTAGTTATGTCGCTTTTGTTCCGTAATAACAAAGATAAGAATTATTTATATTGGTTAACAAATTTTAAAATCATAATTTCCCACCCCACCAGCTGGAGAGGGCAGAAGTGGATTCTTTGCGAAAGGATATGAATATTCTAGGCGAATACTGCCATTTCGTTGGTGAGTTCGTGATCCACAGAAAATGCTGATACACTCCCGCTTAGCAATAGCCGTTTTTATTTTTTGAATTTTTAAAGCTATATAACCCATAATGTACACATCGTCCGCCAAGATTTTGAAAAATTCATCAAAGTGTAATAAATTTCCTCTCTATTAAGAACAAGCCAGATCAGAAATTAAATTAGGGGCACTTTTTTTAAATTTTAAGTGCATAAATATTCCGCGATGTTTCATTTTCTGTTGGTCTGAAAGATAAGCGACAATAAACTGCCAAACGCATGCCGGAAAATTGAGAATTTTTTACGAGTATACTCGAATACCAAAATCCTCAAGGTGTTCCAATTGACGATCGGAGGAAAAACTTCGTGGCAATCCGAAAATAAAACTACTCACCCATTTATAAATAATTAACGCTAAGAGGGTAGTCTTCTTCTTCAATGCTGTAGACGGCTAAAGCCTCATTTTTTACAGCATAACCAATACAATAAGGACAATGAAAATATTGTCCGACCAAAAAGTTTCTATCCCCTTTATTGACGGAAGTTCATCAACAACACCCGTGGCTAGAATGATTTTTCTACTTTAAATACGGGAGCTATTTTGCAGTTGCAATGTAAAAGCCCGATTATTTATATCAGAAATGAATTTAATGTTTCGAGAAATTACTTGAACAGTTTCAAGTTGCTGAACCTCTTTGAGTGCTCGTTTTAGAAACGTTAACGGCTTAGTTTGTTCATTACCCAGCAAATTGGAAGCATTCGCTGACTTTAGATTTCGCAGTTGATCGATAACAATGACATTATAACAAACTACCTAACAAAAAAACCGCACTCAAACCAGAAAAGCTTCATCCGACAATAACCAAATCGACTCCCTCAACTGGCATATAATTCTCCTTCCTATTTCTTTTACACGAATTATAACTATTAAAAACTTCTACTGCTGTTCTTTAGCTCTCTCCTCGCCTCTGCCGCAAGCGGAAGAAGGATTTTGGAAGGGTAGCACTGAGGGGTTTTTATAATTTTTTCTCAATGCAAACTAAGCCATTTTTCTAGAGTGATATAAATTTGACAATAAAAATAGATAATTTTATTCTGTCAATAAATAGTCTCTACGCCAAGGAAAAATGATCAAAATCAATGTATGGGAAATGCTGCTTAATATCATAGATGGTTGAAGGCATCGTCAAATCTTTGGCGTTTTCGTTAACACCATCAATCTGCTGGCAAACGTACTTCGCATTGACAAACGAAAACACTTTGTTGAATGGTTTGTACAACATAAAATAGATCATGCTTCGGTATTAGCACTCACTGGACAAGTGCCGCGCGATGAAATTGGTACAGAATATCACCAAGAAATTAATCTCGATCGTTTATTTGATGACGTTTCGGTGTACAATGAATGGTTTATTGTGACAGAACAAATGCCTCGCATCGGACTTTTAGTCGTAAAAACAGCGATAGTACGACAAGGAGTAGCACATTTATTCATTATCTATTGAGATCGGCCCTTCTAAAGAAATTAATTGGTCATTGGACCACCCTGTTTTTCAAAAATACCAGCAATCCGTTTCTGCGCCTTAAAATTTAGATTGCAACAGCCCTTAATCAATTCTGATAAGGTAACTATTTTCATTCGCTGAGGAGCCCGCGGCGCCACTCAAGAAATCTTAGACTTAGCGCAAAAGTTAAAATCACCCATTATTTACGCTCTTAAAGGGAAAGCACTTTTCCTAAATGAAGACACCCTTATTTGTCGCATGTTCGGCACCACTTGTGGCATGGAGGCAACGGAGTCATGTGAGTTTCTATTAATGCTAGGAACGGATTTCCCTTACCGTCAATTTTACTATCCCAAAGGGGAAACAATTATTTAAACAACGCCCTTCCTGAATATTTAGGCAAGCGCTGTAATGTAAAAATGAGCGTCGTCGGCGATGTTAAAGCGAGCGTAACAGCGCTTTTACTCATGATTAAGGAAAAGAAAAGTCACAAGCACTTAAAACGAACGCAGAAAGCGCAAAGAATGGGAAGAATGGATGTTAAAACGTGCCACTCGACCGTTACAGAACTCCATTCGCCCTCAAGCGGTGGCTCGTCTTATCAACCACTACGCCAACGATAACACTATGTTCACTGCAAACATAGGGGGAAACGATTATTTGGATGGCACAATAAAATAGAGATGAAAGGGGTGGCGCGATTTTATCGCTTCATTTAATCTAACTTCCATGACCAATGCTTTTGCGCAAGCGATTGGCATTCAAGGCTCGGATCGTACAGCCGCCAAGTCGGTGCGATGTGCAGTAATGGCGGGTTTACAATGCTGATAGGGAATTTTATCACTGTAGTCTCCCATCACTTACCAATTAAAGCTTTCGTATTTAAATAACGGAAAACTAGGTTTAGTGAAAATGGAAATGGAAGCCAGCGGCTAACCAGAATGTGGGGTGGGTTCCTTGCATAATCGCAATCTGGCCGATTGTGCAAAAGCAATGAGTGGCGAAGGCATTCGATGAAAGACATGATAAACTCAAAACGCTGTTAAACGCGCTTTTGAAGTCGATGGTCCTGTACTCGTTGATGCTTTAACGAATTCCAACGAACTTAATCGTTCCACCTAAATTAAAGTCCGCCGAAGCGTGGAGATTTAGTATTAGTAAAATGAAAGAATTGTGAGCTAAGATAGAATAGTGCTTTATCAATTATTTAACCTCGGCCCCGTTTGGTCCGCACCAATAATAATCGTCTTATTTTTGCCATAAAAATACAAAATTAGTCGGTTTTAGCCTGTCCTTACATTATTAAGTTATATACGCCGGGACCTCATTCCTCAAAGAATAGGTCATTTTTTGATCAGTTTATTTGCATTATTCCTGCCGATTGCTATATTTGCTTTGAAAATTCATCACAAAATTCAAAAAGGAGGTCTCTATGGCCAAAGAGAATAAAACCAACTCTATTAAGGAAGAGTTCGTTACATTTAGTGATGATGTCGCTAAATTACGGGGTGATCTCAGTAGTATTATTCACAAATTAAATTCATTTAGCAAAACGGAGGCTAGCATGATAAAAAATAACTTTGTCAATCGAGGACATGATGTCATTCATTTAGTAAAAAGAAAATGCAAAAAGAAACCGTTAGCAACTCTCGGATACGTATTCGGCGCTGGAATAACCACTGGAATAATTAGCCGCATCATGGTCGCTCGAAAAAAATAAAATGATAGTGAGTTGAGTTTTGTACTTGCCTTTGTCCTTCTTTTGACGGCATGGGTATTGATGTTACTAGGTGTTTGGTTGTGCTTACTTCATTTTATTTTTACCTTACCACCCACATAGGACCAATACTCTCTGCGTTTATTTGCGGGCTTATTATTTTTATTCTCGCTCTTATTTTGATAGGGTTAGTAACTCTTTTTAAAAAGATTAAACTTTCGAAAACTAAATCTCAAATGAAATCAACTTTTCCTGACATATTTTCAGTAATTAGTAAGCATTTCGGTAAAAGCATTTTAGGAGTCGATGCTTCTGGATTTTTACTCGGTTTTTCAAAAGAAACACGGGAAACGCTAATCAATAGTTACTGTTCTTTATTTAAAAAATACATTGAAGAAATTAATGAGAAGCCTAACGATGATAAAAGGTGTTATCCCTAAAAAGAAGCTCCATTCCAGTATTCCACTTCGCTGTATACGGGCTACTTGAAGGCGGATGAAAGAATTTTGTAAGCTAATTTTGCGGCTAAAAAATCACAACCATGGAATCCAGGGATAGGAGCTAATTCATTAATATCAGCGCCCACAATAGTGCCTACTTGACTGGTCGCGCTAATAATTTCTTGGGCGTCATTCCAAAAAAGGCCGCCGGGTTCGGGGGTCCCAGTGGCAGGCATTAAACTGGTATCAAAACCGTCAAGATCGAAAGTCAAATAAATATAGCGATTTTTTAAAGGCGCGACGATTTTGTTAACATCCCAAGTTTTTTTATCTTTCGCCCAATAAATATGAATGCGATTGCGGTTGGCTTCAAAAAAGGGAATTTCTTCCGCTGAAATATTTCGAATACCGACTGAAATGACTTCTACACTAGGATAATCCAAACAGCGTCTAATAGCAGAGGCGTGCGAATAATGCTCGCCTTCATAGCCATCGCGCAAATCTGCATGAGCATCAAAATGTAAAATCGCTAAGTTATCATAGGCGTTTACAAACGGGCGAATAGAACCCGCCGTAATTGAATGTTCGCCTCCAAAAACGAATGGAAATTTTTTGTCATCTAATACCCGTTGTACTAACGCTTCCAGTTGTTTCAACGCGCTTTGCATATCGGCTTCGATTTTAGATTCTTCCAACGTCACGATGCCGATATCGCGATAAGGTTCACACCAAAGCGCTTCATCAAATAATTCTACTTCAAAAGATGCTTCAATCATTGCCGCTGGCCCTTGTGCCGTTCCTCCTCTATAACTAACCGAACGTTCAAGTCCAAAAGGAATTATCACCGCTTTGGCTTTTTCATAAGAGACGGCCTTTTGCGGCTCAAGTCCTAAAAAGCCTTTTTCAGGAGGAAGGCACTTCATTATTTTGATTCCGATTTAAATAAATTTCCGTATTGTCGAGGCGAACGATCTTTCCAATAACCGCGATGGAAAGCATCGCTCGCTAACAAAGGCAAGACCGAGGTCGCTTCCGCATATACCATCTGCTCATAATCTGTATTAACTTTACCCCATGAGCACGCTTCTTTAAGCGTTGAACTTGAACACGCGCCATCACGTACATCGGCCACGGTGATTTGAATTGCGTATTTGTGCATATCTACCGTTTTACCAATGATTTCTGCACAAACCACCGTATCTTGCACAAAGTTTTTTGGCACACCGCCACCAATCATCAATAAACCGGTGGTACCCGCTTTAATTTTAATGTCTGTCAATTCGCGGAAATCTCGAATCGAATCGATTGTTAAATAGCGATCGGGATTTTTTACTTGATGTAAAACCAAACCAAAGCCTGCAGAAGAATCGGTAAAGGCAGGGCAAAAAATAGGTATGTCATGTTCATAAGCTAATTGCACTAAAGATTCTTCTTTCTTTGCTTTCCCTTGAGCGAGATAAGCGCCCATGTGATGGATAAATTCACGTGAGCTATGCGGACGCGGCTCAAGCAAGTTGGCAATTTCATAAATAGTGTGATCGCAATGCTGAAGGTCTTCCTCATCGATGTAAGTATCATAAATTCGATCGATATATAAATCCCGCAACTGGCAATCTTCAATAGCAGGGCTCCCTTGATAATGCCGAAAACCCAATGCTTCAAAAAAATCCATATCCACAATACTGGCGCCTGTCGCCACAATTGCATCAACCATATTATACTTCACTAAATCGGCGTACAGTTTCATACAGCCACCTGCCGAGGTCGAACCGGCGATGGACAAAATAATGCTGCATTGTTCATCTTGCAGCATTCTATTAAAAATCCGCGTTGCATGCGCAAGATCACGCGAGGTGAAAGACATATGATCCATAGCGTCGATAATAGGACGCGCATCAAAACGCGTGATATCAATATGCTCAATCGTTTCTTGCAGCAATTTTTCTTTTAACGAAGGCATCGATAGCTTTTTATTTTTCATCAATGTTTCCTCAAAAGGTTATTGGATTAGGCAGCGATGACTTCAAGCGGTTCGTGGGTAATATATTCATCCGAATACATGGTCATCAAGGGTTCATCAGAAACCATGATAACGCTTTCCCGCTGCTTAAAGCCGTTAAAGGCAGTAGATAAGGTACGGCCGTAAGCGCCCATCTGCCCAATTTCAATATAATCGCCCGCTTTGATGTCATTAGACAAATAAAAGGGACCTTTCATATAATCCAATGAATCACACGTGGGACCATAAAAGCTAAACGGCAAAAGATCCACATCCGCCGTGTGCTTTGGTCGCAATAAATGGACAGGAAAAATGAAGTGTGGAATACCCGCATCAAAAAGACTGCCATAAGTTCCGTCATTAATATACAAAATATCGTCCTTTCTCAATTCCACGTTCACAATGACTGACGTACTTTCTGCTACCAACGAACGTCCCGGCTCGCATAGCAATTGAATCCCGGGATGTCTTTGCACCACTTTAGCAAATTCGTCGTGAATCGCTTCAAAATAAATAGTCAGCGCCGGAGGAATCATACCCGGATAAATAGAAGGAAAACCGCCGCCGACATTAAAAGATTCAATTTCCACTTGAGCTTCGTTAATTACTTTGTCCGCCATTCGAATGGCAATTCGATAGGCGTCAGGATGCATGCATTGTGACCCCACGTGAAAAGTCACGCCGAGCTGATAAGCTGCCTTTCGCAATTGCTTCAACAACTCTGGGGCTTCATGCAAATTAATGCCAAACTTCTCGGCCAAATTAAATTCTGCAAACGTATTGGGTATTGCCAATCGCAGATGCAGGCAAAGATCCTTCGCATTTTCCGTATGTCGCAAGATTTTGCAGAGCTCCTCAAGACAGTCCAAAGAAAAATGACGAACGCCGTATTCAAAATATGCTTCACGAATCGCATGCGGCGATTTCACGGGGTGCATAAAGTAAAGTTCCGCTCCCGGAGCGTACTCTTTGATAATGCGGATTTCTTCATAAGAAGCAACGTCAAAGGCTTTCACGCCATGAGCGTGGACAGCTTGAATCACATGTTTTTCAGGGTTAGTTTTTACCGCATACAAAACTCGTCCGCCGAATTGCGTGCAGAAGTAATTGGCAGCACGCTCCAAAGCGGCTGGCCTAAAAGCAAAAACAGGCTGTATAGGCCTGCTCTCAGCGATAGAAGTAATCGTTTCAAGTTTCATCTTTGCATATAAAACCTATTCTGTGGCTATTAACCGCGATTTTTGCCTATGAATATATCAGTTTAAGGGCGATGTCAATTAAAAAATCATGGTCATTTTAAGAGGGAAAGCTATCATTACCGCAAGTGATAAAGACTAAAAAAACTTAAACCCGTCATGCCGACAAATTTGTCACTCCTGCGCAAATTACTTCATCCCCACACAGGCGAGGAGACCTACGCAACGCACCTTCTGTGCTGCCTAGGCCTGACTGCGCAAAATGACGAATTTGCGCAGGAGTGACGGACGACTGAATCCCCTAATTGTATCTTTCCGCTTACTTGGTATGTTAATCTTCAATCAGGGATGAGGAATAAGAAGAAAGGGATGCTTTTTGATTTAAGCTTGTTTATTGTCGATGAAATCATCGCGCAAGTTTGTGAATTTCATGCAAAAGAAGGTGTTGTATTTCCTAAAAACGTCGATGAGCTTTCTGAAGAAGATTTCCAACAAATTCTTGCTAATCATCAAAATGATTTAACCTACCGAGAGCTCAAAGAAGCGATCAACAATCTGGAGCCCGATCAACAAATGAAGCTCGTTGCGCTCAGGTCTTAATACGATGGGTTATCATCGTGAAAGAAAGATGATAAGAGTAATATTAAAGCATTCCATGGGCGGATCGTTTTTACGGCAGGGGGTTGCTAGTGCGTATGGTTTATTTATTATCGGTATCGTTACCACTATCCTCACCCCTAATCTAGCATTTAGCCATTTCTCAACTGGCTTTATTAAATGGGTGCCGCACTGGCTGCTACCGCTATTGGCCCCATCTCTTTTGGTCTTTTGTCTGACAAATTTGGGCGAAAAGGCTGTATGGTGTAGAAGTTCTTATCTTTGGTGCTGATTATCCTTCCATCACTATTATCGCCAGCGAATATGCGCCCAGTCAAAGACGTAGTTTTTTAGTCTTTCTCGTCTTTGCTATGCAAGCGCTCGGTTTGGTGGTAGGCCCTTTATTGGCTTCTTTTTTATTGGTCACCCTGCTTTCGCACACGCCGGTTTGGTGCATTTCGCTAGGTATTTATTGGTGGAGTCATCTCAGCTATTTCTGTTTTCTATCTCCAACAACAAATTGAAGAAACGCCCCACTATCTTTTGAAAAAATCGCCGCCGGTTGCCGTTAGCCGAGTCGTGTCAGATTTAACAGGCTTTGCCAAAAAATTAAATCCCAACAGACTCCTCACCTATAGCACCATTTATTTGAAAAAATAGCTCGTCCATCTCATTAGGACGGCGAGTGCATGGTCTCTACTGGATGTTGCTTTTATGAAAACAGCGTCTCATCAGTCCTTATTTTAAAATGGATTAACCCTTAAGCTCAATTAGTCACTAATACCCTTATTAACTGCTTTAACTTTTTTTGTTTTTACTGCCCCTGGTTATCTTTTAGTAGTTGCTACTCATATCGACCGCTTGTATTTTTAATTCAGTCTGCCGGAATCGAAGAACAAAATGCACCCAAAGAATTTATCCGCATCAAACAAAAAGTCAAAATCGAAGAGGGGGATAAAAGTGTCATGCTCGAACCCTATAACGGGTT
>NZ_VFIV01000048.1 GCF_019425495.1 Coxiella endosymbiont of Ornithodoros amblus
CTAAAAGACTAGGGGCTAAGAAAAACACCGATGGTGCTTTTCTTAGCCTTTTAGCCGGGACTCCCGTGACTTCGGCTGTGAAAGCCCTCGATTCTTTGTCTGTCAGTAGACGGCCCACGCACGGGAATCACAGGTTTTACGTTTTTTAGTCTTTAAGAGATAGGAACTCAATATATCAACCCCTCAACATCTCACTTACAGCTCTTATATCACTGGAAGCGACTTCATGTATTTTTCGTAAACGGCGTTTACGCTTTTGCGATTTTTTCGTCAATATGTGGTTATGATTTGACGCTGCCCGTTTAATTTTACCAGAACTTGTAACTTTAAATCGTTTCACGGCTCCGCGATTAGTCTTTAATTTCGGCATGATCTTCTCTCTTCGTTTTATTACCTTCAGCTTTAGCCTTCATAATCACCATCGTCATCTGGCGACCTTCCAGCCTAGGCTCCTGTTCAGTAACAATAAAAATGTTAGTAATATTTCTTAAATCGCGCTTCACACGACCTAATAACTCTAAACCCAATTCACGGTGCTGCATTTCGCGTCCCCGAAAACGCAAGCTGACTTTTACTTTATCGCCTCGATTCAAAAAGGTAGCAATCTTACGCAATTTAACTTGATAGTCGCCCACATCCGTTCCAGGACGAAATTTGACTTCTTTAAGATGGACCAAGCGCTGCTTTTTCTTCTGGGCCGCTTTCCGTTTGCTTTGCTCAAATTGGTATTTACCAAAATTCATGATACGACAAACGGACGGCTTAGCAGTGGGAGAAATCTCCACCAAGTCTAATCCAGCTTCTTCGGCCATCGTTAAGGCGCGATCAGTTCTTAAAACCCCTACTTGCTCACCCTTTTCATCAATCAACCGCACTTCCGGAACGCGGATTTGGTTATTGACGCGTGTTCGTTTTGATCTGATATTTTATCTCCTCTTAAACAAAATATTACCTTCTCACCCAACTCTCCCCACCGACTGGGAACAGAGGGCTTGAACTGGCGACTTTCTACTACGCTGACTAATTTCCGCTTTCAATCGACGAGCAAATTCTTCTAGCGTTATCCTGGTCGATGTCTCGTCTTCTAAAGCACGCACGCTTAAGGTTTTATCGGCTACTTCACGATCACCGATCACAAGCAGATAAGGCACACGCGCAATAGTGTGTTCGCGAATTTTAAAGCCGATTTTCTCATTTCTCAAGTCCGAATGCGCTCTAATTTCCAGATTTTGAAGATTTTCTACAGTTCGGCCCACATAATCTACCTGTCGATCGGTAATATTCATAACCACAACCTGCACGGGCGCCAACCATAAGGGTAATTTACCGGCATATTCTTCCAACAAAATGGCTAAAAACCGCTCAAAAGAGCCTAAGATGGCGCGATGAATCACGACAGGGGGCCTTTTAGATCCGTCTTCCGAAATATAATGCGCCCCTAAGCGTTCCGGTACGGAGAAATCGACTTGAACTGTCCCACATTGCCATATTCGCCCCAAACAATCGCGCAAAGAAAATTCAATTTTAGGCCCATAAAAAGCCCCCTCCCCCGGCAAAATATCCCATTCCACGCCTTTGCGGTTCAAGGCTTCCGCAAGAACCTGCTCGGCTTTACTCCACACTTCGTTGCTGCCCACTCGTTTTTCAGGGCGTGTGGAAAGCTTGTGGATGACCTCAGTAAACCCAAAATCCGCATACACTTCGTGTAATTGATCAATGAAGGCCGATACTTCGGATTGAATTTGATCCCCCGTACAGAAAATATGCGCATCATCTTGCACAAACCCACGCAATCGCATTAAACCGTGCAACGTGCCCGAAGGCTCATTGCGATGACAAGCACCAAATTCAGCGTAGCGAAGTGGGAGATCGCGATAGCTTTTAACGCCTTGATTAAATATTTGGACGTGAGCCGGACAACTCATCGGCTTAATAACATATTGCTGGGGTTCCAACAGTAGACTGAAAATATCATCGCCAAATTTTTCCAAATGCCCCGATTTATCCCAAAGGCTGGCGTCAATTAATTGTGGCGTATGAACCTCTTGATAACCGTATTTATGCATAATGTGACGAATGTATTCTCTCATTTGCAGGATAATACTCCAGCCCTTAGGATGCCAAAACACGTTTCCCAGGGACTCTTGCTGGAAATGAAATAAATCCATTTTTTTAGCTAGTAAACGATGATCCCGTTTTTCCGCCTCTTCCAGCCCGTAAAGGTAAGCATTTAATGCTTTAGTATCTACCCATGCGGTTCCATAAATGCGCTGTAACATTTCATTATTACTATTGCCTTGCCAATAAGCACCCGCTAATTTTGTTAATTTAAACGCTTTTAACATTCCAGTACGAGGCACATGCGGCCCCCGGCATAAGTCAATAAAATCACCTTGTTGATAAGCCGTCAATATTTCTTCTTTTGGAATGTCGCGAATAATTTCGACTTTATAACGTTCACCCATTTTTTTAAACAGCGTTAATGCTTCATCACGACTTAACACCCTTCGTTTAACCGCTAAATCCGCTTTAGCCAGCGATCGCATTTTTTCTTCAATCTTTTCGAGATCCTCGGGGGTAAAAGAGCGTTCAAAGGCGAAATCGTAGTAAAAGCCGTCTTCCACTACCGGGCCTATGGCTACCTCTGCTTTCGGGAATAATTCTTTTACCGCATGCGCTAAAAGATGAGCTGCGGAGTGGCGGATAATCTCTAACCCTTCCAGGTCTTTCTCCATGATAATCCGAAGAGACACATCTTTATCAATAATGAAAGAAACATCGACAAGACGATCATCGATTTTGCCCGCCAACGCGGCTCTTGCAAGCGAAGTTCCAATGGATTCCACCACTGCCTGAACGGACACCGGCTTTGAAAATCGTTTGACACTGCCATCCGGCAGTTGAATCGTTGGCATCGCGAACCACCCCTTTAAAGAGCGCATGATAGTAACATCCCACTATCAATTTGACAATTTGGAGGTGGGGTGGAATCACAAGCGTTAAAACTTATGAGTGATTTTATGAAATTTAACTCCTTTGGTTTCATCTTTGTTAATGCCCGGTTTTGATCCTAAAACAAATGTCAGTACAATAGAAAAAGAAGGGTTCCGTTTTAAAGCGGTCGACATTGATATGAATCATGAAGAACAAGAGATTGAAGTAGCTCGTCAATTACATCACGAAGGCTATCAAATGATCGAGCTTTGCGGCGACTTTAATCCTAATTGGATCAAGTAACATTGAAGAAGATCTAGGGAATAGCATATCGCAGTGGGCGGCGTTTTTTATGGTCCTGAATTTCGAAAGTCGCTCGTTAATTTATTTCTCTGAAAATCATTTGGCGTAAAGTTACGCAGTTCTAAATATTTGTTTCAATTTATTCCAAGGCGTAGTCACGCTAACTACCACACTCATTAATCAACGATTCGCCATCTCTTCCAAAATATCTATATCAAGTTCGATCTCGAACTTTTGGTAATAATCACCACAGGATGGTTATGTTGCTTTAAGACTTCCAAAATAGTACGAGTCACTTTTAATTTCCTTTCGACAAGTTGGTAAGGATCTATATTCGCCACTAAAATAATAGGTTTACATACATACTTGGATTTAGTGATTTACTTCGTTAGCAATTGAGCCGTATTTACTTTATAAAAAATTCTTGTTTCAAAATATAAACCAGCAGACATATTCATATACGCATGCCTCGGTCGCGCATAACAATAAATGCAGCCATGTTCATAGCCGCGGTAAGGATTAATTGATTGTTCAAAACCAACATCAGGCGAATCATTGCGCGTAATAACCGTTTTCGCTTGATCTTTAAATAAAACGGTTTCTAACGGCGGCAATAATTCTTCTTCGGCATTGCTTTCCCATCCGTCATCAAATTTTCATACTTCTCTTTCTCAAATCGTCCTTCTGGATTTCTGATAGCACCTCTATTTTTAACAATCATATTTTCCCCAACCTGTGTTAACATATGTGCCGATATAATTAATTCTTTAGCGGCTCGCAAACCGCTCGAATAAGCGCCATAAGCCGTTCAAAATATTTCTTTATCGGTTGCTTCCCCTGCAAAGAATAATTTATCCTCGATAGGAGAAGACAACTCGTCAAAACAATCGGGTGAGCTTTCTTTCGGTAAACAAGGAATAAGTCCTACAAGCATGCGGATCACCGCGCTATTGAGTAACAGTAATATCTAGATGGCTCGATAAAATGATTTTCATATATTTTTTCAATGGAGATAGGGCAAACTGATCGCATTGTTTTTTATTTTATTTTTCAATGACTTATGACAAACTGCTGCCCACTAACCCAACGAGAAAAGGCATATCCATTAACTTCTGATAGTTTACGCAAAACGCAACGCTTCGTTGGTTAGCTGGCAAATATCGCAAGCTAAGCGCTTCTTTTCCCAAAAAAAAATCAGAAAATTCGAATTATTTTATTTAAAAGAGGGGAATCTATTTGCATTATTCTATTTTGTTTACGTGTTGGGAGTGCGAGAGAAAAAACGACTTTTCCTTTTTGTAATACCCCAATGGGAATGGCAACAATAACGGCCTTTGCATAATAAGCCCGATGATTAGTGATTACTTCGACATGATCATCCGAGTAATTCACATTACTAAGGGGCAATTCCAACACAATTCTGAGGTTTCTGTATTTAAAAGAATCGATCATCACATGATCGTATCCACTTATAAAGATAGGATTGACCACTTTCTTGAAGCGCTTGTTGAAAAATATAAGTAGAGAAATTATCAATGTTGGCCCCGTCCAACCGCTGATAAGGTAAGCTATCGAGTTGTTTACCGATTCTTTCTGATCTAACTCAGTTTCAGTGGAAAAAGCCTTTTTCATAGTATTTCCTTCCGCTGAATAAAAGAAATGCTCTTCAGGCTTCGTTAACATCCCACTGTTCTAAGGTTTTCATCAACGCATTTGACCCAAATCGTGCACCAGCCTACCCCTAAAATCAAAAAAGGGAACTCATCTTCCTTTTAATTCATTAGTATCAAACCTACAACACCTCGTACGAGAGGATTATCCCTTTACCGATGGGTATCAAAATTCTCTTTACAAATCGCTCCTGCCATTTTTCTTTTAGTTAATATGGCATCATCGCAATAATCCCCGTTATTCACTTTTTTGTTCGTTGAAATACTTACTTATTGTTATCAAACTTCACTTGTTTACCAATAGGTCATTTCGTTATTTATCCGAAGCTGCACGAATACAGAGAGTTTGAAGCAATTATTTTCTCATTCACAAATTACGCTCACTATTGAAGACATTGATTATGCAATTACTTATTGCGAATAGTATCCAGACCGAGACATCAAAGAATTAATTATAAAAAGATTAGACTTCCTATCGCAGAATCAGTCATTAGCGGATCTCATTCGCAAAAGATTAGATCGTCTTAGAAAAATTGCCGTCCCTTCTTCGATATTAAATAAAATTTTTTTAAAAACTCTTTACCGGTAAATTTTCACAATCGAGAAAATTTAAAGCGTCCTCTATCAGGATGCTCAAAATCATAAATTGGCGCCCGTTAAGATAAAAATTCCGCCTAAACACAATGGCGCCGTCATAAAATCAAATCAACGCGGTTTACTTTTAAGAGAAATTAATGCCAAAAAAGGCACAACTACGACGCCTTACTGCCCTGATGAATGCGGAATCCGCAGAACTAATGCTCTCAGGTCTAATTGATTGAAAGACGCACACCACACTCTGAACACCAACGTCCATTTAATCATGGTAAACATTGTTTTTTTTCTCTGTAAAAAGAGGGCCGGCAATAAAATCAGACTCGCAAGGCGCTCGTACGTAAGACGACAAAAAGCGAAGGTGAAATAGACCCCAGAGCGTCTTTAATGAGAGCAAAGTTAATCCCGACAGTAATGTAATAAAAAAGGGCAAGTATGCGCCCTTACTGAAAGTTTCATCGGAGTAGTCTAACATAGAACGCCCGTAGTCCCTATTTCACTTCACTCATACGGGCTACTTGAATCTTTAGTATTCTAACTCAATTTGGTCTTTCCCGTATAATTTACTCAGTTCACTTAATAACTTATCGCTCACTTTCACTCTCCAAGCCTCGCCTAAAACTAATTCGGCAACCGCTGCTTTGCTTTGATAAGCAATAGCCACTGGACATCGTCCACCGATATAGGGCTTGATCAGTGGAGGTAATTCGGTTAAAAGCTGGTCTACCTCGTCCTCACCCTCTAGCCGAATAAGCAGCCGTTTTACCATCTGTTCTCGGAGCTTATCCAGCGTTAATAACATATCGGCCACCATTTTCCGGCCACCCGTGTAATCATCTTTGGCAACCGTTCCGCGGATGACTAAAATCGCATGGTCGTTTAAATCGGCAGTGACCTGTTGGTATAGATCGTTAAACAGCGTGATGTCAATCTTTCCCGTTTGATCTTCAAGAGACAAAATCGCCATCCGCTTACCACTGCGCGTTGTAATCGCACGCATACCCATCATCATTCCTCCAACAACGATTGAATTTTTTTCTGAAAGCGATAAATGATTGATGGGTACAGCACCTACTGCTTTCATCTCTTTGATACAAGCTTGCAAAGGATGACCACTTACATACAATCCTAACGTTTCTTTTTCTCCTCGCAAACGATCGCTATCGTTCCACTCTGGCACTTCCGTATAATCTTCGTCGATCCCCTTAACTGCTTCACCAAATAAATCGTGTTGGCCTAAGATCATATCCCGATTTCTTTGCTCGGCTGCTTGGAAGGCTTTGGTTAACGATTCAAATAAAGATGCACGTGAAACGCCAAAAGTATCCATTGCGCCTGAACGAATTAATGGCTCCACAGCACGACGGTTTACTTTACGTAAATCTACACGAGAACAAAAATTAAAGAGCCCTTTAAACTCACCTTCAGCTTCGCGGCAAGCAACTATATTCATAGCGGCGGCTTCACCCACGCCTTTTATCGCCCCTAAACCATAAACAATTTGACTTTTAGTACTTACCGTAAAATGATAATGACTCCAATTAATATTCGGCGGCAACAGCTCCAAATTCATATCACGACATTCATTAATAAATCCAACCACTTTATCCGTATTGTCCATATCCGACGATAAAACAGCCGCCATAAACTCCGCCGAATAATGCGCTTTTAGCCACGCCGTTTGATAAGCAATCAACGCATAAGCCGCTGAATGCGATTTGTTAAATCCATAGCCCGAAAATTTTTCCATTAAGTCAAAAATTTGATTTGCCAACGCTTCCTTTAGACCACGCGCTTTCGTACCCTCAAGAAAAACAGCACGCTGTTTTGCCATTTCTTCAGGTTTCTTCTTTCCCATGGCATGGCGCAAAACATCCGCGGCTCCCAAAGAATAACCCGCCAACACCTGCGCAATTTGCATGACTTGCTCTTGATAAAGAATTACCCCATAAGTGGTACCTAATATAGGTTCTAGCGCAGGGTGAAGAAAATGGACTGACTGCTCCCCGTGTTTGCAAGCAATAAACGTTTCCACCATACCCGACTGCAAAGGGCCAGGTCGGAATAAAGCAACCAATGCCATAATATCGGCAAAATTATCCGGCTGCAGCCGCCGAATTAATTCTTTCATGCCTCGAGACTCTAACTGAAATACAGCGCTTGTGGCACAGCTTTTTAAAAGCGCATACGTTTTTAGATCGTCCAGTGGAATCGTTCCAATATCAAGTTCTATTTCATTTTGAATTTTACGTTTGGCATTAATATTTTGGACTGCCCAATTAATAATGGTTAATGTTCGCAAGCCTAAAAAATCGAATTTAACTAAACCGACGGCCTCTACATCATCTTTATCAAATTGCGTAACCAGATGATCGCTACCGGGTTCAGAATAAAGCGGAACAAAATCTGTTAATTTAGTAGGGGCAATCACAACACCTCCAGCGTGTTTGCCGGCATTCCGCGTCAATCCTTCTAGCTTCATTGCAAGATCAATAAGATTTTTAACCTCTTCATCTTCCGCGTAGCGTTTAGTCAGCATTTCTTCTTGCTCAAGCGCTTTTTCCAACGTCACGCCTAATTCAAAGGGAACTAATTTCGCGATTTTATCCACATAACCGTAAGGTAATCCCAAAACACGGCCGACATCACGCAACACGGCGCGCGCTGCCATCGTGCCATAAGTAATAATTTGTGCGACCGCCTCCTGACCATAACGTTCAGCCACGTAATCGATAACGCGATCGCGGCCCTCCATACAAAAATCGATATCAAAGTCAGGCATTGAAATGCGTTCCAAATTCAAAAAACGTTCAAACAACAAATCATGCTCTAAAGGGTCAAGTTCCGTTATTCCCAGCGAATAAGCTACCAAGGAACCCGCACCAGAACCTCGCCCCGGACCTACCGGAATATGATGTTTCTTTGCCCACGCGATAAAATCAGCCACAATTAAAAAATAACTGGCAAATCCCATTTTTGTGATCACTGTTATTTCGGTTTCTAAACGTTCCTCGTAATCTTTGCAGGTTAAATTATTTCTCATTTCTAATCCAAGCAAACGGCGGCTTAAACCTTGTTTGGCTTGACCGCGAAAATAATCTTCTACTTTCAAATTGGCAGGGACAGGAAATTTAGGTAAAAAAACTTCACCCAACGACAAAGGAACGCTGCAACGTTTAGCAATTTCTACTGTGTTTTCTAATGCTTCTGGAACATCCGAAAAAAGCACTGTCATTTCTTCAGCACTTTTAAAGTATTGTTGATCGCTATACTCGCGAGGTCGATTGAGATCTTGTAAAAGATAACCTTGATGAATACATACCCGCGCTTCATGCGCTTCAAAATCACTCTGCGACAAAAAACACACCTCATTCGTAGCTACGACAGGTACGCGATGTTTTAGTGCTAATTCAATGACTGAATGGATATACTCCTCTTCTTGGTCCCGTCGGGTACGCTGTAATTCTAAGTAAAATCGACCGGGAAAATGGTTTATCCAACGCCTTAATCGTTCCTCCGCCAATAACGAGCGACGCTGCAACAATGCCTGTCCAACATCCCCTCGACGAGCGCCAGACAAAATAATTAATCCTTCCTTAGCTTGCACCAACCATTCGGACTGAATTAATACATGATCGCGCTGTCGTCCCTCCACGTAAGCGCGGGATAATAAGTGAATGAGGTGACGAAAACCAATTTTGTTTTGGCACAAAGCCGTGAATCGAAAAACATCATCGCCTTCAGCTAATAATAATTCCGATCCAATAATAGGCTTTATTCCTTTGTTTATTGCCTGACGATAAAATTTAACAAGTGCAAAAAGATTAACTTCATCGGTTAAAGCAACAGCCGGCATTTTTAAATCCACAGCGCGTTGCAATAATTGATCGATGCGCACGACACTGTCCACAATAGAATATTCACTATGAATTTTTAAGTGGACAAAAGAAATTGTCAATTTACAAACTCCTCTTTATTTCTTTAAGCATGGTCAGCCACAACCATAGTCATTCCCGGACCTTGCCATCACCCACTTTGTCACCCTGTCATCCAGTACCCTCTGTGATTCCTGCACGGGCAGGGGATTGTGGGTCTCCATCATGATATATAAATAGCGTTAAGAGAAATCCCCAGAATACCCTAGGGATTACGGGCACGAGCGATCGTGCGGGAATTGATTTTATACAATTGTGAC
>NZ_VFIV01000049.1 GCF_019425495.1 Coxiella endosymbiont of Ornithodoros amblus
GCAATAAATATCAACACCAAGTATTTTAATATCTTTCATCACCTGCTCTTTATTTAAAATAGAAATTCTGTGTTGGCGCATTATAACGCCCCCTTTAAAGAGCGCACTTTTCATTGGGTTGTTTTTTTCTGACGACTTACCTGAATTACAATCGATTAATTGTGCTATGAGTCATCCCTAAATTGAGAAGGGAATATTTTTATTTCTTGCCAATCCCTTCCACCAATAAAGTTGCTGCCAGCATATTTAAACTTAACCCTTCATTTTTAGCCTGAAGTGCTAACGCAGCGTGTAAATCTTTTAGAACAAAAACATACCACTAACTACTGTATTTTAAGGCAACACTGGAATTTGGAATGAGGTCTCTAAATTCTTTAGCTGTTTTGCTCCAAGAGGTAATCGCAGATTCAATTTCGTAAACCGCTTCATTGACAATCTCACCATCGGAAACACACTCTGGTAAATTAGATCCTTATTTAAATAGACACCGCTTTCTTCCTTTATGTAAAAGGTCGAATTGTAATTGGATAAATATGTATGTTTATATTTTTTCACCTCCAATTATTCTATCAATCATTCAATAAATAATTTGACATAGATTAGTTTAATGGGTTTTTTCGCAGGAATATTTATTTCTGGTCAGACTGAGTCCAAAAAATGAGATAGCTAGTCTCTCGTTGTTCATAGGACAAACTGACCTTAACGGCAATCGTTTTCAAGTTGTTAATCTGCCAATCCACTGGATCATTTCTCATTTTCTTCAAACTGCTTGCCTGCCTTGCTCATATTTTTGAGATACCAGATATAGAACCACTCTTCAAATGTTTCTAGTAGCCCTAGCCCGTATGCAACGAAGCAAAATGCGAGAATAATGATTAACGGGATTTTTGTTTTTTAATATGAAAACGGGGTGTGGATAAGCTCCAGTTGCTATATTAGTAACCGCCTCTGAAGAAACTCTATCTAAAAAACCATGGCAATTGCTGTTTAAATATAAAGCGGAATAAATTTAATACATTTTTTATTAAAAAATTCTCATCTAATATGTTCTAAAATATTCACCATTGGTGCGTTGATTTTTTACTGAATAATAAAGTCCTGATCTATTCAACCTTTCAATAAATTGATTCCATTCAATTTGTCTCAAATCCTGCCCGATGCTTACTTTTTGTCCTCAAGCTAAATTGGTTGGCTTAATAAGCCAAAGATCTTTGGAATTGGCAAAAGCGTTAATATTTTTCTTTTCAAAAAAGATAAGCCTAAATGTTTTCGAAACCTGCCTATTACTAATTTTTCCTCCTTCGTAGGTAAGTGAACGTATTTTTCATGCGTTAGAATTTAAAATAAATTTTTATCTTGTAGAATTGTCAAACCGGCCATTCCATCAATAGACAAAACCTGTCTATTCAAGAAGGATTGTAAAAAGGACTTATAACGAATATCGTAAGACATGTCACTGCCTACCAACTCTAACTCTACTAAAAAGAGTAGAAATTGTATTTCCCTTATAATTTAGTTCACCTTTACGGTTCATTGATAGATTTTTAACATCTATGAAAAAGCTTGTTGTCCTGTAGAATTAAGTTGATCAGTCAAAGTAATTAGTTCAAAAAATACATTAATTTCGGATCAAAGAATGGAGATCGATCGTCATAAATGATACAAACCGTAGCCGGAGTGATAGAGGCTTCTTTTTCCATCTCAGTGATTACTCGTGGCCAATAGAAAGGATCATAATAAATTTGGGGTGACGATATTATGCTTAAGTTCAATTGATCATAGATTATCTGGCTCAGAAAATTGATAACACAGAACCTGTGACCACCATGGATATTTATTTCAACGAACTTTAAGTTTCCCTTTTTATCTAAAAAAATCGCAACGATAGTATAAATTATTCAAAAATTTTTTCGCTTTGATATAAGGCTAATATGATTTGTAATCGCTAAAAAAATTCCATTAATTCCGTATTTCTTTCAACAAGGCGGTCACCAATTTTCTCAATAATCGTGTTGAATTTATCACAGCATAGTTTGTAACTAGCATAGTGCTCTTTTGATAAAAAAGAAGGTGTTGGATTGATAGGTGTCTTCTTAAATAAGATGGATTTTCCGCCAATTTCTTCAACCTTTTTATCAAATAATCTATTGATATTATTATAAATTTCTTTAATCGGTTCTTTGTCATACTGCAAAAGGTAATCTATAGACTTTTTGTTATAAGCTGTAATCGGCATATATCAGTTCATTTTAATTTTAATGCTGCTCGTCTGCTCAAGCTTCTGAAGAAGATAAGCTCCCATAGATGCTATTATATTTTTATGATTATAAACATAGCACACTTTTCAGCTCATGACCCTGAGGAGTAGCTTCAAAGGAAAAACTGTAACAGCACGATAGGGAAATAGGTTGGCTAAGTCTTCAACTTCAACGGCAATATCAACATCTTAGCTCCCAGCATATACAGACAGACGGCGTTGGATGATGTTAGCGAGGTCGGTGTGTAATAAGCGGGTAAACCAATTTTCAGTAGCAAAAACATAGCGGGGAGAAAAATAAATGGCGGTAGGGAATTTTTTATTAACTTTTGCAGATATCTGCATAATTTGATCGACGACATCCGTGCCAAAGCCACTATAGGATTCGGCGGCGATGCCCTGCATTTGGGAGTATTTGACTAAATAATTCAGAGTCGTATCGGTTTGTTCTTTTTAATTTTGAAAGCGTTGTATCACTACCAAAGCTACCAATATCAACTTCGCCAGTGCTGATGAAAATAAAATTATGAAAATAACTAGGGAACATCCGAGTGACCCACAGTAAAGAATCCATAGCTGCGCCGATTTCTTTTACAAGAAAAACAGTAGTTGGCTTTTTGGGATCGATAGAGGGAATAACCGCTTCGACATGCTAAAAGTCAAAAACACATTCATGCTATATAGAACAACGAGAAATTCCACGCAGCCGTCGGTGGCAAATAAAATAAATAACGTGGCTAATCCAAAAAATATCAGACCATTTTGAGTAACCAATCGACTGGACAGCATGCCAAAGCGATGTGGCAGCCACGAGTCGATAGACATATTCGCTAAAACGCAGGGCCACCGAGGAAGCCCGTATTGGCGGCGACAATTAAAAGTCCCGCTTCTAATACCATTAATACCAATAATAAAAAGTGATGATAAGACCACGTTTGTAAAATGGATTGAAAAACGACTGCGTTGAGCGTTTGTCCTGGGACGGGATGAGCATTCCACAGTAATAAAGTAAATAATGCCTCCGGCCACCAAAATTAATGAAATGACCATGAAAAGCGTGCTTAAAAAACCTGTTTTAACGCGGGGTTCGGCAAGGATATTTACGTTATTAAAAACGGCTTATAAGCCGGTGTACGTACCAGTACCTAAAGAATAAGCCTGCATAAATAAGGCCAATACGAAAAACCATCCGAATATTCTCGGATGATGAAAAGTTTCTACGTAGGAATTCTGAATAACGGTTTTAATACCGTAGTTGTGTAAAATAATACCGGCAGTAATCACAATGATGTGTGTAATAAAAAAACCCCCAGGAAAATAATCATCAACACCTTTATTGATTCTTTGGCTCCACGCAAGTTCAGCATTAATAACCAAAAACAAAATAATCAGTTCTACCACGAGCTTATAAGATAAATATTTAAGGAATAGCAAACTGAAAAAGGAGCCTCTCTTGACTCCCGGTAAGTGGGAGAAGGAAGTTCAAAAATCATTTATTTTTTCGTTTTTCATGGGCTTTTGCTAGCTGAATTCGGGCTTCTCTTGTAATTTTTTCTTCGTCGAACTGGCGTTGTTCGATTTCATCATTAATTGTTAAAGGGCGGACGGCTACAGGTTTTAAATTTGTATCAACGGCAACCATGGCGACATAACAGGAGTTGGTATGTCGTTTTTCGCCAGTGGTTAAATTTTCAGACGACTTTGATACCCATTTCCATTGAAGTGCGTCCAACGCAAATCATTGCATAGCAAGTGACTAACTCGCCGAGATAAATTGGCTGCATTTTAAACAACACTTTGTCAACCGAAAGCGTTACGACATAATGACCACTGTAACGGGCGGCAGACGCGCAGGCTGTTTAGTCGATAAGCTTGAGATATATCTGCTATGGATAATGTTCCCTGCAAAATTCACCTTTTCCGGTGTCATGACCTCAGCCGTGCTGAGCGAACGCGGGTTTTTGGGTTCCATTGGTTCCTTGCTCTGATGGTTGGCGAGTAAAGTCCATCTTTCATGTAATGCTGGGTGAGTATAGTTGACAATCTAAATTTAAGAGCGAGCCACATGATCATGACACAAAAAAGGCCGATCACACCAAAATCCCATCCTGTGGGAATTACTCCTTTACCTCCACCATAATCGCCGAGATAAGAGATGAGCGTGACCCCCGCTAGGTAAGGCCAAACCCATAAGGCGGCTTTTGCATTCAGGGGAACTCGCTCATCGGGGTTAATGAAAGCACGGTGAATGAATAAAACGAGAAGGCCGGCCATCAAGGCGATGCCCAATTTGGAAATAACAACCCAACCGCTCCAATAAGTAAGAAGTGTACAAAGGTAAAAAGCGAAAGTGGCCCATATTGTCACGAAAGGTAATTTAAAAGGGCGTTTATAATCAGGTAATTGTTTACGCAAGGTTAATAGACAAATGGGGCCGATCCCGTAAGTGAGCGCAATTAATGAGGTAAGGAAAGTAATCATGCTGTTCCAACCCGGCAATGGCGCGAAAAGCGACATTCCCAGGAGAAAATTAGTAATGATAGCCACAACTGGATTGCCGTACAGTAACCGTTGAAACAACGGCGGAATATGATGGCTTTTACTCATCCCATACAGAGATCGTGCCGCACTGCTAGTGTACATCAGGGCTGCCGCCATCGGCCCGATAACCGCCCCGACGTATAACACAGGAAGCAGAATATCTAAATGCCCTTGATGCGCAACCGCCGTTAGAGGGCTTGTTCCCCCAGGAAGAGCGAGATGCGACCAGCCATGAATTAAATTAGAAGGGATAATTGATGTCAAAAAAGCGAACTGTAACAAAAGGTATATGATTAAACATACGATCACTGAACCAATCACCGCGAACGGCAAAGCTCGCGCGGGCTTTTTAGCTTCCCCTGCCATCTCACAAGCTTGCTTAAACCCATTAAAAGCAAAAACAATGCCACCGCCGGAGACTGCTGCAAAAACACCGTGCATCCCATAAGGCATAAAAGAGGAATAGCCGGGATGAAGAAGTTGATGGGGCGAGAAATAAACCGCCAGAATAACCAGCGCTACGATAACGGGAATCGCAATTTTTAAAAGTGTAAGCACATTATTACAGCGCAACAACCACCGTAAAGAAAAAACATTCAGCGCACTAATAGTGAGCATTAATAGGGTAGCAAGAAAATAACCAAAACCCGTTAAGCCGGCGTTACTTTGGACCAAAAAAGGAAAAAAATAACTGAAATAT
Source organism: Coxiella endosymbiont of Ornithodoros amblus (assembly GCF_019425495.1). Taxonomy (GTDB): domain Bacteria; phylum Pseudomonadota; class Gammaproteobacteria; order Coxiellales; family Coxiellaceae; genus Coxiella. Next base: position 5,499 of record NZ_VFIV01000049.1, read on the forward strand.
TGCAGTACGGCCTGAACTTCAGTCGAAGCAAACGAAGCGTAAGTAAGCCAGATAATCCAGGCAAAAAGAAAGCTCACCAGTGTGCCATGAGTATAATAGGGTATGCGTGTGCTGGAGCCCGTAATCGGTAACATAGCGCATAATTCCGCAGAAACGAACGTGATGATGATGGCGGCAGAGCCCCCGATTAACCACGCCAAAATAGCGGATGGACCCGCTAATTCTGCGGTATAATAAGCGGCGAATAACCAACCGGACCCAAGAATGGCACTGATAGAAGTGAGCAACAAGGCGAACGGTGATATAGAACGTTTTAACATAGCTTCAATAGGTTAACATGTGTAGAATATCCTATCAACTTTAGTCGCGTGTGAATACCGTTTTTTACTATGACAGCATTAAGTTCTAAACCACTCATTTTGATTGATGGATCTTCTTATCTCTTTCGAGCTTATTATGCACTGCCCCCGCTGACGAACCGCAAAGGCCAGCCAACAGGGGCGATGTATGGCGTCATTAATATGCTGCGAAAACTAATGGTGGCATATCAACCGGATTATGTTGCAGTGGTGTTTGACCCTAAGGGTAAAACATTTCGCCATGATTTGCATCACACCTACAAAGCTAACCGTGTCGAAATGCCTAATGAATTGCGAAGTCAAATTAAGCCTTTGTTTGAAATCATTCGAGCGCTCGGCTTTCCTCTTATTATTAGGGAGGGCTACGAAGCCGACGATGTGATCGCTACGTTAGCTAAAAAAGCAAAAGAAAAGGGAATGCCGGTTTTGGTTTCAACCGGCGATAAAGACTTAGCCCAGATTGTCAATGAACACGTGACATTGGTTAATACGATGAAGGACCAATTGCTCAATTCGAAAGGTGTTCTTGAAAAATTTGGCGTGCCACCTGAGAAGATTATCGATTATTTAACCTTAACTGGCGACACCACCGATAATATTCCGGGCGTCCCTAAAGTCGGCCCCAAAACCGCCGTTAAATGGCTCAGTCAATACGATTCTGTTGAGAATATTATAAAACATGCGCATGAAATTAAAGGAAAAGTTGGTGAAAACCTTCGCGCTTGTATTGATGACCTGCCGTTGATGCGCCGATTAGTAACGGTTATTTCCGATTTGCCCTTGGAAGAAAATCCAACGGATTTAATCCAAACGGAAAAAAATCGAGAAAAATTAATTGAACTATTTACCAAATATGAGTTTAAATCTTGGCTTGCCGAACTTCTAGTAAACCAAGATAAAAAAGTAGCCGCTTTTCAATATGCCACAATCACAGACAAAAAAACTTTTGAAAAATGGGTGAAGAAATTAGCCGACGCTAAAGTATTCGCTTTCGACACGGAAGCGACTGATTTTAATGCGATACAAGCAAAATTAGTCGGCATTTCATTTGCGACTTCCCCGTACGAGGCAGCCTATGTCCCGCTTGAGCACGATTATACGGGCGCGCCCGCCCAGCTTGATAAAGAAGAGGTATTGCGGGAATTAAAACCCTTATTAGAAGACCAAAATCAAACTATCATTTTCCAAAATTTAAAATACAACGGCGAGGTTTTGGCAAAAGAGGGGATTACTATCCGGACAAAGACTTACGATACACTGCTAGAGTCTTACGTTTTAAATAGTAGCAGTACACGGCACGATTTAAATACTCTGGCGTTTAAGTATTTGGGTCGCATGATGATGAAATTTGAGGATGTGGCGGGTAAGGGAATGAAACAAATCAGTTTTAATCACGTTACCCTTGATAAAGCCACTGCTTATGCGGCGGAGGATGTGGATGTCGCTTTTCAGCTTCATCATAAATTAATGCCATTAATTGAAAAAGAAAAAAATTTAAAAAAGGTCTTTGAACAAATCGAAATGCCGTTAGTGCCGATCCTCATGCAAATGGAAATGCGGGGAGTTTTAGTGGATATCGCAATGCTGCAGGCACAGAGCATCGAACTCGGTGGTCGCATTGCCTTATTGGAGCAGAAAGCTTATAAATTAGTGGGTCGCGAGTTTAATTTGAGTTCACCTAAACAATTGCAAACGATTTTATACGAAGAACTAAAACTACCAATTTTTAAAAAAACCCCCGGCGGTCAGCCATCGACAGCAGAAAATGTTTTACAAGATTTAGCCTTGAATTATCCTCTACCTAAAGTGATTTTGGAGCACCGCAGCCTTACTAAGTTAAAAACAACTTATACTGATCGTTTGCCAGTGCAAGTGCATCTAGCCGGCCGCCGAATTCACACTTCCTATAACCAAACCGTCACCTCAACAGGACGGTTATCTTCGAATAATCCCAACTTACAAAACATTCCCGTCCGTACGGAAGAAGGGCGAAAAATCCGACGCGCGTTTATCGCACCACCTGGGTTTCAGATGGTGGCGGCGGATTATTCGCAAGTGGAATTGCGTATCATTGCACACATTTCAAAAGATCCCAGCTTAATTAGGGCTTTCGATAAAGAATGGGATATTCATCGCGCGACAGCAGCTGAAGTACTTGGTGTGAACTTGGAACAAGTGACGCCCGAACAACGTCGCCGCGCGAAAGCAATTAATTTTGGGCTGTTGTACGGGATGTCGAGTTTCGGTTTAGCACGCCAATTGGGAATTGGACGCGATTTAGCGCAAGAATACATCGATATTTATTTTAAACGTTATCCTAAAGTGCATGAGTACATGCAAAAAATCCGCATTATTGCTTTTACCCAAGGCTATGTAGAAACACTTTTCGGCCGCCGCGTTTATTTACCAGACATCCACGCCTCCAATATGCAGCACCGCCGCGCTGCCGAACGCGCGGCCATAAACGCACCCATGCAAGGCACAGCCGCCGATATTATTAAAATCGCCATGATTAAAGTTAGCGATTGGCTCCAAAAAACCCCCGTTGAGGCTCATTTAATCATGCAAGTGCATGACGAACTGGTTTTTGAAGTGGCCGAAAAAGATTTAGAAAAAGTCATCCCCCAAATCAAAAAATCCATGGAAGAAGCCGTTGCCTTATCTGTGCCATTAATGGTTGATGTTGGCGCCGGGGGAAATTGGGATGAGTCGCATTAGAAAAAGTAGCGCTTTTATTCTCACTTATTGCGGGTTGAAAGCTGAGTCTTTGTTGAACATACACCTCCAAAAACTGCATCACAGGATCACGGAATGATTTCTCCCAATTACGCCATTTCTCTTTTTTCCAAGCGATTAAATATTTGTTTATTAACTCAACAGATTCCGAACAATCATTAGGTAAAACATCTTGCTCTTTAAAAATCGAATACCAGCTCTTGGGTTAGGGTACTGACAGTGGCAGTGTGAATTGTGACGGCACCATCGACATGTCTCATGCCTTATTATATTGCTTTTGCCTCTTTTTGTAAATTTTCCCATGTCGTTATTACTCATCTCACCATAACGATGAATTGTCCATATCAGGTAAAACACTCCTGCCTTTCCAAATTCAACTAAAAGTCCACAAATTCGCTGCATAGTTGACTTTGATAGATTTTTTACTATAAAGGACAGCGTTGTAGCTCCTCAATAAACTTTGAAGCCTTTTTTAAGGTGGTGTTTTGCATCCAATGCAAGGTGTTGATAATCAAGCTTGGTAAATTTTGGAGATAACCAGGAAGATAGTTGAGGGTAATAGAGCTTGCCATTGCGGATTTAAATAATTATCCTTATCCATTACATTTAAGGGATATTGCTTTGTATCTCCGTAAGTAAATTTGTAAAAAAAGTCCTTCAATCCAGGATCAACACGTGACATAATGTCAGCCCTCATTTTAAAAACTGCTTATAAAAAGGCTGTATAAACCTTAAATCATCATTGCTTTAAAAATCCATTCTCTATACATAACAAAAGCAGTTAAGTTGATGAAATGGTCAGAAAAGCTGCTGAGTATTCAGTAGAATTCCTGATGTTATTGAAGGATAAGGGGTTCTTGATGAAAGACATCAGTGGGTTAGTAAC
>NZ_VFIV01000050.1 GCF_019425495.1 Coxiella endosymbiont of Ornithodoros amblus
AATATCTTTCATCACCTGCTCTTTATTTAAAATAGAAATTCTGTGTTGGCGCATTATAACGCCCCCTTTAAAGAGCGCACTTTTCATTGGGTTGTTTGTTGAAAATCTATACATAATCGTATCCTTTTTCAGTACCACTTTGAGAATAATAAAAAATCTTACAAATATCTACTATTCTATTCTCATCTCGTCGATTCTGCTTGGCCATCAGAAAATCAAGGATTTGCATCTTTTCATGTCGAAGAGTCCTTAATCATGAACCCGTAGATGATACTTTTCAAAATTATAATAGAAGCTAGAAACCTCGTTGGGTTAGCTCCTTGATTCACTTTCAGCTCTCTCAATGCCAGCCGTGGATTTATCCGATTACCCCACAACACCAAGAACTTATTATTAATTATTACGATCAAATACGCTTCCAGGTAACTGAGACTGTAAATATTGGTCATGAGTAACAATAATGATCATTTTTTATCTTTTGAAATCTTATTTAAACACGCAATGACCGTACCTATATTTTTTATCTATGGCATTATTAGGCTCGTTTATTAAATAAACAAGAAAAATTCCCAACTATGCCAGTCATAAGAAAAAATTTCTTCTGGATTTCCAAAGATATTCTGAAAATTTTTTTAGAAAAGTCATTGAATAGAATTTCTCCTCTGTCTTTTTTTTCAATATCTGCCATCAGTTTAAGATTTCTAACACATTGAAACTTGGTTTACATAAATTTAAAAAGCGAATATTCAACGTTAACTTTTTATCCACTCTGATACCACTGTAGTATCTCTATCAGAGTTCAGAAATGTGGCCAGTAAGAACCCTTTTCATTAGGAAGTAATCTCTGCATCAACTATCTTGAACTCATTTCAGTAAAGAGTGGCTATTTGCCAAAACCATGATGAAAACGCAAACCTTCATTTTTATCAGTACTGATATCCGAAACAGTGATAGATTCCTTGTTTATTTACTTTCTTTACCTTTCAGTTTCGCTTTTTTCTGCTCTCTTTTTCCATCAACAAATACTTACCTGCCGCTTCAATTGATCCGGCTGGGACAAGGGATGGCAAATCTCTCCAGAGGACCCAAAAGTGAGTTTTTCTCAAAATGTGTTTAGCTTAAGTGGACGGCTGTCCTTTTAATTCACTGCTTAATTCTTCCTTTTCATAATGTAGTTTATTACCTCTTAAATTTACAGAACCGTAATTTTCATTTTTTTTTGATCTCACTCTAAGAGCGGAATTTTGATACTCTCTTCCGGTTGTTTCGTGTTCAAGAAACAATAACAAAAGGCTTTTAAAATTTTATTTTCCGTTTTGCTTTCGCTTTTTTTTCCTCTTATGAAGGAGTTAAGAGGTCGGCGTGTAGTCTTTTTTTGCACCCTCGATTAGAAATCCCTCCTACAAACAGAGGCCCTTGTTTTTTCTCCGACGGATTTTGTTACTCCTGTATCCGGCTGAGTCTTAATGTTTTGTACCGTTTGTATGATTTCCTCCGAATCCTCTTCCTCAATAGATAAATATAACTAACGTGTTTATAAATGTTTTTAAGTACTCGTGGCGAATTAGAGAAGTTCCTCAACACGGTTTAAGCATTATACATTCATCCTCTTTTCCATCACGGAATTTATGGCTGGTTGAAAAATACATCTTTTCGTTTTCTAAATATAAAACCTCTTTATATTCCTCAAATGAGCATTTTTCGATAATTGCCCATGCATCTTCTTTCCACGATCGTGACATCGCTCGTTTAATGCTCTCATCGAGGATATTTTTTCTGGTACCATCACCACGGTAAAATAACATACCTCTTTATATTTATTACTAATTTTCTCAAGAAAATGGGTGACGGAGTTTTATTTAAAAAAACAAAAGAAGCACATAAATACAAGCACAATACGGCAAATACTTGGTGAAGGTCGTTGGTCAAGAAATAGAAAACGTCGTTGACAGATTTACCTTTTCAGAATAAATAAAGAAATTTTCTGATCAAAGGTTCCATAAAAGAAGCGAATAAAGCATCGCTGATATTAATTAGGACGAGCACAGAGGTGGTAAACAAAACAGAATTAGAACTTTTCCAAACGGAAATCCTTGCACAAAAGCGCCTGTGCCAGAACCAAATAGAAATAATGAGTTGCCTTCTAATCTAATCGACACCGGAAAATAAAACGCGCAGAGTAATCCTAACAAATAGAGTATTAACCAAATCCACATAATGGAAAAATGTTTATTGAAGTGCCTGGATAACCATCACAAAATAGGCGCTACCATCCCTAATCCTAAAAATAAACTCGACGTTAACGAAGCCAATTCTGGCTTGTTTAAATAAAATAATGTCTGTTCAAATGTCGTTCCCCACAGACTACCTAACACAGCCAATGGCGAAAATACTAAACCGGTGTAAGACATTAATAACAAATTGTTTTTCAATTTTAAAAGTTGAACAACATCGTGTAGTTTTATCGTCGATTCAGTAGATAAAAAAGAATTCAAAAGATATTTATTTTTACACAAGTATAAAAAAGCAGAGCTAATATTAAACCAAACAACAACAATAATATAAACTCATCTGCAAGCCGACTTCTGAAACTAACCAAGCCAACGGTTCTTGCCACACCATTGAACCTAAGATAGCTCTGGTCACAAGAAAACTGCTTACAAAAGTAAACAGTTTTGTCTTAAACAAAATCACCGTTATTTTAAATATCTAAACTTTGCAAATGAAAGGTAAACACCCATTAAACTTTACGCTAACAAAGAAATCTTTAAACCTTGAATGTGATCAAAGAAAATAGCGCCCAGGCCACATAAATCAACCGGCATCAACGTGAGCAAGCGCGGATTATAACGATCCAGTAAATGACCGACGAAAAGCTTTCCAATTAAATAGGGGTAAAGAAATGATGCAGCCAAATTTCCTAAACTGACGCCGTTCAAATGAAATTGAGACATCAGCTCAGTTGTCATCACACGGGCGAGACTTGAAAAACGTATTTTTATAAAATAAAAAAATCGTATAAACTTAAAACTATCCAGGCGTAATAGCAAGTGCTAGTTCTGGCTTTCCTAAATTGATTTTGTAAGCGCCATAGCTTTTCTTTCTCCTTTTGGTTTTTCTTATGCTCAATCTATAAAGTGCCCCTGTTTCATTCACCGCAACACCCCTGCGTAACTGCAAATGTAGCACGGATAAAACCTTGGGGCACTGTGTTTGTGAGGGAGTTTTCTCACAAAACAGAATTGAATTAGACCGTAATTTTACCGGATCGAAGACCAGTTCACAATGCTGCTCGGCTCACCGACCTTTTTTATAAAAGAAATACTCGATAAAGAAGACTATTGTATCGACCTCAAAACGTGGCTTTTAAATTACACTAATTTTCCGAAAATTTTCGTTAACTTTGAAAATGAAAAAGAAAAAGAATTAGCAAAAGCATTTGGTGCCACGGTGATTTCCTATTTTGATTTATGAAGCGGATGAAGCTATGCACTTTGATGAACATGTGTTAAAATAGGTATTAAGCGTATTTTAAAGGTAATACGAAATTTAAACTTGTTGCCAAAACCAAACCGCTGTTATCCCCTAAAAATCACTAATTCTTTTTTTACTAAAGATAATTTTTAGGTTCGCGTGACTACCAGTAGAATGAGTTATTCTAAATTTAAATTAGCACAACGTGTTTCAAATGGTGAAATATTATCTACAATTGATCCATTTGGCGCTGATAAAAGTGCGACAATAACTAATCTGAAAGAATGCGTTATTGTAGATAAAAATATTTACCCCTGCTTCATGATGGAGAAACCTTATTTTCAATTGCTGTCTTCCAAAAATGGAAAAAGCGGTGACTCATCTTAAAAACTAGAAAGAACAAAGTATTGAGCAATTGGAATAGTTTGAATAAGGGAATAAGCTGAGAGGAATAAACGATTTGATACAAGTGAATAAATCGTCCATTTCTTTTTTTAGCTTTAATTATCTGTTTGATAGCCGCTCTCTTTTCCTTCAAAAATTTTTTCTTAGAACTTTTATTAGGACCGTCGCTCATCAAATTATCACTGACCTTAATTTGACTGCCGGAATCATTTGCATTAATTGGCTCTGCTTATTATATCGCTTATGCAATTGTGAAAATTCCTATGGGTGTCTTAGCGAATAAATTTGGCGTTAAACTTATTATAATTTTTTCTGTTTTAGCGTGCGCCGTCTCTGCCTTGATATTTTCATAATCCACTGGATTTTGATTTGCTTTTTTAGTCGATTTTTAATGGGATTTAGTTCTTCTTTTTCTTTTATTTTTCTACTTGTCATCACGGTGACCTGGTTTCCTCAACGTTATTTTGGTTTTTTCGCAGGAACTTCCCAATTTATCGGCACTATGGGGTCTCTGCTCGCCGATGATCCATTGGTTTTTTTCTTTCAAAGGTACGCAGCAATTGGCGACTTGTACTCAGTCTCATTTCGTCGTTCGTTGTGCTGCTGACGCTGTTAATTTTGTTCATCGTAACAAAAAAAGCGCATGGCGGGGAACAAGCGCTGATCTAACTAAAAAAGGCAACAGGGACTATCCCCAATCATTAAAACTATTATTTAAAATTCCTAGATGTGGTATATCGCATTCTATTCAGCTTGCGTTTATGCTTCCTTTTTAGTCTTAGGCGCCATCTGGGGAAGCGACTATCTGGAAGTCAGAGGACTTTTCCAGGAGCTCGCCGCAGATATGGTTTCTCTTACTTAGTTTGCGTTTGCAATAGCTTGTTCTTTACTAAACACTTTCTACGATATTGCTAGGCATCGAAAGCCTACCCTTATTTTTTTTACAGTTTGCTTGGATTCCTATCGACCGCAATTATTTACTTATCTCTCCATCCACGAACATTGGATCTACGGATTTTTGTTTTTTCTGATAGGGATCGCTGCTTCAGGACAAAAAATTGAGTTTACCATTATTTCAGAACACTCCTCATTAACCACTCGCGTATCAGGATTAGGGTTAAAAAACGTCATGATTTTTTATTGGGCGCTTGTCCATACCCCGTTGATTAATCTTTTTATCGAGGGTTCTCACGGTGCTCTTGACAGGCAATGATTTTATTATCGGCTTTAGCTTTCTACCTGCGCTTAGTGTGATTTCTTTCTTCATCACGGCTTTTCTCATAAAAGAAACTTATGGAAAAGCGTAAAGGAAGCCGATTGTGTTAAAAACTGGATAGATGACAATGGTTTTTTAGAAATTAAGATTAATAGGAAAAATAACTAGAATGAAAAGGCTTTCATCAAAGTTTGTTTTTAACCGTCATTCCCGCGGAAGTGGGAATCTTCTTAGTCATTTTTCGTTTCTTCTTCTTTATCTTCTTGCTTTTCTGTTTTTTTATTTTCCGGAGGATTACGAAAAGCTTCTAGGTCTTTAAATAAATCACTCAGCAATCGATTGACGTTAGATAATTCTTTAGCCTGTTCCTCATGGGACTTTGTCAATTGTTGCGCGATAACACTTAATTCTGCAATTTTCATGCCAATGGCGTCGCTGGGATCAGGGCTAGGCGTATTACTTTCCGGGCTAATCATGGATTTAATGTTATCTAAAACACCTTGAAAATCAAATTTCTTACCAGAGTTACTCATAAAAATTTCTCCTTTATGGCAGATATTTTTTTATATAAAGATTTAATTTTATCGCTCGTTGTTTTCAACGCATTCGATCCGCTGGCAATCTTTGCAATACTAATATTAAGATCATAAGCAATTTCACGCTGAGTTTTTCACCCTTCAGTAAAGCCCTCAATAACTCAACTCGCAACGCCAATTGTTCTTTTTCTTCTAAAAAAACAATAAACCGAATAATTCGTCTAGCTGATCCAGCGTTTCGGCTTTCTGACATAGCGTTAAAAAACCCCCGCCAACCTTCTGGTTTAAGAGGTACTCTTCCATTCTCCGAAAAACGAATCTCTTAGAGATTAGACAACACGAAAAAAATAAAGTCAACTTATTAAAAATCATCTTGATATGATTTTAAGTCCAGGGGCGTTATAATAGAAAAATGTCGACTCTCTTTGAAGAATACTTGAATATTATTCAAACTCTCCTTTTGGAGGGGCTGATGTGGAAATTACTTGATCCAAATCAATCGGCGAAACTAAATCAAATAGCTGATGAATTAAACGTTTTGTTTAACAACATATACAATAGCAGTGTTCTGGTCAATGTTTATGTAGTTGCTGAGTATTAGCAAGATGCGTTATACCAGGCATCACTACTCTTAGTTCATCTCAAAGAACCGCATCCTGAGGACAGTATCGATGGCATCAGACCTAACAACTGGATTCTGCTTCCTATATTCGGCCACTGATACCCTATCACCTATGAAAAAGGAGCTTATTGAATCGCTTTTAAAATTCACATCTTCAAGCCAGATTGTTTCCTATTGTCAAGATTATGAATAATCGCAATACTCCAAAGTGGTGGAAATATTCGCCACCGCTCTACTTAATACTAATGGCTTCCCCTTAAATTTGACATACCCCACGAACAAGTAGTCCACGACAATTCAATAAGGTCTAATGTGTTCTACAAGCAACTGCAATTTCCGACGACCTTGGAACTCGTTAACATCCAACCGATAAGCAAGATGTGCGTATTCACAATGAAAATTGGGCCACTGCTCAAGATCCGCATGAAAAGCGATACCATCTAGATAATAATTATTCTCTGGCACTTGTAAAATCAATTTTAAATGACGTTGCCCCACGATGCGTTGATTAATCAACTTAAAACGCCCATCAAAAAGTGGCTCAGGAAAATCTTGGCCCCAAGGCCCAGCCCCGTGTATTAACAACGCCAACTCAAGCGTAAGCTCATTGGAAGCCAATTCACCGTCGCTCACTAACCGAGGCTGAAGATCGTCCTCATCTAAGCGCTCGGTCACCTCGCGAGAAAACGCTTCTTTGAACTCATCAAAACGTTCGAGCGGCAAACTCAAACCAGCCGCCATCGCATGCCCACCAAATTTAGTTACTAATCCCGGATGTTTGATAGCAATCGCTTCTAACACATTCCGAATATGTAACCCTGAAACTGAACGAGCAGAACCTTTGAGAGTAGTATCGTTCATTTTCGCAAAAACAATAGTGGGCCGATGGGTGCGCTCTTTAACGCGCGAAGCCACTAAGCCAACTACGCCTTGATGCCATTCTTCTTGATACAAACACAAAGCAGGTGGCAATCCTTTATTCAAATTTAATCCATTGATGGCGTCAAAAGCTTCTTTTTGCATTTGCGATTCGATCACTCGCCGCTCTTTATTTAAATCATCCAAGCGATAAGCGATATCCAACGCAGCATCCAGGTTGTCTGTTAATAAACATGCTACGCCTAAACTCATATCATCTAAACGACCTGCCGCGTTTAATCGGGGCCCAATCCCAAATCCCAAGTCCGTCGCCCTCAGTTTCTCGCGAGGGCGCCCTGACACTTCTAATAGCGCTAAAATACCCGGATGCGCTTGGCCGGCACGAATACGCCGTAACCCTTGATGTACTAAAATTCGATTATTTCTATCAAGAGCCACAATATCAGCAATCGTGCCCAACGCAACAAAATCGAGAAATTTTGCCATATTGGGATATTCCAATCCGCGCTGTTCAAACCAATTTATTTTTTTAAGTTCTGCACGCAATGCCAACATAAGGTAAAAAGCGACTCCGACGCCTGCTAAACATTTACTGGGGAAACGGTCATCTTTGCAATTGGGATTAACGATGGCGTAAGCGAGGGGCACTGTCTCTCCCTGCAAATGGTGGTCGGTGATAATAACATCAATACCTAGTTGATTCGCATGAGCAATCCCCGCGTGGCTGGAAATACCGTTATCTACAGTGATGATTAAATCAGGACGGCGGGACGAAGCTAAATCAACAATTTCCGGCGTTAAACCATAACCATAGGAAAACCTATTTGGTACTAAATAAGAAACATTTTCCATATCAAAGGCACGCAATGCACTGATAGTGAGTGCAGTGCTTGTTGCGCCATCCGCATCAAAATCACCAATGACTATAACCTGCTGCTGGTCTTTTAATGCTTGCGTTAATCGTGCTACGGCTTTATCGATGTTCAATAAAGAGGAATAAGGCAATAGATTTTTTAGTTCATGCGTTAATTCGTCGGGTGAATTAACATTACGCGCCAAGTAAATACGTTGCAGAACGGGGTGAAGACATTTAAACCGATTTTGTAATTCTGGTACTACACGTCGGATAATTTTTTTTTCCACGAAAAATTCCTTTTATTTTAGCATTTTCCTTCACAATTTATTCAGTGAGATTATTTTTGAATAATAAATAACTATCCCAAGTATACAAGTTAACTGCTCCAAACGATTTTTAAAATATAAAAGACAAACTCCCTTTACAATAGTAAGGCTTTTAAAAATACAATTACTTGATTTTTTGGAAATATAATTAACTATTTCCTAAACTAATCTGCAATGCAGCACAATTACAAGATTATTTTATGCTTCCTACAACAACTCCTTTTTCATTGCTCTAGAGCGACTGAAACCATTCGTATAACAGCAATTATTGGGTGATCAGTATCGTATAATCTTTATGCGTTTAAGTCTACATCATTTTGAATTAATATTTCTCTTAAGTTTTAAGCTTTATAATTTAACGACTAACTAATACACCTGAGGACTAGTTAAAATCTACTATGCTTAATGTTTTTTATAGTTAAAATTTCCCATCCTTAACGTAGATGATACTTTTTTCCTACGCGAGAAAATGATTAAAGACGTAGAGGCGTTTTTTGAGTATTACGTCGATCCCGACGTTGCTCATTATACTCGCCTCTAACCCAAGAAACCTCGCTGAAGCTGCCGCTGAAATCACCTCCTATTACCACGATCTTTTCAAATATAGACGAGATATTTACTGGTCGTTAGCACGGAAAAAGATGACCGAATGGATCGGAGCAGCTATTAGGCTTTACATCAATTAATCAGCATTACCGTGCGGAGATTTGCTACGATCTCTCAAAGCACTACTGGAACCAAGGTATCATGACAAAGGAGTTACAACTCGTCGTCGACTTTTCTTTTTTAGTCGCATCGCCCTTAATCGTATTGAGGCGGTCACTTTAAAGGAAAATTCAGCGTCTATTGCAATGCTTAAAAAAGCGGAATTTGCTCATGAAGGAAGTCTGAAAAATTATCGTTACTATAACGGCCGATCCCACGACATTGAGATGTTCGCCATTACTCCAAAAGTGAGCTCTAATCAGAAGCTAGAAAAGACTTTGGAAAGGATGAAAACTTTTTAAACCTTGACTTATGAGCCTTCAGTGGCAAGAAGATACGATTATGTATAGATTTTCAACAAACAACCCAATGAAAAGTGCGCTCTTTAAAGGGGGCGTTATAATGCGCCAACACAGAATTTCTATTTTAAATAAAGAGCAGGTGATGAAAGATA